>DATJBS010000039.1:0-38591 GCA_035515235.1 Chitinophagales bacterium
AAGAAATCAGCTGTCCGAAAACACACTTTGTAGAAAAATAGTTACTTTTAGTCATCGTTCTAATGTTTTGTAGTAATTACAAAAGTACGATATTTTTGAGTAGCCTTAATCGGCTACTCTTTTTATTCCGGACAACAATGACTTAAAATCAGAGAAAGTCCTTTTGAGTATTAATTAAAGTTAAGTCATCATATGTAAGAATATTATTTGCCCATTAGTTGACAATTAATATCTAAATTTGAAATAATCAAGTGAAAAAATAGATATGAATAATAAGTTTATCGCAAGTATAGTTTTAGTTTTTATAATTCTATTCCAAGTAGAGGTCTCTGCAAATAGCAATATCAACTTGGCTAAAACTAAAGAAGATAGATATGCTGAATTAGCTAAGAATATCGAAATATTTACCTCTTTATATAGAGAGCTCAATAGTTATTATGTAGATGATTTAGATCCAAATATCGTCATGAAATCTGCAATAGATGGAATGTTAGAAGAACTAGATCCTTATACTAATTATATTCCTTCTTCAGATATCGACGATTATGAATTTCAGACTACAGGAAAATATGGTGGGATCGGAGCTATTATAGGTGAAAAAGATGGTAACGTATTCGTAAGACAACCTTATGAAGGCTCTCCAGCACAAAAAGCAGGATTATTATCTGGAGATATTATTTTAGAAATAGATGGTAAAAGTGCTAACAACAAAAAGTCTGAGGATATCCGTCAGCTTTTACTTGGCCAACCTAATACGCCAGTTACTTTAAAAATAAATAGAGCTATTACTAGTGATACTTTGACTTTCACATTTAATAGAGAGCAAATCAATATCGGGAATGTTCCTTACTACGGCATCTTAAAAGATGATATAGGCTATATTCGATTGGATCAGTTTACAGAAGATGCAAGCTTAAATGTTGCGAATGCATTGAAAGATTTAAAATCAAAAAACACGTTAAAAGGTATCGTTTTAGATCTAAGAAATAATCCAGGAGGTTTACTTCAAGAAGCTGTAGGAATCTGTAATATTTTTATTGACAAAGGAATGGAAGTCGTGGAGACTAGAGGGAAAGTTCAAGATGTCAATAAGAAGTATATGACCAATAGCAAAGCCATAGATACGGAAACTCCACTAATAGTATTGATCAACGAAGGTTCTGCTTCTGCTTCTGAAATCGTATCAGGAGTGATACAAGATTACGACAGAGGTTTAGTAATAGGTCAAAGAACTTTCGGTAAAGGATTGGTTCAAATTCCTAGACCTTTGCCTTACAAAGCAAGATTGAAAGTGACTGCTTATAAATATTATATTCCTAGTGGAAGATGTATCCAAGCAATCGATTACTCCAATAGAGACAATGAAGGCAAAGCTCCAATTATAGCAGATTCATTAAGAAAAGTATTTTATACAAAATCAGGAAGGCCAGTTAAAGATGGAGCAGGAATAGAGCCGGATTTAAAATTAGAAGAAGAAGTCTTTGCGCCAATATCTATCTCGTTATACACAAAAGACTTGTATTTCAAATATGCTAATATTTATAGAAATGCTCATCCAAAATTAGATTCCAATAAAATCTTTTCTTTAAGCGACGACGAGTTCAATCAATTTATAGAATTTATTGCTGACAAAGAATATGATTATACGACCAAAACTGAAGATATGTTGAGTAGTTTAATTGAAACAGCAAAAGATGAATCTTATTATTCTGGAATTTCAGATGCTTTAGACGTATTGAAATCAAATATGAAACACGATAAAAATCAAGATGTCGTTAAACATAAAACTCAAATCAAAGCTTTATTAGAATCAGAAATAGCGAGCAGATACCAATATCAAAAAGGTAAAATAAAAGTAGAGTTGAAATATGACAATGAAGTATCAAAAGCGATGGAGATACTTAAAGATCAGTCAGAATATAATAAAATGTTGACAGTGACTCAATAAAATGAATCTACCATATTTTTTATGTATTGAAACATCTTCTGGGTTTTGTTCTGTTGCTCTTAGTAGAGGAAGCGACTTCATTTATCAAGCCTTAGAAAGTGAAAAAAACCGAACTGCAGATAGAATTAATCTGTTAATAGAAGAGGTCATCACAAATTCAGAGATTACATTCAAGGATTTAAATGCTATAGCTATCAGTGGAGGTCCTGGATCTTATACGGGTTTGAGAATTGGAGTTGCCGTGGCAAAAGGTCTAGCTTACGCACTGAGAATCCCTTTAATCCATGTGGAGACTTTTATCACCATGAAATCTAAATTAGAAGAAGTATGTGGATCTAAATTTGATAGATATATTCCGATGATAGATGCTAGAAGAATGGATGCTTTCACTGCAATTCTAAATGAGCAAAATGAATATATTCTTGAACCTCAATGCTTGACGATAGATCAAGCACTCATTGAAAAATGGAGTCAAAATTACCGAATAGTTATTTTTGGACACGAATTAAATAAATTTAACATACTATTACAAGAAAACCCTTTTATTATTTATTTGAATAATATAACTTTGGAAGCGAAATACATGATCACTTCAGCTCATGAAAAATATTTCAAAAATCAATTTGAAGATATTGCATATTATGAACCTAGATATTATAAAAAGTTCCACTCGTCGAGTAAATAAGGTATACCATGTTTTTTTATAATATTTTAATACTTGCAAATAAACAATTTGATACTTTTGCCATTAATATATTAATTACTTGATAAGGTGAAAGGGAAAAGCTTTATCAAGATATATAACAATTAAAAATTATGACAGCTATGGATTCTAAAACAACATCAGCAAAAAAAACAGCTGAGCTAGTTAAATTCGATCAAAACGTTCTTAGAAAATCAGTTTTAGTGCTTAGAGCAGTAAATCATGAATTAAGACAACAAATTGTAAAGTTATTAGATGAGCACGGTCGCTTGACAGTTACTGAAATCTATGTAAAACTAAGATTAGAACAATCAGTGGCTTCTCAGCACCTTGCACTTTTAAGACGTGCCGGAGTTGTTACTACAATTAGAGACGGTAAATTCATCTATTATTCAATCGATAAGGATAGAATCGCTGAAATCTTTACTCTTTTGAGAGAACTAGTAGGTTAAAAAAATTATTCTTTTAAAAAAAGGTCTTAGTATTCATTTGCTAAGACCTTTTTTAATATATTTGTAATATATATACAGTTTAGATATTTTAATATATAAGTAAATACAGTTAAATATGAAAGAAGTAAATTTTAACCAAAATCAATTAGACGAAGGATATGAGGTCTTAAGGTCTATCTCTCACGATTTAAGATTAAGAATCATATCATTAATCAATGATTTAGAAGTAGTTAATGTTAATGAGATTTATAAAACTCTAAACCTTGAGCAGTCTATCACCTCACAGCATTTAAAAGTTTTAAGAGATAGTAATATCGTAGTAACTAAAAGAGATGGTAAAAGAATATTTTATTCATTAAATCATGATAAAATATCTCAAGTAAATTCTGCAATCAAAAGTTTTGATGAATTGACAAAAGCTCGAAAAATAGCAAAATCTAATTCTTCAGATAAGCAGTAAATTACTTTAGGAGACTGCTACTCGTTTCATTATCTTTAGCGCTTAAAGAAACGAAATGAGCCAACCTACTTTATATATATTTGATTCTTACGCCCTTATATTTAGAGCTTATTTTGCAATGAGTAAAAATCCTTTGATAAATTCCAAAGGGTTGAATGTCTCCGCGATTTCTGGATTTACAAGTACATTACATGATATCATCAGTAATAAAAAGCCTACATATTTAGCTTGTGCTTTTGATGCCGCACATGTGACAGATCGCCAAGTAGAATACGATTTTTACAAAGCACATAGAGAAGAGACTCCAGAAGATATCAAAACGAGCATTCCATATATTAAGTCTATTATTGAAGGCTTTAATATTCCAATACTCGAAGTCAACGGCTATGAAGCAGATGACTTAATTGGTACCATAGCCCGTCAAGCTGAATTGCATGATATTCATGTGTATATGGTGACGCCTGACAAAGATATGCATCAATTAGTCACCAAAGACATCTCAGTATATAAGCCGCCTTACATGGGAAGACCTTATGAAATTTTGGGTGTCAGTGAAATTTGTGAAAAATGGGAAATAGATGACCCTTTAAAAGTCATAGATATTTTAGGATTGTGGGGAGACTCTGCAGATAATATCCCAGGAGTCAAAGGAGTGGGTGAAAAGACAGCCAAAAAATTGATTAAAGAATTTGGATCTATTGAAAATATCTATGAGAATTTAGAAAGCATCAAAGGTTCTTTGAAAGACAAATTGGCCTCTTGTCAAGAAAATGCTTTTATCTCTAAAAAATTAGCCACCATTGTTATTGATGCTCCTATTGAATTTAATAAAGAGGAGTATGAATTAAACGAACCAAATAAAGAAGTGCTTTCTGAAATTTTCGCAGACTTAGAATTTCGTACTCTGGGTAAGCGAATTTTAGGAGAGACTTATTCTATTCTTAAAAAACCAGATAATTCTGGCCAAATGTCATTGTTTGGTGGAGATAGCAATACTGAAAATGTAGAATATTCAGAAGCGGCAACTATTCTAAATACGGAGCATGATTATCAGTTGATTGATAAAGAAGAAGAATTAATTAAAATTTTAGAAGCAGCAAAAACTAAAGGCGTTTTATCCATAGATACAGAAACCACAGGTTTGGATCCATTGAATTGTGATTTAGTAGGCATATCTATTAGTTCTGAAGCGCATCAAGCTTATTATATCCCGTGGGAACAAGTAGACAAAAAGAAATTCATTACCATATTAAATGAATATCTAAACGATCCAAAAATTTTGAAAATCGGACAAAATATCAAATATGATTTATTGGTTTTGGCTCAACAAAATATTCAAGTGGCCAAGCCTTTATTTGATACCATGATAGCTCACTATTTGATAGATCCGGAGACTAAGCACAATATGGACTTCTTATCTGAAACATATTTGAATTATACTCCCGTTCCTATCCAAGAATTGATTGGTAAAAAAGGACCAAAGCAATTGAGTATGTCTGATATCGATGTCGATAAAGTCAAAGAATATGCCGCTGAAGATGCTGATGTCACTTTACAATTGTATCAAAAATTAGCACCTGAATTAAAAGAGAAAGGAATTGATAAATTATTCCAAGAAATAGAAGTTCCTTTAATTCCGGTCTTAACAAAAATGGAACAAAACGGAGTAGCTATTGATGTCAAATTTTTAAAAGATTATTCTAATGTATTTTCTGAAGAAATCTTAACAGCTCAACAAGAGATTTTTGAGATGTCAGGAACTTCTTTCAACATGGATTCTCCAAAACAATTAGGTGAAGTGCTTTTTGATTTTATGAAAATCCCTTATCAAGGAAAGAAAACTAAAACTGGACAGTACTCTACCAATGAGGAAACTTTGCAAAAATTGGCAGAAGAACAACCGATTGTCCATAAGATTTTAGACTATCGCGAATTGACTAAGTTAAAATCTACCTATATAGATGCCTTACCTAATATTGTCAATCCTCGTACAGGTTTAGTTCATACTACTTTTAATCAAACTATAGCAGCGACGGGAAGATTAAGTTCTACGAATCCTAATTTGCAGAATATTCCAATTAAAACTGAAAGAGGAAAAGAAATTAGAAGAGCCTTTATTGCAAGAGGTGAAAATAGAGTAATTCTTTCTGCGGATTATTCTCAGATAGAGTTAAGAATTATTGCATCACTCAGCGAAGATTCCAAAATGGTGGAAGCTTTTGAGCAAGGTTTGGATATTCACGCAGCTACTGCAGCTAACGTTTATGGAGTGGATCTAGAAAGTGTAGATAGCACTATGCGTAGAAATGCTAAAATGGTGAATTTTGGTATCATCTACGGTATCTCTCCATTCGGATTAGGCCAAAGATTAGGCATACCAAGAACAGAAGCTGGTCATTTAATTGAGCAATATTTTGAAAAATATCCTGGAATTAAAAAGTATATGGATGAATCCATTGCTTCAGCTAAAAAGAATGGTTTTGTTCAAACTTTATACGGACGCAAAAGATATTTGAGAGATATTAGTTCTGGAAACTTTACTGTAAGAAGTTTTGCAGAACGAAATGCAATCAATGCTCCTATTCAAGGATCTGCAGCCGATATGATTAAGTTAGCGATGATTAATATTAACGAGAAAATGGAGAAAAACAAGTTCAAATCTCAGATGATATTGCAAGTTCATGATGAGTTATTATTTGATACATTCAAGGATGAAGCCGAGCAATTGAAAGAAATAGTGGAGCTGGAGATGAAGAATGCGTTAAAATTGAATGTTCCGATAGAGATTGGAATGGGAATTGGTGATAATTGGCTAGAAGCTCACTAGAGTTATGTATTGTTTATTTACTTTTGTATAAAATTAAAAAGATGTTTAAAAAAATTACCATTATTCTAAATGTATTAGTTCTTACAGTTGGAGCTGCGTTCGCACAGCAAAGTGATTTCGTGGTGAATGAAATAGAAGGAACTTTCAGTCAAGGTCAACAAACTGGATTAGAAATTACAATCCCAGAAGTGGATTTAAAATCTATCCAATCTTCCTTATCTAAATGGACAAAATCTAATAAAGGGAAATATGTTTCTTCGAAAAAAAGCACAGAAATTTTTCAAGATAATGTAATGTTGAGTAATGTCAGTGAAAACACAGTGGATATGTACACTATATTATCACCCAACAAGGACGGTGTGACTCTACAAACATATGTAGATTTAGGTGGAACATTTTTGTCTTCAGCAGGACATCCGCAAGCGTTTCAAGCTATGGAAAAAGAATTAATAGATTTTGCAAGAACTCAATTAGTTTCTAAAGTAAGTGATGATATCAAAGCAGAAGAAAAACAGCTTAAAAAATTAGAGTCAGAGTTCAAAACATTGACAAAAAATAATGAAAGCTACCATAAAGATATTTTAAATAATAAAGACAATATCAATAAGCAAGAATTAGCAATTGCTAAAAATGAAATTGACCAAAAAACAAAAGAGCAACAAATCTCACTTCAACAACAAATTCTTTTGTCAGCTAGAGAGAAAAGAAATGTAATGGGCGCGACAGATGCTACGGCAAAAAAAATGTTAGACGGTCAAGTGAAAACAGAAGAGAAATCTTTGAAATCATTTGAATCTCAATTGAAAAAACTAAAAAGCGACTATTCTTCTTCTATCAAGTCTATTGAAAAAAGCAGGACAACTATTGCTCAAAGAGAGCAAGACATCATTAAAAATGAAGAAGAGCAAAACACTAAAAGCCAACAAATTGATTTGCAAAAGCAAATTATTGACGCAGTGAAAAATAAAAGAAGTAACATCAATTAATTAGTATTAGGAATTAAATATTTACCTTGGCACAGTCATTTGACTGTGCCAATTTTTATAGTATTCAAGTAGTTATGCAACAACATTTAGTATTGTGGGGATATATCGGAGCTGATAGAAAAGCACTTTTAGCGATCTATTTAGTCGAAGAAGAAAATCAGGTTAAAATTCATGCATTTCCCAAAGAGATAGTAGACAAGAATCTACAGGATCAACTCTTCGCATGGAAAAATGGAACTCCATTTAATTTTCCGGAAAGTGATTTAATATGGCATATTGATGCCTATAGCGATAGTATTCTACCTAGAGATATTAGAGTAGACAAACCGGAATTTATTCAAAGAGCCCAACTCGCATGGGGTAAACTTTTGATGAGTTCTAAACTATTTAAAGTCTGTAAAGAGGAAATCGTTTTTCACAAAACATTAGTCTCTTCCACTCTAGAATTTAAACAAGAGCAGTGGGATAAAACACAAGAACTTTGGCAGAAATACTCTGAAATGCTTAAAGCTCAAGATTTAGTTTGGGAGCAAGCTGAACTTCTAAAAGCTGAAGTCAACGAAACTTTCGATATACTTAAAGCGCACAAGAAAAAATCTTACGATAAAGAGAAATCTCAAACTAAAGAACTGACTAAGAAATTTGAGAAAGAATTAGATCACCTTAAGACTCAACTAATTTATCCTGAGGAGTGGCCTCAAATTCATGAAAAACTTAGAGCAATACAAGCAGAAATCAAAACTGCTCCAATAAGATTCCAAGTTAAAAAACCTCTGTTTGATAAAATAGATGAAATATATCAAGCCCTAAAATCTTACAAGAAAACACAAAATGTCACTCATACTAAAGACCGTTTAGAGAATCTTCGTAGAATTCTAAAAAGCTTGAACAACTCTTTAGAAAATGATAGAGAAAGCATGTCTTCTCAAAAAGAAAAACTTGCTCATTATACTAAAGGAAAAAATTCGGGTAGTGAATGGGGTGGCTTGTTGCAAATTATTCAAAATAGAATCGACGAGAAGGAAGTTAAGGTAGCTGATATCAAAAAAACTATTCAACAATTAGAAAGTAGAATTAAAAAAGACTCTGCTCCTAAACCTACTCCTACATCTTCACCAGCTCCTGAGCCTCATGAAGATGTCTCAGAGGCTCCGAAAGAATAATAAGTGCCAGAATTTTACAAACTAGAAGATAAACTGATTTGCGGATGTGACGAAGCAGGAAGAGGCTGTCTTGCCGGTCCAGTAGTTGCCGCCGCTGTCATTTTGCCTGAAGATTATTATCATCCTATTCTGAATGATTCCAAGCAGGTCAAAGAGTCAGATAGAGTGCAATTAAAAGAAGATATTATATCTAATGCTATTGCTTATGGTATTGGAATAGTCAGTCATCAAGAAATCGATGAAATCAATATTTTGAAAGCTTCTTTTCTAGCCATGCATCGAGCTATCGACCAAATGAAAGTGATACCAGAATGGTTAATTATTGACGGAAATAGATTTGCTCCTTACCCAGAAATTGGACATCACTGTGTAGTCAAAGGGGATAGTAAATTCACTCAAATTGCAGCAGCTTCTATTTTAGCCAAAACATTTAGAGATAAATATATGCATCAATTGGCAGAAGAGTTTCCTCAATACTTTTGGTCAAAAAACAAAGGTTATCCAACCAAAGCACATCGAGCAGCTATCAAAGAATTTGGCGTAACCCCTCATCATAGAATGAGCTTTCGATTGTTAGCGAAAAGTGATAACTTGAATCTATTTGAATAAATAAAAGCTCATATGTCGGTATTCGTTCCTGTTGCAACTTTATTATGTGCACTAATGATGGCGTTTCTTAATATCTCTGTGTACAAAAGCGGAGATTGGAGTTGGACGAATATTTTATTAAGTATTGGAATTGGCATGACTCTTATCGCTTATTTGCTCATGATACTTAGAAATCAACAAGCTTATTGGTTACAATTATTAGGAACATTATTTTCATTAATCTTTGTACTCCCTCTATTTTTCAAAACATTTCTCGCAATCTTAAATGGTAGAAATGATTTTCTATTTTCCTTTTTAACGATGTGCATTATCCTTATTTTACAAGTGATTATATCAATGTATTCTTATCAAAATATAGAAAAACCACAAAAAGAACAATAATTCCGTCTTAATTTCTCCATCCATTTAAATTTTTCAATTTGCGGGAATATACAGTAAAAGAGGTTGCTCAAATTATCAATGGTAATATAACAGGCAAAACTTCCAAATCTTTTATACAGCTAGTAGGTACGGATTCTAGAAGAATTCTCAACCCATACTATACGCTTTTTGTTGCATTGCCCGGAAAAAATAAAGACGGACATCAATATATTTCAGACGCATATATTAAGGGTGTTAGAAATTTTATTGTTCAAAATGCACGAGTTGAATTGTTCCCAGATGCTACTTTTATCATTGTAGAAGATGCACTTAAAGCACTTCAAAAACTTGCTGAATTTCACAGAAGTCAATTTAATATTCCTGTCATCGGAATCACTGGTAGCAATGGAAAAACTATTGTCAAAGAATGGCTTTATCAAATGCTCAGCCCAGAATACGATGTATGCAGAAGTCCCAAAAGCTATAACTCTCAAATGGGAGTCGCGCTTTCTTTATTGCATTTAGAAGCTCATCACAATATTGGAATTTTTGAAGCAGGAATTTCTACTACAAATGAAATGGAAAATTTGGAGAAAATGATTCAACCTTCTATTGGAATTTTTACGAATATTGGACCAGCGCATGATGCCGGATTTGAGAATTACGAAGAAAAAATTGACGAGAAGCTAAAATTATTCAAGAACAGTTCCAAGCTTATTTATTGTGGAGATTACAAATTGATCACTTCTAGAATACCGGAAGAGATGAATAAAGTGTCTTGGGGATCTAGCAAAGATTTTGATTATCATATTGCTCAACAAAACATCATTCAAAATCATACCATTGTAGAAATTCATACGACTAATACGATAAATACATTCCATATTCCCTTTACTGACAAGGCTTATGTAGAAGACTGTTTGCATTGTATCGTCACGATGTTGGATTTGGGTTTTGAACCTGCTGCAATCAATGATAAGATTTCTACATTGAGAATTTTACCAATGAGACTAGAGTTGAAATATGGTCTCAACGATTGCATGATTATAGATGATAGTTATAGTGCAGATTTATTGTCATTAGAAGCTGCTTTGGAGTTTTTTAGGCAGCAAGAAAGTAGAAAGAAAAAGACATTGATTATTTCTGCTTTTGACCAATCGGGAATGAATGATATTCAGCTGATTGATGAATTGATACGATTGATTCGGTTCAATAAATTTCAAAAAGTCATTGCCGTCGGAAAGTTATTTCTAAAATATTATAGCAGATGGAGTCAATTAAAAATTGAATTGCATTGTTTTCCAAGCACAGAAGATTTACTCGATCAACTCAGTGGAATAGATTTTGACCGAGAAATGATTCTAATCAAAGGCGCTAGACAGTATCAATTTGAGAGAGTCACTTATCAGCTCTTAGGGCAATCTCATAGAACAGTTTTGGAAATAGACTTGAATGCGCTTTCAGATAATTTTGATGTTTTCAAAGGATTACTCAATAAAGACACAGGAATTATTCCAATGGTGAAAGCATTTTCTTATGGAAGTGGAAGTGGTGAAATTGCTACCATGTTAGAAGACAAAGGAGTGGATTATCTTGCAGTGGCCTATGTAGATGAAGGAATTCAGCTGAGAGAAAGTGGGATCACTACTCGAATCATGGTGATGAATCCATCTATTCAGGATTTTAATAAGATGGTGGAGTATCAATTAGAGCCAGAAATCTATCATTTGAATCTACTGAATGCATTCATTTATTATCTAGAAACTAATAGTTATAACAGCTATTATCCTATTCACTTAAAAGTGGAAACAGGAATGAATAGATTGGGTTTCCAAGAAGATAAAATTGACGAATTGATTTTAATTTTATTAGATCAAGATGTCATTAAAGTGGCGACAGTTTTTTCACATTTGGCAGCTTCTGACGAACCACAAATGGACGATTTTACTTACAGCCAATTGGAAAAGTTTGAAGAACTCAGTCAAAAAATTATTCAAGCTTTAGATTATTCTATCCAACGACATATTCTAAATTCATCAGGAATAGTAAGATTTCCAGAGTTTCAGTTTGATTACGTAAGATTGGGAATAGGATTATATGGAGTAGATAGTGCACATTCCATTCAGTCTAAATTATCTATTATAGGCACTTTAAAAACCACAATTTCTCAAATTAAAGAAATTCAAAAAGGAGAAACAGTAGGTTACGGAAGGAAAGGTTCTCGCGACTATATTGCTAAAGTCGCTATTATTGCAATAGGTTATGCTGATGGTTATGACCGAAGATTTAGTAATGGCGTCGGAGAAGTTTATATCCATGGTCAAAGAGCTAAAATTATTGGCAACGTTTGTATGGATATGTGCATGGCAGATGTAACGAATATTCCTGATGCAAAAGAAGGAGATGAGGTGGAAGTTTATGGAAAAAATATTTCTATCATAGAGTGTTCTGATAAAATTGGAACAATACCTTATGAGCTATTGACTAAGATTTCTCGAAGAGTAAGAAGAGTTTACTATTGGAATTAATTGAAAATAGGTTTTTAAATTTTACTATCTTGAAATTGATATGAAGCCATTCCCCGTTATTTTATTTTTGTTGTTTTTCAATTTTGTCTGGATGAATACCTCTTTTGGTCAGTTATTAGAAAAGTCAAACACTTCAAAAATTGCAGAGGAAGAAGGATCTATATTTAAAGAAGTTACTGCAGCTTCTCTAATTGATTATCATGGAGTTTCTTTTGGGCATGCATGGTCAGATATTAATTTAGATGGTTATCCCGACTTGTTTTGTACAGGTCATGGCAAAGCAAATTTATACATGAATCAAAAAGATGGGACCTTTAAAACAATAGAAGTTCCATTTTTCAAGAAACTCGACGACCAAGGTAATCTCAAATATTATGATATGCACGGCGTCACTTTTGCAGATGTCAATCATGACGGCTATCCCGATGTATATATCCAATTAGGTGGAGATATGGGTAGAAGTGAGGGTAAAGAAAATATTTTATTTCTCAATCAAGAAGGGACAATTATATTTGAAAACAGAGCCGCAGAATATCAAGTTTTGGATTCATTAGGGAGAGGTAGAGCATCTTTGTTTTTTGATCAAAATAAAGACGGATACACAGATTTCTTCAATGTCAATTTTAGCAGAAACGATGGAGTTTACAATAGTTCATTATATAGGTATCGTCCAGGTTCTGAAATTTTTGAAAGAAAAGCGGATATTGGGCTTTCCGAATATTCCATTCGCACATCTTCTTTGATACAATCAAGACAGAAAAATGTACAGCATTTAATCAATGTGACTGACAATAATGATTTATTAGAGATTTATGATTACTCGCAAATCCCTTTTAAAAAGCTATACGAAAAGAAATTATTTGGAATCCGCGACGTAGCAGTTGCTGATTTTAATGGAGATGGTCATCAAGATATTTTTATCACAGCAAATCGTTATTCTTCAGAAGCCTATCTACAAGAAGACACTACTTTATTAGTATATCTATATGCTAAGCAAAGAGCATTAGGCTATAGCGATGAAAATAAAGTATCCTTCAAAACTGATGGAGACATTACTATCGAGTCCTCGATTTATCCTTATATGGATGAAACCAAAAAATATTGGAGGATAGGAAAAAATGCGTATCAACCATCGACAGATGTCTTTACACTCAGTTCTTCTCAAGTAGAAAATCAAAACTTCTACCCATTGTGTTTGATTTGTCTAGGAGTGAATATTGGTTATAATACTTCAGAAGAGAAATGGGAAATTTACAATACAGATCCAATAGATAATTTACAATCTGCTATAAAAATCACTTCTACAAAACCGATTCGCGATATTCAAACGTATGGATTTCAGAATTCAGATTTGCTTTCACTTGATAGATTATTACTCAATACAGGAAATGGGGAATACTTCGATGTGCCTAGCTTCTTAACTAATACTCAGAATTTTTCTACAGGAGTTTCAGTAGTTGCTGCGGATTTTGATAATGATATGGATGTCGATTTATTAATTTCTTGTCAAGGTTCAGCTGTGAATTATCCGAATAGATATTATGAGAACGATGGAACAGGAAAGTTTTCTTTAAAGCTTGATTTCGGTGCCGAATCAGCTTTTGGTGGTAGATCAGGAACTATTACTACTGTGGATTTTAATAATGATGGATTTTTAGATGTATTTGTAGAAAATGGAGAAGGTCAGGTGGGTGAAGGCGCAAGGTCGCTACACTTTAATGACGGACCTTATCGTTTGTATCAAAACAAAGGAAATGATAATCATTGGTTTAAATTTAATATCACTGATCCTGAAAGCTTAGGAAATAAATTGGCCATCGGAACAGTAGTGAACTGCTACTTAAAAGATAAAAAGCAAATTAGATTAAAAGGGAGCGAACATCATGCTTATGCTCAAAATGATCCAACGATTCACTTTGGAGCAGGCGATTTCACCAAAGCAGATTCGATAGAAATAATTTGGCCAGATGGATACAGAAGTATCTTTTATCAAGTAGAAGCAGATAGTATGTATCAGATTGCCGGAAAGGAGGTTAAGATTGGAGGAGAGAAAGCTATCGTATATGACAATTGCCAAGAAATAATTTTCCCCAATCCAACTGATGGCGAAATACATCTCTCCCAATTAGATAATTCTCAAAGAATAATATCTATTGACGTAGTGAATTATTCAGGTCAAAAAGTATACTCTAATGAGGTCAATAATTATCTAGACAACCATTCTATTTCTACAGAGAATTGGAGCAATGGAACGTACATAGTCAAAGTCCTATATCAAAATAAGAACTATTGCTACAGTAGATTTCAAGTATTTAGATAAAGATCTGACTTAAAAATTTAAGCATTTTACCAATCGCAGTTTTCGCTAAAAGTAAGTCGATGACCTGCTTTTTCTAGTTCAATAGCTAGATTATTAAAATCTTCTTCAGTATCGATATAGATATATCCGACGCAATTTTCTACACGTCCAAAATCTTTGTCGTTAAACTGCATACACTTGACACAAGTAATTTCTTCTTTTTCACAAGAGGTGAGTCCAATAGCAATAGCTACAAACCCTAATAATAGGTTAGGCAATACATTTCTCATCTGGGGGAATGATTTTTGTAAGTAATGTTACAAAGGGATTAATTAATCGCTACATTGCAATATCTCTATGTTAAATATTAGCGGAGCGTTGGGTCCAATCTCTCTTCCCGTACCTTGAAAGCCATATCCTAGCCAAGATGGCACTAAAATAATTGCTTTAATTTTTGGTTTTATTTGTTGTAATGCTAGATCCCAACCTTGTATGACTTGTTGTTTTCCTACTGTGAATTCAATAGGCATTTCTCTCAAATATGAATTATCCAATGCTTTCATTTCTGGTAATAAATGAAGTATATAGTGCACTTTCACCTTTTGATTGGCTTGGATAAAATCTTTCTTTTTAATTTTTAATTTCTTATCAATTAGAATATAAAGTCCGTCTTTTTTGTAGTAAATTTTATAATCTTTGGAGTAAGCAGTACTAATACTATCAAATAATAATTTCTGCTCTGCTCGAAGTTGGACCATTAATTTTTCTTGTTGAAGTTTATTTTCTTCTGGTGTTTTAAAACTGTATAAATGAATTTGATAACGATAGTTCTCTGAGGATTCTTTCAGTGTTTCATCATTATCAGCAATCCACATAGGTACAATAGCTTCAGCTGATTCTCCTGGTTTTAATTTTGCAAATACATCCATGATATCTCCAGCAATATGATTTTCATTTAAAATCATTTCTATACCATTGGAAGCGTCTAGCATCTCCGTGCTAAAAATCAATTGACCATCAGAGTCATATTTCTCTAAGGACATTTTGATGTAGTCTCCCTTTTTTGGAGAAGAACCATTTTCGATTGAATGAGTTATTTTAAATGCTGTTCCATTGAATAAGTGGGAATATTCTTTATCATCAGAGTTTTGACCTGTGACAGGAAAAATGCATAAAATATAAATGCAAAGGAATAAGACGTTTTTCATTTGTAAATGAATATACGGATTTGTAATTTACAGCTAATTAATTGTATGAAAATTTTAATGGTTTGCTTGGGCAATATCTGCCGCTCTCCTTTAGCTGAAGGGATATTAAAAAATAAAATTCAAAAGCAAGGTTTGAATTGGGAGGTCGATTCCGCAGGTACAAGCGGTTGGCATGATGGAGGTAAGCCCGATAGTAGATCGATTGAAGTCGCTTCTAAATATAATATCGATATTACTGATCAGATTTCAAGAAAGGTAAGAAGTGTAGATTATGAAATCTTCGATTTAATCTATGCTATGGATATTCAGAATTACAATGATTTACTATCCTTAGCAACTGAAGAGGAAAAGCCAAAAATAAAATTAATCCTCAACGAAATTGATCCCAATAAAAACAAGAGTGTACCCGACCCTTATTGGGATGACAATGGTTTTGAAAAAGTATATGCCATGCTCGATGAAGCCTGTGAAATCATCGTAGAAAAGTATAAATAAGAGACTCCGTATAAATTATTTGACCAATCTGCTCTAAGAATTAATCTTCTTCTTCAAAATTGATGGGTAAAGATGTTCTAATTCTACGTTTGACTTCTTCGTTATAATTTTCGTGAATCCAATTGAAATAGTTTTTCGTGCTTTTTGCCATACAATTGGTGTAGACACTTAAACGATATCGAACTTCATCTTGCAGAATATTCAAGAGATCTAAGCCATGAAACATATCTTCAGCATTCTCCAAAATTCTTTCGGAGTGATTGTCGACAGAGATATTGATGGCGTCTATAGTCTTCAAGCCTTTTGTAAGTAATTTGAAGTACTCTTCTTCCATGTCAAAATCAAAATTCTCTGTTTTAGGGAAATGATTTTTGACTTCCTCTGGTAGAACATACATCAAACCTTTGTCCAATCTATCTTCTCTTTCAACAAGGTGCTCTAAGAATCTTTCAGGATTTACAAAAACATCTTGCCAATCGATATAATCTTGCCACAATCCTAATCTTCTAGCATTATTTCCTAAATCGATGATGTTAAACATGCTTTTATGCTCCAGTTTACGACTTCCTCTACCTACCATTTGGTGATAAAGCGTCAAGGAGCGAGTAGCTCTATTTAATATAATGGTTTCTACTGTTGGTTCGTCAAAGCCCGTAGTCAAAATACCTACTGAAGTAATAATGGCATTCGGTGTCGCCTTGAACCATTCTAGAGTTTCTCTTCTTTCTAGCTTATTATTGGTGCTATCTAAATGTCGGATTTCGAACCCAGCATCTGTAAATAGTTTCCCTACTTGCTTAGAAGTAACGATACTACTATTAAAAATAAGCGTTTTGGTGCCTAAAGCTTTTTCTCTATAAGTAGATATTAGCCTTTCTTGCATTTCATACGCGCTATATATTCTATCTAGTGAACTGACGGTATAATCTCCGTCCATTCCTATTTTTAGGCCACCTAAGTGGACATCGTAAGTATAAGTAGTTGCAGCACTAAGGAATCCCTTTTCAATTAATTCTTTGATGGAATCACCAATAATTAATGTCGAGTAATTATCCTTTAAAGGTAATTGCTGATTTGAACTTAAAGGAGTAGCTGTAACTCCTAATATAATGACGTCTTTAAAATAGTGAAAGATTTTTCTGAAAGAGTTATAGTGAGCCTCGTCGACAATTACTAAGTCGATATCTTGCAAATAACACTCGTCTAATTTCAAACGATTGTTCAGCGTTTCGACCATTGCCAAGAAACATTTGTATTCTTGTTGGTCTTCTAGGTCGCCCACTTCGCTTATAATCAGCTTAGAAGGCAAATTCGCTTCTTCTAATGCGGTAGCAGTTTGTTTTAAAAGCTCAATTCTATGAGTTAAAATCAATACTTTTTTGCCACTCTCATTAATATATCTTCTTGCTATTTCAGCGAAAATGACAGTTTTGCCACCACCTGTAGGTAACTGAAATAAGATATTTTGCCTTTCAGAATTATCTGTAAGATGCTGAAATATTTTTTCAATATAAACCTCTTGGTATGGATATAATTTCCTTGCTGTTGTAGGACGTTCGTAAACTATCATTCTATTGTATCTCGTAAAAATCTATGTCTCAGGTAAAAAATAATAAAACGCACTAAATTGCACAAATTAAACCGTACTAAATTTTTTTGAAGCCCATTTCCATCAAATTTGACTTTTCTTTAGTAATAGCTTCATCTAAAGTATACGGACTCTATATAATTGCTGCTAATCTTGCGGCTTGGTCGATGGCTCTCTTTGCGTCTAATTCTGCAGCGACTGATGCTCCTCCAATTAAATGAACAGGAATATCCATTGCTAAAATTGGATTTTCAAGTTCTTTTTGAGAATGCTGTCCGGCGCAAACCACGACAGTGTCACACGGAAAAACTTTAATAGATTGATCTTTATCTCTATAATGTAATCCTTCTTCATCGATTTTCAAATATTCCACGCCATCTACCATTCTAACTTTTTTCTTCTTTAAGTTAGTACGATGAATCCAGCCAGTAGTTTTGCCCAATTTAGCACCTACTTTGCCTTCCGTTCTTTGGAACATAACAATCTCTCTTTGAGAAGTAGGGATTTCTGGACGGATGCCTTCAATACCACCTCTAACTTCATTATTTGGATCGATACCCCATTCTTTTAACCATTCTTGGATAGAAGGAGCATGTTTAGGATCTTCGGTAGATAAATATTCTGAAACGTCAAATCCGATTCCTCCAGCTCCAATCACTGCTACTTTCTTTCCTGCTACGTGATTTCCTTTAATGATATCGATATAGCTGACGACTTTTTTCAAATCAGCACCTTCGATATTTATTACTCTTGGAACTATTCCAGTAGCTAAGATGACTTCGTCAAAAGATTTTAAATCTTCAGCAGAAACTCTCTTATTTAAAACCAATTTTACTCCTGTGAGTTCAATTTGTTTTTTGAAATATCTAATAGTTTGGTGGAATTCTTCTTTACCAGGAATATTTTTAGCCAAATTAAACTGACCTCCGATTTCACTAGCGCTATCAAATAATGTCACCTCATGTCCTCGTCTAGCGGCTGAAGTGGCAAACTCCATTCCTGCAGGACCGGAACCTACGACTGCTAATTTCTTAGGTTGATCAATAGGTAAATCAATTATTTTAGTTTCAAAACAAGCTTTAGGATTGACTAAGCAAGAAGCTATTTTATTACTGAAGGTATGATCTAAACAAGCTTGATTACAAGCGATACAAGTATTGATTTCATCCGCTTTTCCAGCTGCCGCTTTAGATACAAAATAAGCATCTGCCAAAAATGGTCTAGCCATAGAAACCATATCTGCATGACCATCCGCCAAAATATCTTCTGCTACTTGAGGGTCATTAATACGGTTACTAGTACAAAGTGGAATGCTGATTTCACTTTTCAGTTTTTTCGTGACCCACGAGAAAGCTCCTCTAGGGACTTGAGTGGCAATAGTAGGAATTCTAGCTTCATGCCATCCAATACCAGTATTGATGATAGTTGCACCTGCAGCTTCAATGGCCTTTGCTAATTGTACTACTTCCTCCCAAGTACTACCGTCTTCTATTAAATCTATCATCGAAAGTCTGTAAATGATGATAAAATTTTCACCTACCGCTTTTCTTGCTTCTTGGACGATTTGAATCGGAAACTTAATTCGATTTTCATAAGAGCCACCCCACTCATCTGTTCTATGATTGGTATGTTTTACAATAAATTGATTGATTAAATACCCTTCAGAACCCATGATTTCTACACCATCATACCCTGCTTTTTGAGCAAGCTTTGCCGCATTTGTATAATCTTCGATGGTTCTTTTGATATCCCATACGGTCATTTCTCTAGGGCCAAATGGAGTAATAGGAGAAGGTATTCTAGAAGGAGCTACGCTCAATGGATGATAAGCATATCTGCCAGTATGTAATATTTGCATAGCGATTTTACCACCTGCATCATGAACAGCTTTGGTAACGATTTGGTGCTCTTTGACGTGGCTAGCTTTTGTCATTCTAGCCGCAAAGGGTTTTACCCATCCTTCCCAATTGGGAGCAACACCGCCAGTGATTATAATTCCCGCATCACCTTTAGCTCTTTCAGCATAAAAAGCAGCAAGTCTTTGAAAGCCACCTTTGGCTTCTTCCAGACCTGTATGCATCGAACCCATGAGTGTTCGATTTTTAAGAGTGGTAAAACCCAAATCCAAAGGTTTTAGTAAATGAGGATAATTTGTATTCGTCATGTATTCAAAAAATTAGCGCACCAATTTAATCATTTATCTTCTCTAAAATTGAACTCAGAGAGATAAATACCCACAAAACTCCACTAATTAGTATCATTCTAAATAACGAATGTATTGAAAATAATAAATATAGATAACTATTTTTTATCGAATAATATTTATATTTTGTTAAATAAAAATTATTATATCATGAACAAGTATTTTTTGATTGTATCTTCAAATGTGAAGTTTTTAGTTTTTTTAACCTTTTTTATCAGCACAGGACATTATGCAAATGCGCAGATAAAAGTGATATCGAATGGAAATGTTGGGATAGGGGCATCTAATCCGGCTGAAAGGCTTCATGTGAATGGTTTTATGTTAATGGGTCCCAAGTCAGGTGGAACGTATTCTGATGGGATAAAATTCACACGTTCGTCAAATTATCCTACAGACCCTGCCGAATGGGGAATTGACACGGATAAGGGATTTAATATATGGAAGCCGCATCCATCGGTAAACAATGGTAATTTTAAGATCTTCATTAAAGATACTACGGGATATGTAGGGATCAATACAGGCACACCTTCTTATCGATTGGATGTGAATGGCGGTTTGAGATGCTATAGCTTCACTAATTCATCAGATGAGCGACTCAAGTCGAACATCGCAGACATTCAAAACAGTCTGGGTATTGTCTTACAGCTGAATCCTAAAATTTATGACTTAACCGTACCTGCCAATGACCAGTCATCTTCATCCAAGTTCATTTCGGAAGGTGTCGGATATCCGACACAAAAACCAGAAGTTTTGAAAGACCAGACTGGTTTTTTGGCGCAGGAAATCAATGAAGTGTTGCCTCATCTGGTGTCAAAGGACGATCAGGGCTACTTGAGTCTTAATTATATTGGGCTAATTCCATATTTGGTGGATGCGATAAAAGAACAAAACAAGCAGATAGAGACACTTCAGGAACAAATACAGGGATGCTGCTCCGTCAATCTCAACGATGAAATGGGAGCAATGAGCCGAGTGTACAACACAGAAGAGTTTATTGAAAGCGAAAGTTACGCCTCACTGGAACAAAATGCTCCTAACCCTTTTCATCAGCAAACAACCATCGCTTATACTATTCCTGAAAGTTGTTTAAACAGTAGTCTTCATATTTACAACCTGAATGGTGCAGAACTCAGAAGCTATCCCATCTCACAGAAAGGCAGAGGTCGTATTACTGTAGATGCGGGCAGTCTGAAAGCGGGAATGTATCTATATACATTGATATGTGACGGTAAAGAAGTGGCTACCAAGAAAATGATTTTAACGAATTAACAAGGAGGTGAGCTATGAGAAAATTATATTTAATAGCATTGTTGCTATCCGCCTGCCTCATGTATAAGGATACAGAGGCACAGGACGAACGCATACAGAATAAGCCCCGCTACATCGTAGAAGTGGACTCGCAGTTCATCAAGGCTACGCCTTATGAGCTTGTAGTGGAAAATGGCATGGAAGTACGCCGTTATGCTGGAGGAAAGGCAGAATGGTATACAGACATGACCATTCGCAGCTTCCTGCCACGAAAAGCAGATGATAGGGGCATAGCAATGAAGTCAGTCGATGAAACACTTAAACCCACTATCTTTTTGCTTTCTGGAGGTGGATTTACCAAGTTGGACAATCAGGCTGAATTAGATCCTGACAATATGAATTTGGCAGCACACCCCAACCTGAAATTAGCGACTAAGCTAGCCAATGAAGGCTATAATGTCTTTTGGATTGATTACCAAATCGATGGGGCAAATAAGAACTTGATAAACAGATTACTATTGGTAAAGCCTGCCGATAGTTGTACTTCCCTCAATGGCACAGAGGCAAAGGCAAGGATGGAACATGCTTCTCTGAAATCATTCAGGGATTTCAGGGTGAAGTTCAGGGATATTATCACCGACCCTGATAATTATGTGGATACCAACAACGTCTTTATATCCGGCATCAGTGCCGGAGCAGTATTGACGATATATTCCGTATTTCTGGACGTTCATGAGATTCCCTCTTCTATATCATTTATCAAATGTAGCGGAGGCAGCCCCACCACTATCAAAACAATTGGGCCGAGTGATCCTTTACGGACAGAAGGATATCCCATACTCAAACCCAAAGGAATTATTCCGATGGCAGGAGCGAGCTTCTATAGTAATATTTTTACTGATAATACAGCCAATACCAATCAGGTGGCTGTAAACTTCATGCATGGCACTTGTGATGAGCTGATTCACCAAGATACAGGAAGAGTAAGCTATAAGTACTTTGTTGTGCAATGGATTTTGCCTGATATATTATATGTTAATGTGTTGGATACTGTGTATAATAATTTGGAATCCTTTCGTTATCCGCGTGGTTACGGTTCTAAATACTTGTACAATTTGCTGAAAATCACTCACGGTAAGATAGGTTTCGGACAGGTTATCAGGGGGGGGCATTCACCTCTCAATCCATTAGTCAATGTAGCAGGCGGTTGGGATGTATATCAAAAAGGCACACTCTCCTCCAAATACAATACGAGAGATATCGTATTCGACAATATTTCCTACTTTATGAAGCGGGCGATGAGTAAGCCGGGGTATCCTGCGTGGACGAACCATGCCTACTCGGTATTTCCGGATATGCCTACTGACTTTTGCCTGACGGATGACCAGACGCTGATAGAGTCTCCGATAATTACTGTTGACTCTGTTTGTGGGACAGTAGCTGCCGCAGTGAGCAATCCGCCCTCATGGGCGACTATTACATGGACAGTGTCGCCTAATCTGCAAATTGTAGGTGCTACTACGGGTCCTGCTATTTCTTATAAAAGCCTCAGTACAGGCAGTGGCTGGGTGAAAGCTTCTGTGGATTATGGAGGCGGAGTGGTTATCCCGGTTACCAAAAAGGTATTGGTACCTGCCGTCTGCCCGACACCGTGCAACGGCATTTTATATTATGATAACCAAACAGTGGGCATTAATACCAATATCATTCATTGTGGCAACATCCATTCACAGAATACAGCGGTCAACAGCGGAGTGTCGCTTGTCCTAGATGCAACGGGATATGTCTTGATTCCTAGTAATTTTGAAGTGCCTTTAGGTTCTACATTAGATATCAACCCTTAAATTTTTAGTTATGAAATTATTCAGCAAACTCTTACTGCTCTTTGCTTTGTTGGCAGGACTGACGAATGCAAATGAATTACAACCCAAAATCACCCCTGATGAATTGGGATACACCGACACGGCATACATTACCTACTTTGAACAGATAGATGATAATTACTTGGGATTGACAGTAGAATATGAAAAGGATGGCTACAGTGCTTCGGCAGACTGGGTGTATAACCTGAAAACCAAAGAGGCAAAAAATATTACTTATACCGATGAACAAGGGCGGGAATTTTGGATTGATACATATGAATATCACATGAATCCGCAACACGGACTTCGGTATTTTCAGAAAGAAGGTGGTTGGATTTATACCATTGTAAGCAGTCATGACGGAGATGGAGGTAATTATTTATTAGCCACACATCTGATAACGGGTGAACAGAATATCCGGCTGATACGCTCAGGCTGTCCGGGCTTTATGGGTCTATTGCAAGCTGCCGAAAAAAACTTTATAGTAGAAACAAAAAATTGCCGGGAAGCATTCAAATTATTCGCATTTGATAACTCCACTTTGTCGGAAGTCTGGTCGGTACAGGATTTGGGATGGGAATCATTCACTAATTATGAAAACCAAATCCCCTTTTACCACAAAGAGAAAATCTATCTGTCGGCACATGATAAATTGTATGCTTTCAATACTTCCAACTATAAAGTGGACACAATTATTGAAGACACGAGAGATACCGATGGAGTAACAGAGGGATGCGTATCCGTACCGACCCAATATTTTGCACACGGTGACGATGTATATATTGTGTACAACGATGTCAGCTATTTCACCCTTGTAATAACCTATGCTATGAATGCAGAGGGGAATACCAGAATATGGAAAACAGACGGTACTAAAAGTGGTACGACACTCATAAAAAGCTTGGCCAAAACAGAGAGATATCAAGGAGTTTTGACCAATTCAAAGCTATTTTCATTAGATAGCAGGTTACTTTGGTTGGGTGATATGGACACGACCGTGCAATCAGAGATTTATGAAGTAAAAGGAAAGGATTTTGAACCCTTGGGTAAAATAAATTTTATAAACAATAATATTGCCGGAGTATTCTATAATGTGCCGTTTAGACACGCAATACCCTTGTTTAATACGATTCAACCCGTGCGCTTTGAGCATCAGGATGTACTGGTATATACAGAAATAGTTCGAAATTCCGAATCAAACAGTGATGTTTCCAGTTATCTGAACGTGGTAGGCATAGAGGGTAATCAGGTGAAACAATATCTGGCGAATTATCCGATTGACCCAATTGGCGACCAATGGAGTTACCGCGAATACAGATGTTGGAATATAGGAGAAAGGCTCACTGTTTTCAGGCACGAAGAAAGAAACAGTGAGGATTTGAGCTATCACTCAACTTTTCTTGACTTTTTAGTCAGCGACAGTTATAAAGATATTGATTTTGAAATTTACAGCCCTATGGTAGAAGGGTCTTGGGGATTGTTGTCCATCATCAATGCAGGGAATGAGGTATTGTTCGGAGCCTCGGACAAAGAGGGTAAGAATTTCATTATCTGGAGTTGGGATGGCGCAAAAACCACCTCTGTAAAAAATTACCCTTCCGGCAAGGAATTGGACTGGACGATTTACCCCAATCCTACATCCCACACATTCGCCATTCAATCGACAGAATATCTTTCCGGAAACCTAATGATAATCGGTACTGACGGCAAAATCCACCAGACGTTGAGGGTGGATGGACACCAAAAGCAGATAGATGTCAGTAAATTGCCGAATGGAATGTATGTGGCAGTGTATCAGGGTAATTCGTATATAGATACTCAAACGTTCATTATTCAACGGTAATTTTGAAGTTTCATTAGGTGCTACATTAGATGTCAATCCTTAACTTAAAAAAATACAAATCATGAAAAAAATTAAAATACAATATATATTCTTAACTCTCATACTCCTGTTGATGGGTGCTTGCAAGAAAGATACAGTAGAAAAGCCTGACATTCCCAAAGGTGAGGACAGAGATATCCGGGTGCTGAAAGTCCAATATTTAGGGCATGATTATTTCGTTTTGGGAGATCCGCCTCCATTGATGTACGCAAGAGAGTGTACATATCATTATGATACAGAAGGCCGTCTGAGTTATATAGAGAATGACGGGATTAGAAGAGCGACAATCGAATACAATCCTGAACAAATAAAAGCGACTAACGATGCGGAGCAAAATCGAATATTCTCTTTATATTGGGATAATTCCACCATAAAATTTCAGGGCAACAGAATAGAAAATATTATGGTTACTACCCGTCATTTGAGTATTGAACCGCAGAATTTTACCACTCAGGATGGAATTGATATTAACAGAGCCTCAGATGGTAGATTGAAGTCGGTCATGTTGGAAGTCTCGCCAGATGCACCTGTCCCATCCTCTGTGTTGTATTTAGGATTGGCTACAGAAATATTATCCTACAATGATAATGGATTACCTGATAAGTTAGAAACCCCGTTATTTTATTGGGCAGATCCTGACTATTATACAGCAGATTTTACGTTTCAGTACAACAAAGCGGATGATGTTCCTATGAAATTAAAGCGTTTGGTCAATGAAGAGTTGCTGCTTTCAAATAGATATGGGATAACAAATTTCGATTTGCTTTTTTTAGATAGCACTCGAAATTTCAGCCAGCTTGGTGAAGGGAATTGGCTCATTTCTTTCGGGCTCCCGCAGTTTTATATTTTAGAAGAGAAAAGTACACATCTCGTATCTAAGAGAACGACCAATTATTATAAAGGGGGTATTAATGAAAACGAAGACCCTGATGGTAGTAAAGAGTTCTTCAAAACTACAGAAGAGGATTTTCCATACATTCACGATGCAAAAGCCAAAACCTTAGAAATTGCAGGATTAAAGATATGGTATAAGTTTGTGGAGTAAGGGGAGAGATGTAAAATTAAAAGTACGATATTCTATAGAAGCCTTGTTTAAAAGTGATGAGTTTTCGAGTGATGAGTTTTGAGTAACTTTTGCAATTTCTTTTTAATGATTAAAAGTCTGCTCAAATCAGCGGGCTTTTTTATCTCCCACAGATATCGCGGAAAAGAAGGTAAAATATAGCTGACGGCTAATTTTATCCTCTTAATGATAAAAAATTTGAACTACATAAAAGTTAATAAATACGGCGGTCTGCGGTCAGTTGACTACTTAAAGAGATTGCTTCTTTCCTCGCAATGACGGGATTTTACGGTCTATAGTCTTCTGGTCAAAGGTCTAAAATACGGTGGTCTGCGGTCAGTTGACTACTTAAAGAGATTGCTTCGTTCCTCGCAATGACGGGATTTACGGTCTTTACCTACGGAACAGGATCATATCCGTTTCCTCCCCAAGGATGGCAGGAAAGGATTCGTTTAGTTGCTAAAAAGCCTCCTTTAAACAAACCGTGTTTTTGAAGTGCTTCTGCAGCATAATGAGAACAAGTAGGTTGATATCTACACTTATTAGGTCCTAATAAAGGAGAAATTATCCATTGATATATCTTAATCAATAGAAGAAGTGGAAGAATCGCTATTTGTCTTATTTTTTTCATCTAATTGAATCCATTGTTGGAATAATTGATGTACTTCTTTTCGAGCTTTTGCTGCATCTGGTTTTCTATTCCCCAAATACGTTACAGCAAAAATATACCTATTGTTCAAAACAGATAGATATTCTTCGAGAAAGAATTTTTCTAAACGGATAGCTTCTCTTATCCACCTTTTGATCTGATTGCGGTCTACCGCCAGTTGGAAATTCTTCTTAGATACACTGACCAAGAATTGAATCCTCTCTTTGGAAGATGTCAAATCCTGTCTCAGATAATACAATCTAAAATTCCCGCTTTTTAAAAAAAAGCGATGCCTAAAAAGTGCTTCAATGTCTTTGACACTTTTTAGGCGTATACTTCTAGGAAAAGTTTTTCTATGTGACCTTTCCTTTTTCAGATCTACTATTTTAATTTTAATTCGTCAGAAACGCTTAGTTTTTTACGACCATTAGCTCTACGACCATTGATGACAGCTCTGCCACCTTTAGTTTTCATACGCGCTCTGAAGCCGTGCTTATTTTTTCTCTTACGTACCGAAGGTTGAAAAGTCCTTTTCATAGTATAAATTTTTTCAAGGACTGCAAAGATATGCTTTTTTTCATCTTAGCAAGCCCTTTCGTTTAAATATATTGTTATCTATTCATTGTAATGAGGAATTCCTCATTGCTTTTTGTGCCTCTCATTCTTTGTAAAATGAATTGGATGGCTTCATCTGGATTCATATCTGCCAAATGATTTCTTAAAATCCACATTTTCTGTTGCGCTTCTTTATCTAATAATAGATCATCTCGTCTAGTAGAAGAAGCTACAAGGTCTACCGCAGGGAAGATTCTTCTATTGGCAATTTTTCTATCTAATGATAGTTCCATATTACCAGTACCTTTAAATTCTTCAAAGATCACTTCATCCATTTTAGAACCTGTATCTATCAAAGCAGTAGCTATAATAGTTAATGAACCGCCGTTTTCAATGTTTCTTGCCGCACCAAAGAACTGTTTTGGTTTATGTAAAGCATTCGCTTCCACACCCCCTGATAATACTTTACCGCTAGAAGGAGCTGTCGTATTGTGAGCTCTTGCTAATCTCGTGATAGAGTCTAATAGAATCACCACATCATGCCCACATTCTACTAATCTTTTAGCTTTTTGTAAAACTATACTAGACACTTTAACGTGACGATCAGCAGGCTCATCAAAAGTAGAAGCTACAACCTCTGCATTGACGCTACGTTGCATATCTGTCACCTCTTCAGGTCTTTCATCTATCAATAATACGATGAGGTATACTTCAGGATGATTTTTTGCAATAGCATTAGCGATGTCTTTTAACAACATCGTTTTACCCACTTTAGGCTGAGCTACGATCATTCCTCTCTGACCTTTACCTATTGGAGTGAATAAATCTACAACCCTAGTAGAATAATTATTGGGGTCATAAAATAAATTCAATTTTTCAGTAGGAAAAAGCGGAGTCAAATAATCAAAAGGAATTCTATCTCTAATTAAATGAGGAAGTTTTCCATTAATGGAGTCTACTTTTTGAAGAGCAAAATACTTTTCACCTTCTTTTGGTGGTCTTACGCTACAGACAATAGTATCACCTGTTTTTAGTCCTTGATTTTTAATCTGAGAAGGAGAAACATAGACATCATCTGGAGAGGATAAATAATTATAATCTGCGGATCTTAAGAAACCATATCCATCAGGAATAATTTCTAATACACCTTCTGCTTGGATACTAGCATCTAATTCTGCAAAAATATCTACTACAGCTGGTGTTTTCTCAGTTTCGTGGTTGTGTTGTGGATGAACAGGCTTCTCTCTTTCTGTTGGTTGAGTTTTCTCTCTGTTCAAAGGGTAAGGCATCTTGTCTGTTCTTGCAGGACGTTCTTTTTGCTGAGCAGGACGTTCAGGTCGTTCTGGACGATCCGGGCGTTCTGGATGCTTATGTCTTGCCGGTGCTTCTGTTGTGCTTTCTGTAATTATTGTTTCCTTCTTAGCTAGAGGAGTTGACTTCTCTACAAATAAAGGTTCGTTAGAGCTTGGCTTTTCTTCCTTCTCAATAATTTTATTAGAAAGGTCAGGAGTAGTCGTTACAGTATGCTCTTCTCTTGGTCTTCTGCCTTTCTTTCTATATTCTATGTTAGAAGGAATTTCTGGCATACCTGGAGGAGTTTCTATTTTAGATTCTTCTACAAAAAGAGGTTCTGCTATTTTAGACTCTGGAGCGGAAGTTTTTGGAGCTTCTACGGCTACAGAGCTTGAAGCTTCTATATTAGAAGTGTAGTTTTTTGTTTGAATAGCAACAGGTTCAGCTACTTTTCTAATGATTCGATTTCTTTTTCTTTTTTCATCATTAGCATCGCTGTTTTCATCATTATCATTGCCATGCTCCTCATTGGAGGAATCAATAGAGGTGTCTTCAGATGACTCCTGTGGAGCTCTATCTGCTTGTCCTTTCGTGATTAATTGTAAAAGTTCTTGTTTTTTTGATCTAGAGATGACCGTTTTATTTATACCAAGTTCTAATGCTATTTCTTTTAGCTCGGGAAGGATCATCCCTTTTAAATCATCTATTTTGTACATGTATTTTGAATGAAATTATAGACCACAAATCGAATAGTTGGATCTTAGATTAAATTGTTCAAGGAAAGATATTCGTGAAAATTTTATTGAAAGCTTTTGGTCGTACAAAGAAATAAATATTTTTATTACGATGCAATACTTTTTTTATATCATCAAAAATAACTTTTTAAATTGTTTTTTACAAACTTCTACTATTTAATCGTTCTTTTTCTTGTAAATAAATGATTATTTAAATTCAATAAGAATCCAAAATTTAAAAGATTTTAAAGTTAGCTAACTATTTGAACATCATAGTTACATCAATATAGCTTCTACTTTTTACCGTTTGTTCAAAGGTGTGTTTTTTGACTTTTAAATGGAAGTCTATTATTAATAGAAATTACGAATGCTTATCTTTGTGGCTCAATTTGTTTTATGTTATTATTAGAAGTTTTGAAATCTGATCCTCTTGCAGTGAAAGCAAGATTGGCAATAAAGAATTTTCCTCAACCAGAATTAGTAGATGTTGTAATTGCTTTAGATGAACAAAGAAAATCGTCTCAATCTACTATCGACTTATTGCTTTCAGAAAGAAATAAATTGTCCAAAGAAATTGGTCTTCTAATAAAAAATAAAGATCCTAAAGCAGAAAGCACTAAAAATAGAGTTGCTGAAATTAAAGTAGAGCTAGAAGGATTGGAAGTGACACATCAACAAATAGAAACGGATTTGTATGAGAATCTTGTACAACTTCCTAATCTACCTGCAGATATTGTACCTAGCGGAAAAACTCCAGAAGATAATGAAGTCGTTTTTCAAGTAAAAGAAATTCCAGCGGCTCCAAAAAACTCGATTCCTCATTGGGAATTAGCTAAAAAATATCAAATCATAGATTTTGAATTAGGGACTAAATTGACTGGGCCGGGCTTTCCTGTATATAGAGGTAAAGGAGCAATTCTTCAAAGAGCATTGATTAATTTCTTTTTAGCAGAAGCTGCAGAAGCTGGATATACTGAAATGATGGTTCCTTTGATGGTGAGCGAAGCCTCTGCTTTTGCCACAGGGCAATTGCCAGACAAAGAAGGTCAAATGTATCACGCTACAACAGATAATTTATATTTAATTCCTACTGCCGAAGTTCCATTGACCAATATCTACAGAGATGTGATTTTGGAAGAAAAAGAATTTCCGATTAAAATGACAGGTTATACACCTTGTTTTAGAAGAGAAGCAGGATCTTATGGTAAAGATGTAAGAGGATTGAATCGATTACATCAGTTTGATAAAGTAGAGATTGTACAAATTCAGCATCCTGATGAATCTTATGCTGCACTAGATCAAATGTGTAAACACGTAGAGCAATTATTGAACAAGCTAGAACTGCCTTATAGAATCCTTAGATTATGTGGTGGAGATATGAGTTTTGCAAGTGCATTGACTTATGACTTCGAAGTATTCTCTGTAGCGCAAGAAAGATGGTTAGAAGTGAGCTCTGTATCGAATTTTGAAACTTTCCAAGCAAATAGATTAAAACTCAGATATAGAACTGCTGACAATAAGAAAATATTAGCGCACACTCTTAATGGAAGTGCGATGGCATTGCCAAGGATATTAGCAGCACTATTAGAAATCAATCAAACAGAAGAAGGAATTCGTATTCCTGCTGTATTACAGAAATTCACAGGATTTGATATTATCCAATAAATAGGTAGGATTTATCTTTGGAAGACTTCCGTTTTTAAATCCATATAACCTTTGTCGATGAATAATTTTCCCTCTTCCATTCTTATGATAGCAGGGAAATTGTCATCCATATAAATCATGTCGCCGATTTCTTCATCCATCTTAATCTCGTAATGTCCTTTTTGTATGACGGATTCGTTCTCTGAATAGACGTAAGTAGATTTTTTTGTATTAAATTTTAAGGTTTTATTGCCGCCAAACGTAGTTTGAGAAGTTCTACCGCAACAAGTTTCATAATAAATTTTCCACGTACCTTTAATAGAGTTTTTAATATCTTCTCCATTTTGTGCGTTCTTTGGAGAAGAGCAACTAGAAAGTAGGATAAAAACAACAGAAAGGAAAAATGCGAATTGGAATTTTTTCATTAGGAAGATTTTTTACAAGGTAGTAAATTTATAAAATGTCAGAGTTAATAAAAACCAGAATTGATAAATGGTTGTGGTCTACAAGATGGTTCAAAACTAGAACAATGGCAACAGATGCTTGCTCGGCAGGTAAAGTCAAAGTCGAAGGTCAGAATGTAAAACCCTCATTTCAAGTTCAAGTAGGACAGACGGTAATATTCCAAAAAATAGGGTTTAAATATACTGTCAAAGTAGAGAAAATTATCGAAAAACGTGTTGGAGCGCCTCAAGCACAAGAGTGTTATATAGATTTAACTCCACCTGAAGATAAGGAAAGATTGAGCTCTGCATTTAGATATGATTTCGAAGTGAGAGACAAAGGAGTAGGTCGCCCTACCAAAAAAGATCGGAGAGAGATTGAACAGTTTAAGAACGAAGTAGATGAGGAGGAGTAAGTTTTAAGAATTTATAACTTATTACAAACTCATAAATCACGAATTTTGTAAATATTTTTAAATCTAATTTTCATGATAAAATACCTGCTACTTGTTTTAGCGATTGTCGCTTCTGAAAATATTCAAGCGAAGTGTAAAAAAAAGAAAGGCGATAAAGTTATTGAGGTAACCATCGTTCCTGAGAAAAAAGACGAGTTTAAAAGCGTCAAAGAAGTCACAGAAAAACTCAAAAAACTAGAAGGCTTATTCCCAATGTATCAAGATTCAATGACAGGGAAATCTTATATTGAAATCTCAGAAACACAATTAGGAAAAGAGTATGTATACTTTATGTATGTCCTCGACGGAGTAGTAGATGCAGGATATTTTAGAGGAGCTTATGCCAATAATACGATCATCAAGTTTGAAAGAGTATTCGATAAGATTGAAATTATAGAACAGAATACGGCTTATTATTTCGATCCCAATTCTGAAATTGCTAGAGCAGCTCAAGCTAATATCAATCAACCCATTTTGTCTTCTGAGAAAATTCAGGCGATGTCAAAAGATACTACGGATAGCTTGGGAAATACTGTCACAAGATATTTGATAGAAGCTGATGGCGTATTTTTATCAGAGACTTTAAGTCAAATCAAACCTAGCAGGGATCCAAAAGCATCACCGACAGACTTTTCAATAGGAAGCTTGTCGAGTAAAAAATCTAAGTATATCAACTTAAAAAACTATCCTGAGAATACAGACGTGGAGGTAGAATATGTATTTGAAAATTCCGCTCCAGTAAATGATGGACATCTCGCAGTGACCAATGCAAGAAATGTTTCTATTAAAGTGAGACATTCTCTGATTGAAATGCCAGACAATAATTATCAGCCTAGATACGATGATCCAAGAGTAGGATATTTTTTAGATCAGTCTACTGACCAAACTACTACTAGCGTTACTCCTTATAAAGACAAAATCAAAAGATGGAATCTGGTCAAAAAAGATTCAAATGCTGTTCTCTCTGAGCCTCTAGAACCGATAGTCTATTGGATGGAAAATACTACACCGCTTGCATTAAGACCTATCATTAAAGATGCAGTGGAAAGATGGAATATTGCTTTTGAAGAAGCTGGTTTCAAAAATGCTGTAGTTTGTAAAACTCAACCCGATACAGCAACATGGGATGCTGGAGATATTAGATATAATGTACTTCGTTGGACTGCATCACCTAAACCTCCTTTTGGTGGATATGGACCTAGTTTCTCAAATCCAAGAACTGGTGAAATTTTAGGTGCAGACATTATGTTGGAGTGGATCTATTTGACAAACCGTTACAAACAAGGAAAAATATTTGATCTAGCTGGATTACCAGTGAACTCTGAAAATAATCACATGATAGGTTCAGATCATTTCTGTAATCAAGGAGCTAACTTAGGAGAAAATCTTTCCTTTGGTAAAGTGGTCATGGATGCATATAATTTTGATAGCATTCAGAAAGATACATTTATGATTCAATGTTTGATGGAATTGGTCTTACACGAAGTAGGTCACACATTGGGTTTAAATCACAACTTTGCTGGAAGTTATTACGCTTCTAATGAGCAATGGCAAAACAAAGAATTTGGAAATACTTATGGTTTATCTAGTTCTGTAATGGATTATAATATTGCCAATATTTCTCCAGATACTGCAAATCAAGGATTGTACTTTTCTATTGTTCCAGGATTGTATGATAGATGGGCGATTCGCTATGGCTATACAGAATTTGCAGAAGATCAAGAAAGTGAAGGATTGAAAGAAATTTTATCTGAATCTAAAGAAAGACACAACTTGTTTTTTAATGATGCTGATGATATGCGTAGTCCTGGCAAGGGCACTGATCCTAGAGCCATGTTATACGATATGACAAGTGATCCAATCACGTATGCGGAAAATCAAATCAAAATGAATAATGCGACTTTTGGGAAACTAAAAGCGAAATACATTAAAGAAGGACAGTCTTACCAAGAACTAAAAAATGCTTACCTCATTCTTTCTTCTAGAAATGCTAGCAATTTTACAGTTTTGACTAGATGGATTGGTGGTGTTTTTGTCAATAGAAACTATGCAGGTCAAGACACTTTAATACCATTTGTGCCAGTAGATCTTGCCACTCAAAAACGTACAATCAAAGATTTAGGAGAATATGCATTTGCACCTAATGCATTTGAAAGTGAATATGACTTGTACAATTATCTTCAAAGTCAAAGAAGAGGATATGAATTTAGAGGCGAAACAGAATTGCCAAATATTCATTCAAGAATTTTAAATGTTCAGAAATTAGTACTAAATCAATTACTGCATACGAATACACTCCAAAAAATGGTGGATTCTAAGCTATATGGCAATCAATACGACATCAATCAAATGTTAGCAGATTTGACAGATATCACTTACAAAAAAGATATCGCTGGAAATGTCAATTCTATAAGACAACAATTACAAGTAGAATATACTGAGATGTTGATTAAAATCATGTCTACGGGCAGCTATTCTAATATCTCTAAGTCTGCTGTGTTTGCAGAAATACTAAAGATTAAAAAACTAGCTTCGAATACTGTTGGAGATGCTTCAACAAAAGCACACAAACAATATATTGTCCATATAATTGATCAATATTTAGATAAGAAATAGATTTCTAGGAGTCACATTTTAACCGTCAATTCTTAATAGAGTTGGCGGTTTTTTATTGTCCCACTGCTCTATTCTCATCATCCAAGCTATCGTAAAGAACCACAAAGGAGCGACTTTATTAGCTTCTAGTAAATCGCTGAATAAATTATTTAGCCAAAAAGAGGCGCCACATAATAAGCAGGCCAGATAGATTTTTTGCAAATAAGGATCTTGAATGGTATGATATTTCCTTTCTCCATAAATAAAATAAGACCCTACTAATAGAAGAAGTATAATAAAACCAACTGTGCCTTGTTCCGTCAATATCAGAATGAAATAATTATGTACAGTAGATCTCTCTTCGTTTTCGCTGATATAGGTTTCAAAATTTGGCGAAGTATAGGATTTGTATTTCTCTACAAAGGTATTTGGTCCAATTCCAACAATAGGATGTTCTTTGTATAATCTAAAAGCTGCAATCCATCTATGAAACCTTTCCATAGTAGACATATCTTTCCCTTCAAATGTAGCAGAGAGATGATCTCCTAAATCTTCATGATAGATCGTGTTTTCATATTGGGGAGCATACTTCAAGTATTTATAATCTTTAGACAGATATACAAAAAATAAAATTCCTGCTAATACACCCAAAGGAAATAAAAATCTCAACAGTTTTCTCTGAACACTAATAATCACCACCAACATCACCGGAAGCGCTAACCAAGCACCTCTTGTATAAGAGAAGTATATGCCCAGCAGAAACAGAATGATGACTAAATCAATAATGAGTCTGTAAATGGTTTGTCGCTCAGTACGTAATCTAAGGATAAAAGCAAAAGGTAAAACCATCACCATAAATACGCCATAATTGACATGATTTCTATACAATGGATTACAGGCAGCACCTATCGATTCGAATGTAAATCCATACATACCATGCTCGACCATTACAATAAAAACTGTAGCCGCTGTACTGAAAACTAAAACTGATAAAATAACTTGTAATCGTCCACTATTCTTAATAATCCAATAGGTTCCCAAAAGATTTCCCATAATATACCACGACTTGGAGAGGGAATATTTGACAGATACGAGAAGATTAGTGGAAAAAAGAATGCAAAAGTAGATCCAAATCATGTGCAGAAGTAAACTGACCACGATTGGATTAGAAAAGATTTTTTTGGACTGTTCGTCAAAATTTTTAATCAGCCACAATGTACTCAGAAAAGCTAAACCTACGAGCATAGGCTCAGAAGGCAAGTCTAATCCAAAAGAACCTATTTCATATTCGAAGGAAAAAGGAAGAATGGCTACGAATAAAAAATATAACCAAGTCGGTCTTATCGTAAAAATAAGCGCGAGTATTCCTGTGACAGGAAGAAAAGCAATCCAATATTCTTTAAACCAAAGAGCTAATGATAAGCTGATAAGTTGAAAGACTCCTATAACATAGAAAATCAGTTGGGCATGTTGCTTAATCCTGTCTTGGATTGGATAGTTTGACATGCTCTATTAATTCAATGAAAACGATTACAGCGGTTGCTACCACAAAAGAACCGATAGCAGTACATAAAACAATGAGCCAACGGATGGGTTTTGCCTTTTTCTCGGCGACTGATGCTTCTTCAATTACATAGATAGAAGGATACTTTTCAGACATACTCAATCCATATTGATTAGAGATAGAAAATAAAGTACTGACATAAGTATTCAAGTTTTGGAATTCTTTGTCCAGCATTCTTAAATTCTCGTCACCAATAATATTTCCATCTTTATCGTAATAATAAGTGACTTCTTTTTTCATAGAGTCCAATTGATCTGCCAGTTTTCTGAGTGCTCTACCTTCCCATTCTGCTTCATTGCTGAGGACTTCGAAGGTGGATTTTTTATTTTCAGATAAAATTTGTCTGTAAATTCTATCTATTTGGCTGACGGCAGTTTTGGCCATGAGCGCTGCTAACTCTGGATCAGTATCATAAATCTGTAGTTCGATAGCTCCTAAGTCATTTTTGATGGCCTTATAATTTCCACTAAATTCACGACCTACATAATAATAACCCGGCTCTTTAATTCTATAATGCTCTCTTAATTTGAAAGAGTCCACCATAAACTTGTTCAATTCTTTAGAATTTGCAATAGAAAGGAAGCGATTGACGTCATCTTTTGACCCAAAGTTGTCCACAACCACATTTCCCACATTAAACATTACTGTTCTATCATTCGCTGCAGGGTTAGCAGGATAAAATGTCATTTTGGAAACGTAATATGGCTTCATAATTGCTGGAAGTGTAATTATAACACTCAACAAAATAGATACACTACAGAAGACGAGGATGTGAATTCGCCACTTCAACCAATATTTAAAAAGATCTAACATCTAATCATTTTTCTTTGAGTTGCTAAAATAGAAAAATTCAATTGCTATAAGATAATTATATGTTTATAAATGTGGACAAAATTGCGTAACCGTTTTTAGGTATGGTAAGAATCGATATATTACATTAATTTTGTGAAGTAAAAGTAAATTATGACCAATCGTTATTTTAACACAATAGTTTTAACAGCATTCATTATCGTTGGTGTCTTTGCATGTAAAAAAGATGAACCCAAAAACGAACCTTCTAAAGTTTGTAAGACAGCACCTAAGGGAGAAATTTTTCAAGATATTCCTAATTTAAACTTTGAAGAATGGTATTCTGGAAAGAGTGCAGGAAGTCCTTCTGAGACTTATTATAATCCTTCACCACAAACTTTTTGGGCAACTCCAAATAATGGTTCCGGTGATTTGGGAACTTTAGCAAAAGTTCCAGTTGTTGTATTTAGAGTTGGTGGAGATAGTGCATATAGTGGTAATTACGCCGCAATGATTAAAACAAGTGAAGGTAAAGTAGGTGATAAAAGAACTCTAGTGGCAGGGTCGATAGCATCAGGAGTTTTCGAAATTGATTTAAAAGATCCTTTTAGCTCTTTAAAATTTGGTAAGCCATTTGTAAAAAGACCAAAAAAAGTCAGTGGATATTATAAATATTACCCAGTAGCAGGAGATAGTGCAAGTGCTTATTGCTATGTTACTAAAATTGATGCAAATTGTGTGATAGATACAATAGGCTTTGGAAGAAGACTATTTTATGATTTACAAGATGAGTATACCAAGTTTGAATTTGATGTAGAATATAAAAATTCAGACATTCCTCAAAACGTTGTGATTTACTTCTCTTCTAGTGAAGCAGGAGATAAATTTGAAGGTCAAGTAGGCAATACATTGTTTATTGACGAGGTGTCTGTAGCATATTAAACTTAAATTTTAAGTTATGAAAAGTCTAAAAATTTTAATAGTTGCGCTAATTTGCTTACCTCTTTTGACAGTAGCAAATGCTAAGACGAAGGATCACAAATTTAGAAGTGACGCAGGCATTAGAGCCGGAGCATCTTTTGGAATTCCAGCCGGAGCTATTCCAGATGGCGCAAGCGGTTTACCTATGCCAGCAGTTTCTATAGGCATGTTTTATTCATTAAAGTTTACGCCAAAATGGTCGGTACAGATTGGTGCAGAGACATATTCTATGAAAGCAAGGTTCAATACACCTTACTCCCAATTTGAGTATATCGGAAACGTTGAAAAATATATCAATGGAAATGTCAACAGTACAAGAATTGACACATTATTCTTAGATAAAGCAACAGTAGAAAATGGATTGTTTCATAATAAATATATTGCTCTGCCTATAACTGCTAATTATCATTTTAGAAATGGGTGGTCGGTGTCTTTCGGTACATATGTAGCCTATAATTTTAAAAAGGAAATGACAGGAACAGCAATAGATATCTCTTATGGCGATAAATACAATCCAGAGTATTCTTTACCTGTTACAGGAACTATGCCATTCAATGAAAGCGACAAAATTAAAGATTGGGATTTCGGTTTGAATGTAGGAGGTAATTACGAATTGAAATCAGGTATTAATTTCGACATGAGAATCAATGCTGGAATGACAGATTTTTTTGTGAAAGAATTCACAGCACCGCCGAGTGCATATCACAATATTGTTATTCAAACAACAGTTGGATATAGAATCGGAGGCACAAGAAGAATATAATTTATAGATTTTTTTAATATTGAAAACGGGAAACAATTTTATTGTTTCCCGTTTTTCTTTTAGCCCACGATTTTAATCGTTGAAAAAATGGTAAAACAATTATAGACTTAGCAAGTTAGTTTCCGTAACTTAGTGTTCGTAAATATAGGGGTTATGGAACAATTTGAAGGTAAAAACCTTATGAACTTTATAAAAGAGTTACCAGATGATGATACTTGTAAGTCATATCTAGCCAAGTATAA
>DATJBS010000040.1:0-134770 GCA_035515235.1 Chitinophagales bacterium
TGACATCACAGAAGAACAAATGCTAATTGTTCAAAACAAACTCAACAACAGAGAAAGAAAACGATTAGGATTTGTTTCTCCTATTAAATATCTTCAATCTTTATTACTAACAAAAGTTGCATTTAGAACTTGAATGTTGCTAACCATTCTCTACGAAGTCCTCATTAAGTGATTTTAAAATTGATTGAAATTCATCTGAATTAAAACTTATATTTAAACCAGTTTCACTATTCATGTACTCTAAATTAGTTTTATACTTTTCTTCTAAATCAATACTAATTTTAGCTGTTAAATTTTTATTTTGTTCTTTTTTAAAATAACTAACAGAACGTTTTAATCCATCAATAATCTTTTCTTCATTTAGATTGATCTCATCAGCTGTATTTATTAAACTATCTTTTTGGCAAGAAGTAAACATTAGAGTTAAGATAACTATATAAAATATTGTTTTCATTTTTGTTTGTTTAAATTTTTAATAAATGTTTCTAAAATCTCGTTTTAGTGGACGCTGCGTTATTTGGCTTCTTATACAGAATGAAGTTGCGACTATCCATCTCAATTGCGCACCTGAGACTTCTAATGCATTAGTTGTAAATGATTTTAATGTGATATCCATCTGTTTTACAATAGCAAATATATTAGATAGTAAATAATTATTTTAGTGGTCAAACTTCTAAATTATACCCTTTAGTACTAAGTAGCTATAATAGTTCAGGTGAAATCTCAATGCCATTCTTTTTTAACAATTGGATCAATTCCTCATTTTTAGACTTACAGCTATTGCAATGTTCAGATATGATGCACAGCTCTGTAGGTGGCACATCCAATATTTCAGATAGCTTGATGATATATTGACGCTTTAGTAAAGTTTGTCCATTTTCTATATCGGAATATGTCTTCTGAGAGATTTCAAGATAACTTGATACATACTCTTGTGAAAGCCCTTTTTCTAATCTTTTATTTCTTATCAAACTTAAATACGGATAGTTCATGTAGTATTATTATATTATATTATAGTGTAAAAATGAAATAAAATAAATGAATTTTAAAATAAAATTTAAGCATTTTGTTACATAGTTAAAAGCTAAAATGTCAATAAAATAAGCATGCAGAAATAATGTTATGTTTTGTCTAAATTCAAATAAAATAAGAAGTTTTGAAAATTAATTGTGCTCTTAAGTAATAAAATAAAATCCGTAAAACGTTACATTATAATTTTAGAGATGTTTTATAAAATTTACTTTTTAAAATAGAAGTTGTTCTGTTTTTAAAAAACCATTGAAAACAATGTTTATATGCGTTTAAGATTTTTATTCACCACAAGGATACATAGGATAAATTAAAATTTTTGAGGTAGATTATTGACATTTTAAATAAATAGCAGTACAATAAAAGTTCAGCTTTTAAACTACATGAAACTACTGCAATGCCCAAAGGACATCCTTATGGACTTCAATTGTATTAGAAAACTAATAAAAACTATGTTGTGGTTTTATAAACTATTTTTCCACGTCGCAATCTTCTCCATCAAAATTTGAGCGAGTTTTATTTTACTTTCTATCGTCCAGCCACCAATATGTGGAGTAGCAAGGACTTGGTCGAGGGAGAAAAGTTCTTGGTATATTTCCAATGAAACTTGTTTGTCTTTTGTCCAAGGTTCGTCTTCATAGACATCGATTCCAAGTCCTTTGATAGAATTAGATTTTAAAGCATCCAATACTGATATTGTATCGATGACTTCTCCTCTACAAGTATGAATCAAATAAGGATTTTGTGACATTTTAGAAATCTTTTCTTGATCTATAAAATGATAGTTCTCTTTTAAAAATGGAATGTGAAGACTGATGACGTCTGATTTTTCTAATAATTCGTCTAACTCCACTTCTTGTATCCAATCTGTAGCGTAATTGGTTTTGAATTTGTCATACGCTAAAACTTTCACATCGAATCCTCTCAATTTTCTCGCAAAAGCACTTCCTGTATGTCCGAGTCCTATAATTCCGACCGTTTTGCCATCTAACTCTTCGCCACGATTTTCCTCTCTTTGCCAAATTCCATTTTTGACTTCTTTGTTAGCTTGAGAGATTTTATTCATTACATTTAATAAAAGACCTAAAGCATGTTCTCCCACAGCATTTGCATTCCCTTCGGGAGAGCTCAAGACTACTATTCCTTTCTGTTTGGCAAATTCTACATCAATATTTTCAAGTCCTGAACCTACTCTTCCAATAAATTTTAATTGTTCAGCGAGATTTAAAACTTTTTGATTCAGTTGAGTATAAGTCGTAACAATGATTCCTTCGTACTCAGCAATAATTTCTAATAATTCATTTTCAGTTGGTTCAGGAAGATGAATGACTTCGTAGCCTAAATTTTTAAGACCAACCTCTATGATTTCATGTACTTCTTTGGCAGTGATGAGGACTTTCGGCTTCATTCTGATAATTTAGAAACTCTATTCGTTAAATCCACAAAATCTTGAACGGATAATTGTTCTGCTCTTTTCTGAAATAGTTCTTCAGTTAACAACTCCTTGGGTAGAATTTGACTCAATCCGTTTCTTAGCATTTTTCTTCTCTGATTGAATCCAGCTTTGACGATTTTAACTAATAATTTATGATTCACTTCTGGTACATCTGTCCTTTTAGTCAAGACCAAAACGGAAGACATCACTTTTGGTGGAGGATTGAAAGCAGTAGGAAGAATATCAAATGCTATTTCTGCATGATAATATAATTGAGTCAAAACACTCAAAATTCCATATTCTTTATTTCCATGTTTTGCAGCAATTCTATGAGCAACTTCTTTTTGAAACATTCCCACCATTGCAGGAATGAGCTCTTTGTATTCAATGATTTTAAATACGATTTGAGAGCTAATATTATAAGGGAAATTTCCAACAATAATAGCTGATGGTTTTAATATTTCTGACAAATCAACTTCTAAAAAATCTTTGTGAATAATTTTGCCTTGAAGCTCTGGATAATGAGCATATAGGAATTCTACACATCTTTCATCGACTTCTATACAAGTCAAATTGTCAATAAATTCAGGAATCAATGCAGATGTCAATGCGCCAGTACCAGGACCCACTTCTATCACTTGAGTTCCTGCATACAAGTTTTTGATGATATCGACCGTACGTTCTACGACTGTGATATCTTTTAAAAAATGTTGACCGTAGCTTTTATTCGGTTGTACCTTGTGCATTTTTTTGAATATATTTGACAAAAATATTGATTATAAATTAGTTAATACACCTTTAAATGATAAGTCTTAAAAATACCTCTCCCGCTTCTAGAATAATAGTGATTGATGCAAATCATCTCACAGATAGTCAGTTGTTAAGTGCAAATATTCAACAAAATCTTAAAAATAAAGTTGCAAAAGATCTAAAAGTACTCACTTCTATTGATGAAAATGGCAATGAAATCATTATTGCTCCTTTTTTCACAAATCAAGAAAAGGATGAGCATACAAATACCGAAGCTGTTAGAAGTTTGGGAAACTTGGTTTTTAAATTGGTTTCAGATGCTCAATTAAAAGAAATAAGCATTCAGTCAGAACTTTCTAAAGAATTGACTTATGCTTTTGTAGAAGGTTTGGCTTTGTCTAATTATAAATTTGATAAGTATAAAAGTAAAGCGACTACTTTAATAGACAAGATTTTTGTGAGTACAGAAAACTTCACGGAAGATGCGGTGAAAACATTGAATCGTATTATCAAAAGTGTTTTTTATGCTAGAAATATTGTCAATGAACCACTTTCTACTTTAAAAGCTAAAGAAATCAGCGAGTCTGCAAAAGCAATAGCTGAAGAAACAGGAATACACTATAAAGAACTAGGAATTGATGCTATTCGCTCATTAAAAATGGGTGGAGTTTTAGGCGTGAATCAAGGAAGTGAATTAGATCCTACATTTACAGTATTAGAATGGAAACCAGAAAATGCTATAAATAAAAAACCTATTGTATTAGTAGGGAAAGGTGTAGTATATGACACAGGTGGATATTCTATTAAGGTAGGAGATGGCATGATGGCTATGAAATGTGATATGGGTGGAGCTGCAGCTGTCTTCGGATCTACTTATTTAGCCGCATTAGAAAAATTGCCACAACATATTATCACCTTAGTGCCAGCAGTAGAAAATCGTATCAATGAAAAAGCGTTTGTCCCTGGAGATGTCTTGACGATTTCAGATGGAACGACGGTGGAGGTATTGAATACTGATGCAGAAGGAAGGTTAATCTTAGCAGATGCTTTAGTATATGCTCAGCAATTTGATCCAGAATTTGTTTTTGATTTTGCTACTTTGACAGGAGCTGCTATGAGAGCAATCGGTACAGGTGGAGCTGCATACATGGGAACAGCATCAGATGAGATTAAAAAAATTGCTTTGGAAGCAGCGAATTCTACACACGAGAGAATCGCAGAATTACCGTTATGGGACGATTATGCTGAACAATTAAAGTCTGAAGTTGCAGATTTGAGTAACTTAGGAGGTCCTTTAGCAGGTGCGAGTACGGCAGGTAAGTTTTTGCAGCATTTTACAAAATATCCTTGGTTGCATTTTGATATTGCTGCTCCAGCTTTTTTAAGCTCAGCATCTTCTTATAGACCAGTTGGAGGAACAGGTTCAGGTGTTCGATTTATGTTAGAATTTTTTAAAAGTTATATAGCTCATGTCAAAAAATGAAAAGTTAAAAGTAGGGATTAGTATAGGCGATATCGCTGGTATTGGTCCAGAAGTTATTTTGAAAACTTTCACAGACGATAGGCTTTATAAGCTTTTTACTCCAGTATTATTTGGTAATTCTAAAGTGTTGTCCTTTTATCGTAAAGTGCTCAACATCGATAAGATTCAATATAGTGCAGTAAAAAATATGGATAATTTGAGCCATAATAGTTTGAATATTATCAACTGTTGGGAAGAAGATGTGCAAATAGAGCCAGGAAGACTTAATGAGAAAACCGGTGAATTGGCTTTGAAATCTTTAGAAAGTGCTACTGAAGCACTCAAAAGTGGTGCAGTCGATTTGTTGGTTACAGCACCCATCAATAAAAATGTTATTCATAGCGAGCAATTTCCATTTTCAGGTCATACTCCATATTTACAACATCAATTAGGAGGTGAGGAAGTGCTCATGTTTATGGTCAGTGAGAATATCAAAGTAGGTTTAGTCACTGAGCATGTAGCCGTGAAGGACATTCATACTTTTATTACTCAGGAAGCTATTCTCAAGAAATTAGAATTAATGAATCAATCTCTCATGGTAGATTTCGGTATAGATAAACCTCGTATTGCTGTGCTTGGTCTTAATCCTCATGCAGGCGATCACGGACTTATAGGTTCTGAAGAAACAGAAATTATTTCTCCCGCAATCAAAGCAGCGAGTAAAAATGGAATTTTAGCTTTTGGACCTTATCCAGCAGATGGTTTCTTTGCACATGGAGAATATGAGGTTTTTGATGCAGTACTAGCAATGTATCACGATCAAGGCTTGATTCCATTCAAATCCTTATGTATTGGCGAAGGCACCAACTTTACTGCGGGAATGAAAGTAGTGAGAGTTTCTCCTGATCATGGAACAGCAGAACAAATAGCTGGCAAAAATTTAGCAGACGAATCCTCCTTTAGAGAAGCCATTTTTTGTGCGCTAGATATTTATAAAAATAGAGAGCAATATGCTGAACGCAATGCTAATCCAGTAGAAAAAAGAGCGAATTTAAAAGACGAAGATAGATAGATTAGAAATCATCGCTAGGTACAAAGAGTCCTTGTTTTATTGCAAAGACAATTAATTCAGTATTCTTACGAATTTTGAATTTGTTCATAATGTTTTTGTGATAAAACTGTACTGTATGATGGCTTAGAAATAATTGAGCTGCAATTTCTTTGATAGATAAACCATTGCATAAACCATTTAAAACTTCTTGCTCTCTGTCTGTAAGTTGAAGGACAATATCTTCATCAGAAGTGAGGTTGGTTAATGTTCTGCTTCTAAGATTTTTTTCAATATAAATATTTCCTGCAAGAACTTCTTGTATAGCCATTTTCAATTCTTCAGGTGCAATATCTTTGGATAAATATCCATTGACTCCTAAATTCAATACATTTTTAATCGTAGAAGAGTCTCTTAAGGAACTAAGAGCAATGATTTTAATTTTGTTTTTATAGTTTTTCTTGCAGATTTCAATCAATTTGATGCCATTAATTTCTGGCATAATGATATCTACAAATATGATGTCCGGTCGAGTCCCATTTTCTAAAGCATCTAAAAATGCTTGGGCACTATTGAAAGACAAAATCTCTACTTCTTCAAAATTTTCTTTAATAAGAATTTCTAAAGCTCCTGTAATTAGTTTTTGATCATCAATTAGTGTAAAAAGCATAGGTTGATTGTTAAATACAAAAGTACGAAACGTATTGGTATTTATTTTTCAATGATTGATTAGTAAAATTAATATATGAAAAGGCCTCCACGAAATCGAGATTACTTGTAAGTTTGTATCATCCAAATAAAATATGAATAAGATTAAACTCGATCAACTCATTTTTGCAGTCCTCATTTTTGTTTTCGTCTTTATAGCAGGTACAGCTGTTCTGTCTTTTTCAAATCTTAAAGCAGTAGTTGAAAATATTAATACGGCAAGTAGTCCCAACTTGAATTTATTGCAATTAGAGTCTCTTACTTCCGATCTTTCTTATGCAGAAAGTAGTGTAAAGTCCTACAATTTGACTAGAGATATTGTGTATCTCGAGCCTTATTTAAATACTGTCAACGATGTCAATGCTTTAATGGACTCTATATTGGTAAATGCTTCAAAAGATAAAAATAGTATCAATCTAGGAGATTCATTAGAAATGTTGGTGACTCAAAAGCTGAGTATTCTTGAATCTATCTTGGCGTTGAGAAATAATGAAGGAGTAACAGAAGAGCTCAATCGTATCAATTCAAAATTAGCAATAGCTAATGAAGTCAACAAAAAAATCGAGAAAAGTGGTAAGGTATTTAAAGGAAAAGAAGAGAGAAAAAAAATAAAAGAAGCCAAAATTGCAGCCAAACCTGAGAATGTTTTGGAAAGGATGAAAACAGCTATCGGAAGCGAATTAGTAGAAGTCAAATCTGATCAGCTTTCGGAGTTGAAAGATATCAAATTACAAGAGCTTAAATTATTAAAAGAAGATAGAGATGTAATGGCTCAAATCCGATCTCTTATTTTTCAACTTCAAGAAATACAAAAGCAACAAATAGTAAAAAACACTTTAAAAGCGTCCGAATTAACAGCTAAAACCTATAGAATAATTTTCTTATTCTGTGTTTTAGGTTCACTGCTAATGTTAGGAGCAATAGTTGTAATAGTATATTATATAAGAAAAAGCAAAAGTTATACAGAAGCTTTAAAAGCTGCGAATGTAGAAATAGAATCATTTGCAAAAGCTAAAGAGACTTTTCTATATAATGTAAGCCATGAATTAAGAACTCCACTCAACGCAGTGATTGGTTTCTCAGAGCAATTAGATAAAGAAAAAGATGATAATAAACGTCTAGAAATTACACAGATTATATACAAATCGGCTCAACATCTCAAGTATATTTTAAATGACATTTTAGATTACAGTAAATTAAATGCAGGGAAATTTATCTTGAAAAATACCAATTTTAATTTGCCAGTGTTTTTGAAAGAAATCAGTTTGATAGTAGAAAATAATTCCAAACAAAAAGGTTTAGACACTCACTTTGAAATTGAAGGCGAACTGCCTGAATATTTATCTGGAGATGTTTTAAGACTGAGACAGATTTTCTTAAATATTATAGATAATGCTATCAAATACACCAACGAAGGTCAAGTAACTGTGTTTGTCAAATTTAATACAATAGCCGAAAATCAAGGCGAATTACATGTGAAAGTAAAAGATTCTGGAATTGGAATGTCTGAAGCTGACCTGAAAAAAATCTTTAATGCGTTTGAACAAGCTTCTACAAGAGCTTCAATGAGTGCACAAGGGACAGGTCTAGGATTAAGTATTACTAAGCAATTGATTGAAATGCAAAGTGGCACTTTAAATGTGGAAAGTGAAGTGGGGCTAGGCTCTACTTTTGAATTTATGATACCGTACCAAATTCAAACAGATGACCAACTTTTAGGTGTTGAGTCTGAAAGTCTCTTACATTATAAAGAGTCATTAAGTGGTGCGAAAATTTTGGCAGTTGACGATGTTCATCTAAATCTAAAATTGGTAGAATATATCTTAAGCAAGTACAATGTGGAATTGACATTATTGGAAGATGGTCATGAGGTGATGTCTACTATTGAAAATAATCATTTTGATTTAGTGCTATTGGATTTGAATCTAAATGGTATCTCAGGAAAAGAAATCTGTGAAATGATTCGAAAAAACTCTAATGAGGACGTTAGAAATTTACCAGTAATAGCTGTTTCTGCTACACATCAAAGTAAGGAAACTGTTGTCGGTTATGGGTTTGATGATGTCTTAGGAAAACCTTACACAGAAAGTCAATTACTGAAAGTAGTTCATCAATACTTTTCTTTTGAAGAGATATTAGATGAAAACACCATCGTTTTTGATAAAAGCCATCCATCTTATAATGAAATTTTGGAAAAGGCTAAACCTGAATTGATGGATTGTGCTAATCAACTCAAGGAAAATATACCTACAGAAAACACTACAGCTGTATTAGAAACAGTACATCGATTAATACCGATATTGCATCTTTTAGGTAATACAGAATTGAAAGATGAAGTGTTAATTCTAGAAGCTATCTTAATTAAAAATCAAGATTTATCGAAGTCTAAAAAGAAACTTCAGCAATTACAAGATAAATTAAATCTTTTTTCTAAAAGTCTTTAGATCAATGTCGTTAAGTTAAGCACTTTTTGTCATCCTGAATGTAGCCTTAGCGGAATGAAGGATCTCTATATTAAATTGATTTTTATACTTCTAGAGCCTATGTGTCAGAGATTCTTCCTTCGTCAGAATGACATTTTCTACTAACTTAACTAAATCGGTCTATAAATATCTAGCTACAATTGGTAGCCTTCTCCCAATTCCGAATGCTCTAGAAGACACTCTAAGAAGGGGCGGAGTTTGGTATCTTTTAAATTCTGCTCGATTGACTAAACTGAGAATTCTTTGTACTACACTTTCTTCAAAGCCTAATGCAATGATTTCTTGTGGACTTCTACAATTCTCAATGTATTCAAAAAGAATTTTATCCAAAATATCATAATCGGGTAGAGAGTCACTGTCTTTTTGGTCAGGTCTCAACTCTGCTGAAGGTGGTTTTGTGAGAATATTTTCTGGTATAATAATTTGATTTCTATTAATGTATTGGCACAATCCATAGACTTGAGTCTTATACAAATCTCCTATGACACCTATTGCGCCTGCCATATCTCCATATAAAGTTCCATATCCTACAGCAGCTTCACTTTTATTAGAGGTGTTCAATAAGATGTACCCAAATTTATTGGAGAAAGCCATAAGGATGACGCCTCTAATTCTAGATTGAAGATTTTCTTCTGTAACATTAGGAGCAAGTCCTTCAAAATGAGAGGCCAATGATTGCTCAAAAGCTTGATAGGCATTTTCTATGGATACTATTTCATACTGAGAACCTAAATTTTGAACTAATTCCAAAGAATCATTAATAGAATGGTCACTTGAATATTGTGAAGGCATCAATACAGAAAATACGTTTTCTGCTCCTAAAGCTTCTGCAGCTAAAGCCACAACAAGAGCAGAGTCTACACCTCCAGAAAGTCCAACAATTGCTTTTTTAAATCCGGATTTAGTGAAATAATCTTTAATACCTAATACTAAAGCATCGTGAATCAGAGCGATTTCTTCTTGAGCGTAATTTATTTCTTCTTGACTTTTTGAAACGTCTGACAAATCAAATGTCATGATAGATTCCTCGAAAGAAGGAAGTTGTTGTACAAGTTCTCCCTTAGAATTACATACTATAGATGCACCATCAAAAATAATATCTGTTTGAGCGCCGACGCTGTTGCAATAAAATACAGCAGCATTATATTTCAACGCATTCATTTGTACTATTTTCTTTCTTAATGTAGTGTGACCTTGCGAGTAAGGAGAAGCCGAAAGATTAAGGATAATATCGGGATTGAATTTTGAAATTTCTTCCATCGGACTCATTAGATATAAGGGATTGGAGGAATCGATATCCCAAATATCTTCGCAGATGGTCAAAGCAATTTTATATCCTTTGAATTCTACGATTCCAAAATCTTTTGCAGATTCAAAATATCTATACTCATCAAAAATATCATAAGTAGGAAGCAAACATTTATTCGCAGTAAATTGAATTTTACCTTCATGGATAAATACCGCAGAGTTAAACAAGTCCTTTCCCTCTAGTTTGGGATTAAAAGTCGGAGTGCCTATGACTAAAGCAATTTTATCTTTAGAATATTCGATAATTCTATTTAAGGTTTTTAAAGATTTGTGGGTAAAATCTCTATAATCTAGAAAGTCTCTAGCAGGATAACCGCATACTGTTAGTTCTGAAAATAATACTAGGTCAGCATTCTGAAGAACAGCTTCATCTATTGCATGAATGATTTTTTGATAGTTTCCCTCGAAATCACCTACAATATAATTTTGTTGAGCAATACTTATTTTCATAAGGTTGAAGGTAAGAATTGTATGCAAGATTTATTTCAATGAAGTACTTAGTTCATAAAAATTTACTCAGAATACATAAGTGGTTGGAATCAGAGAATTATTATAATTCTCAATATTATATCGATTTTGAGTCTAGATAAGTACTATTTAATTCATTAATAAATTTAAAAGATATCCGAACAAGGTTTTAGAACGAGAAATGACTTCTGCAATTTTGCCTTCATTTTTGTGGAAAAGCATTTGAAATTTTTATTGATAATCAATTAGTTCAATTTAATTAAGAATTTCAAATTGAAGTAAGTCGAAGATATTTCTCGATAGGACAGTAAGAATTCAAGCCGACTGAAGTGGACTTTTCAAGGAATCAATTTAATATTTGTCTTTTGCAGTTTTACCAAATGATTAATTGTCATGATTACTCATATTTTTCTCTATCTCATTTGAGATAGAAACTTATTAATTACTATATTTGCACAACTTTTCAAAAGAAGCGCATTTATAATAACATGTATTCGGTAACTAAAAGTATTCTCTTAACAATCGCACTGGTCTTTGGTTCATTTCAAATGAGCTCATTGATGGCGCAAGACTCTACAGAAAATGTAGTTTCTGTAAATTCAAATATTCTTCCAGCAGAAGATTTCTATACTGAGCAAACTTCTCACGAAGGAGCACATATTGAAGCAGCTGAAGTAGATGCTAATGATCCTATCGAAGCGATTATGCACCATATTTCCGATGCTAATGAGTTTGAAGTATTTGGAGATATAGTAGTTCCTCTACCAGTAATGATTAGAAAAGCTGATGGATCTTGGTCTACAGGTTTATCTTCAGATTACAAATCAGAAAAAGACGGTTTGATTCTTTCTCACGGTAGAATTGTGAATGCAGATACACATACGACAGAAGGATTGTTAGATATGTCAATCACTAAAAATGTATTTTCAATGATGTTGTCTATCCTCATTTTAATGTTGATATTCTTTTCAATGAAATCTGCATACTCCAAGACAGGAGTGAATTCTGCTCCAAAGGGAATGCAATCATTTTTAGAGCCATTAGTAACTTTCGTAGTAGAAGATATTGCTAAGCCAAATTTGGGAGCAAAATATGAGAAGTTCTTGCCTTACTTATTAAGTGCGTTCTTCTTTATTCTGATCAATAACATCATGGGACTAGTTCCACTTTTCCCTGGAAGTGCAAACTTAACTGGAAATATTGCTGTGACATTAACTTTAGCAGTATTGACTTTCTTGGTCACAAACTTCAACGGTAGCAAGCATTATTGGACACACGTATTTGCAATGCCAGGTGTACCTAAACCATTGTTATTGCTATTAACGCCTATCGAGATTATAGGATTGCTAACAAAACCATTTGCTTTAATGATTCGTCTTTTTGCAAACATGACAGCAGGACATATCATTATATTGAGCTTAGTAAGTTTGATTTTCATCTTAGGTGAAAACGGAAATTCATTAGGAGGAGCATTTGGTGGATCAGTTGTAGCTGTACCGTTTGTTTTATTCATGAATGGTTTAGAACTTTTAGTATCCTTATTGCAAGCGTATATTTTCACTCTTTTATCAGCTATTTTTATTGGAATGGCAATAGAAGATCACCCACACGAAGAAGCACATTAAAAATAAATTAGAAACTCAATTCAAATAATATCATTCAAACACAAAAATTATGATTACAGGATTTGCAGCTTTAGGAGCAGGTTTGGCAGCGCTTGGTGCAGGAATAGGCATCGGATCAATTGGTGGTAAAGCTATGGAAGCTATCGCACGTCAACCTGAAGCATCTGGTGACATTAGAGGAGCTATGATCGTTGCAGCAGCACTTGTTGAAGGTGCGGCTCTTGCAGCAATCGTTATCTCATTCCTTGTTGCTGGTGCTGGAGGCCAATAAGCAAAAAAAATGATTAAGGGGGAGCAATCCCCCTCTTTTTAAGACTTTAAATTTTCAACTTTATATGTTGTTATTCGATGCTATGGAGTTAATTACTCCAAACTTAGGCTTAGTCTTTTGGACTACAATATGCTTCGTAATATTCTGGTTCTTAGTTGGTAAGTTTGCATTCAAACCTATCGTAGGAGCTATCAAGCAAAGAGAAGATTCTATATCTAACGCTTTAGCTAGTGCTCAAAAAGCAAAAGAAGAAATGTTGCAATTACAAGCAGACAATCAAGCTGCGGTAAAAATAGCACAACAAGAAGCATCTCAAATTTTGAAAGAAGCTAGAGAGTTGAAAGCTTCTATCGAGAATAGTGCTCAAACAAAAGCAAAAGATGATGCTACTCGTATTATTTCTGAAGCTCGCATGGAGATTCAAAAACAAAAAGAGTCTGCTATCTTAGAAGTCAAACAAGAAGTAAGCAAAATGGCTGTTAAAATAGCTGAGAAAGTTCTTGAAAGAGAATTGTCAGCTGATAAAGACCAAAAGGCTCTTATTTCTGATTTAGTGAACAAATTAAACTAATCCACTTCTAATGTCAGCTGAAAAATTAGCAAAGAGATATGCAAAAGCATTGTTTGACGATGCTCAAGCGAAAGGAATTCTTGAAGCTGTTAACACCGATATGTTGTTGGTGAGTAAGACTATTCAAGATTCAAGAGAATTGAATGTTTTTTTTAAAAATCCTATCATTAGATCAGCTAAGAAAATTGCTGTTTTAAAGAGGATATTTGGAGAGAAGATTTCAGCTGATTCCTTTTCTTTAATTCTTTTGTTAATTGACAAAGGTAGAGAAGGATATATGAAAGAAGTAGCTTCTTTTTTCAATAAAACCTATAACGATTTTCACCACATCTTGGAAGTAACGATTACTACAGCAGTGCCTTTAGATAATGTTACAGAAGCTTCAATCAAAAAAGCAATCTATTCTAAAGTAGGCGAAAAGAATTTAATCGTTAAATCTGTCGTAGATACTAAAATTCTTGGCGGATTTATTGTCGATTTAGGAAACAAAGTTTATGATGCTAGTGTGCGTAATAAACTCAGTAATATTTCAAACCAATTGATTTACAATTAATAGAATAAAAATACTAATATGGTAGAGGTAAGACCTGATGAAATCTCAGCCATACTCACACAAGAGTTAGCTAATGTAGATACTGCCACCCAACTTGAAGAAGTAGGAACAGTACTCCAAGTAGGTGACGGTATTGCGAGAGTATATGGACTCACTGAAGTAAAAGCTGGTGAGCTTGTGCAGTTCCAAAATGGACAAAAAGCAATCGCTTTAAATCTTGAAGAAGACAACGTGGGTGTTGTTTTAATGGGACCTACTGAAGAAGTTAAGGAAGGTGATATTGTAAAAAGAACTGGTCAAATTGCATCTATTAACGTAGGTGAAGGTATGCTTGGACGTGTGGTAAACACTTTAGGCGAGCCTATAGATGGCAAAGGTCCTATCACAGGAGAAACCTATGCTATGCCTTTAGAGCGTAAAGCTCCTGGGGTTATCTATAGACAACCGGTAAACGAACCACTTCAAACAGGTATCAAATCTATTGATGCAATGATTCCAATCGGTCGTGGTCAGCGTGAGTTGATCATTGGTGACCGTCAAGTAGGTAAAACTGCTATTGCAATCGACGCTATCATTAATCAAAAAGAATTTTACGACAAAGGAGAACCAGTTTATTGTATCTATGTAGCTTGTGGTCAAAAAGCATCTACTGTAGCAGGTATAGTAAAAACTCTTGAAGAACACGGTGCAATGGCTTATACTGTAGTAGTAAGTGCTTCTGCAGCAGATCCAGCTCCACTTCAATTCTACGCACCATTCGGTGGTTGTGCTATTGGTGAGTTCTTCCGTGATACTGGTCGTCCAGCTTTGATTGTTTATGATGATTTATCTAAACAAGCAGTAGCTTACCGTGAGGTATCTTTATTATTACGTCGTCCTCCAGGTCGTGAGGCTTATCCAGGTGACGTGTTCTATTTACACTCCCGTTTGTTAGAGCGTGCAGCTAAAGTAAACTCTAAATTAGAGATTGCTCAAGACATGAACGACTTGCCAGACTCAATCAGACACTTGGTAAAAGGTGGTGGTTCTTTAACTGCTCTACCAATTATCGAAACTCAAGCTGGTGACGTTTCTGCATATATCCCTACAAACGTAATTTCTATTACTGATGGTCAGATTTTCTTAGAAAATAACTTATTTAACGCAGGTATTCGTCCAGCAATTAACGTGGGTATCTCGGTATCTCGTGTGGGTGGTAACGCGCAGATTAAGTCTATGAAAAAAGTATCAGGTACTTTGAAATTAGACCAAGCTCAGTATCGTGAGTTAGAGGCTTTCTCTAAATTCGGTTCTGATTTGGATGCTGCAACTTCTGCAGTTCTAGAAAAAGGTAAGAGAAACGTAGAAATCTTAAAACAACCACAATTCTCTCCGATGGCAGTTGAAAAACAAGTAGCAATTATCTACTTGGGTACAAAAGGCTTGTTGAGAAAAGTAGCTGTGAATAAAATCAAACAGTTTGAAGAAGATTTCTTGAATAGATTAGAAGCAAAATATCCAGAAGTTTTAGCAGAGTTTAAAAAAGGTGGCTTGTCAAAAGAAGCTACTGATAAAGTAGAATCTTTAGCTAAAGAAATGGAAAGCTCTTACGCATAATCAATAACTTTATAAGCTTTAAAAAGTGGGCGCAAATTTAAAAGAAGTACGATTAAGGATGGCATCGGTAAAATCTACGATGCAAATTACAAAAGCCATGAAAATGGTTTCTGCTTCAAAACTACGTCGTGCTACAGACAAGATCGTTCAAATACGTCCTTACGCAAATCAATTGAATGAAGTGTTGACTAATATTGTCAGCAATCTTCAAGGTAATTTGAACTTAAGTCTTGCTGAAAATCGTGAGCTTAAAAAGGTTTTGATTGTAGTAATTACTGGTGATAAGGGACTTTGTGGTGGATTTAATGCTAACGTAGTTAAATTGGCTAAAAAGCTGATCAATGAAAAGTATGCAGATCTTCATCAGAAAGGTGGTTTAGAGTTGCTTTTTGTCGGTAAAAAAGGTTTAGATGGTTTGAAATCTTTTAGTGGATACAAAAACCTGACTTTTACAAATATCTTATCAGATATGAGTTTTGATAATGTTTCTAAAGTCTCTGAACACTTGATGGCTCTTTTTCAAAATAAAGAGTACGATAGAATCGAGGTAGTGTATAATATGTTTAAAAACGCAGCAGTTCAATTTCCTACTGCAGAACAATATTTACCTATTCATACTACTCCAGCTGAAAGTGGAGCAGCATCTGCTGACTACATATTCGAACCAGGTAAAGAAGAGATACTAGAAACTTTAGTTCCTAATATTTTAAAAACTCAATTCTTCAGATTCTTGTTAGATTCTAATGCATCAGAACATGGGTCTAGAATGACAGCAATGGATAAAGCTACTGAAAATGCAAACGATTTACTCAAAGACTTGGGTGTCATGTATAACAGAGCTCGTCAAGCAGCTATTACTACTGAACTTTCTGAGATTGTCAGTGGAGCAGCAGCATTGTCAGCAGAATAATTGAACAATAACATTATAATACATTCCGAATAGTGTAAAAACTATTCGGAATTTTTGTTTTATAGTCTTTTTGACTTAGTAAACATCAATAAATTAAAGATGTATTCTAGTTTTAATGGAATCAAAGTGTCCTGTTTTATTTAAACTCTACCATAGAACTACTTAACTTCAAATCTGTTAACTTTGCTTGGTGAATATTCAGTCTCAAATAGAAGCCATTCTTTTTAGTGCAGACCAACCTGTATCTTTGGAAGATATTCTTACCTTTTTCTTGAAAGAGAATGGATTGGAATATTCAAAAGAGGAGATATTGAGTCATATAAAAAACTCGATTAAGTTTTATAACGAACAAAACTTAGCCTTCAGCATTGTTCATACAGGTGGTGGATATATTTTTAAAACAAAATCAGAGCATCATTCCATCATCGCATCTTTTTTACAAAGAGATGTAGTCAAGAGATTAACACAAGCTGCTTTAGAGACATTGGCAGTGATAGCATATAAACAACCAGTTACCAAATCAGAAATCGAAATCATCAGAGGTGTTAATTGTGATTATACCGTCCAGAAACTGATGGAAAGAGATTTGGTAGAATTGAAAGGGAGAAGTGAGGAAGTAGGGAGACCATTGTTTTATGGAACTACTGATTACTTTCTAGATTATTTTGGAATGAATAGCTTAGTAGAGCTCCCGAAATTAAAAGAATTTATTGAAACAGAAAATCAAATAGGTGAAAAGGAAAACATCATCCAACAAGACTGAGGGGAAAAGAAATTACTCAGACACACCAAGAGAAAATGAAGAGCACAAAGGGAAATTCTCTAAGCCTACATTTTATTCCACAGCCAAGAGAGAACGTACTTCTGAACCTCCGGGTGGAAAGAAATCAACATCAGATCGTTCATATACTCCACGTGAAGTAGGATCTAGTAGTAGACCAGAAGGAAGAAGAGATTTTTCAGATTCTCCAAGACAAAGTGAAGATAGAAGAGGCAAGTTCTCAAAACCATCTTGCGGTTCATCCAATAGAAGAGAGGGCTTTTCTGATCGTCCGTATACTCCACGTGAAGATAGATCTAGTAGTAGACCAGAAGGTAGAAGAGATTTTTCAGATACTCCAAGACAAAGTGAAGACAGAAGAGGCAAGTTCTCAAAACCATCCTTTGGTTCTTCTGACAGGAGAGAGCGTCCTAGTAATCGACCAGACGCAGAAAACAGAGAGCGTTCTGACAGGCCATTTACACCTCGTGATGAAAGACCAGGGTCTAGATTCACAGAGAGAACTGAGGAAAAAAGAGGCTTTTCTTCTTCAAGACCAAGTGAGGAAAGAAGAGGTAAGTTTTCTAAACCTTCATTTGGTTCAAACGATAGAAGAGAACGTTCTTCAGATCGTCCTTATGAATCCCGCGAAGAAAAACCTCATCAAAAATCTTTTGATTCATCAGAAGGAAGAAGAGTATTTTCAGATTCTCCAAGACAAAGTGAAGATTCAAGAGATAAGTTTGCCAATAAATCATCTTATAAAAAAGCTGGAAGTAAAAGCACTTCAGCTGATTTGCCTTTTATTCCCGGCATGCCTAAAGTTCACAATCCTCATAAAATTGTAGAATCAAAGCCAGCACCAGTATTTTCAGACGAAGTAAGATTGAATAAATATATTGCTAATGCAGGCATAAGCTCAAGAAGAAAAGCAGATGAATTGATTTCTGAAGGATTGGTTCAGGTCAATGGAGTAGTGGTTCAAGAGATGGGTTTTAAAGTGAAACCTGAAGATATTGTTACTTATGAAGGCAAGAAAGTTATCAATGAAAATAAGTTCTATATTTTATTAAATAAGCCGAAAGACTTCATCACAACTACATCAGACGAAAGAGGTAGAAAGACGGTGATGGACTTGATTAAAACTGCTACTAAAGGAGCTAGAGTTTATCCAATTGGTCGATTAGATAGAAATACTACAGGATTGCTTCTTTTTACAAATGATGGAGAATTAGCTCAGCATTTGTCACATCCAAGTACTAATGTGGTTAAAGTTTACCAAGCTGAATTGGATAAGCCTATCAAAAAAGAAGATTTACAAACGATAAGAGACGGCGTAGAGTTAGAAGATGGCTTTGCTCAAGTAGATGAAATTGATATCACTACTCCTCAAGTAGATCCAAGATTTGTTGGAATAGCTATTCATAGTGGAAAAAACCGAATTGTCAGAAGGATATTCGAGCATGTCGGTTATGATGTTAAAGTCTTAGACAGAGTATCTTATGCAGGTTTGACTAAAAAAGATTTACCTCGTGGAAAATGGAGATATATCACAGAAAAAGAGTTGGTATATCTTAAATATTTGACCGCTGGCGGTGTAAGAAGATAAAAAAGGCATTATTTAAAAAACCGTAGTGTTAATGAATGCATTAACTCTACGGTTTTTTTATTTAATATGTTATAATTATTTTTTCAAACCAATTTCTCTCAATCTTTCATCCAGATATTCTCCAGCAGTAATAGGCTCGAAAGCAATTGGATTATTTTCAGTGATACAGTCTTCTAGACAATCTAAAGGCATTTCACTTCTAGGATGTAAGAAGAATGGAATAGAGTATCTATGAGTGCCCCACAGCTCTCTAGGTGGATTGACCACTCTATGAGTTGTAGATCTTAAAACATTATTTGTCAATCTCTGAAGCATATCTCCGACATTGACCACAATCTGACCTGGACCAGCTTTCACATCTACCCATTTGCCTTCTCTAGTGAGCAATTGGAGACCATCAGCAGAGGCGCCGACTAGAAGAGTAATTAGATTGATATCTTCATGCTGTTCGGCACGTATAGCGTTTTTAGGTTCGTTTATAATTGGTGGATAATGAATCGCTCTCAAAATACTATTGCCATTTTTGATTTTAGGTGCAAAGTAATTTTCATCAATATCTAGATAATTAGCTATTGCTCTTAATAAGTGAGCGCCTGCTCTTTCAAAGCTTTTATACAAATCTTTTCCAACAGCATTGAAGCCTTCTAATTCAGATACATCCATATTATCTGGATAATCAGCTTTAGGCATGACTTCGCCTTCCACATATTGACCTATTTGCCAAAATTCTTTTAAATCAGGAACTTCACTCTGTTTTGCTTTTTCTCTTCCAAAAGAAGTATAGCCTCTTTGACCAGCAAATTCTGGAACTTCATATTGAAGTTTCTTTTCTACAGGTAGTGCAAAAAACTGCTCCACTAATTGATAGAAATTTGAAATAGTTTCATCTGTTATACCGTGACCTTCTACAGCTACGAATCCTATAGTTTCATAAGCTTTGCCTAATGCTTGTACAAAAGCAGCTTTTTTAGAAGTGTCTCCTGAGATATAATCCTGAAGATTGACGACGGGTACTATGCTCATATAAATATATTATTTGATTGAAATGGATAATTTGAATATTATATACCTCAGCTAAAGTTAGCAACTATTTTAAATTAATTGATAAGTTGTTAATTTTAGATAAGTCTTCTTTGCATAAATAGCTATCTAGATTTTAAATAAAACTTGGCATCTTTTTTTATTGAATATTATTCATGTTCAACTTAATTCAAGTAAGTAATTTTATTTTTTAATCTTTGCAATAATCGTCATGAATTTCAATAAGTACATCATATTTTCCATTCTTTTTATTGTAAGTTTTTCTTCTTGTAAGAAAAAGATAAAATTAGATTTTGCATCTACTCCAGATGTCATCACAGGCAGTAGCTCTATCTCAGATTATATGAGTCCGGCAGACTCTGTTATTTTAGATTTTAAATATTTACAAGCCAAAATGAAAACCAATGCTACCTTAAATGGTAAAGCTCAAGGTTTCAATGCGCTATTGAGATGGGAAAAAGGAGAGAAGATTTGGATGTCGATGAGTTTGTTTGGAATTGAGGGCGTAAGAGCTTTGGTAGATAGGAATAGCATTCAGTGGATAGACAAATTTAATGGCGAATATCATTATTTGCCTATGAGCAAGACTGCTTCTATTTTAAAAATGGATTTGGACTTTGATGCTCTTGAGCGACTGCTTTTAGGGCTTCCCGTGATAAAAGATACCATCCCAATGGAGGTCACTACTTCCGAAGAATGGATTAAATTATACACTATTCATCCTAATGGATACACTTCAAGCGCTATTTTTAACAAAATCAACAATATGTTGATAGAATACCAAGCAAATAATGCTTCACAAGAGCGAAATTTAATAGCTAAATACGGTGATGTCAGAAAAATAGGTGAAAAGCAGTTTGCTTTTGATAGATCGGTGAATATTTCTCAAGGCAATAGTTCTTTTGAAATGGAATCGAAAATTTCTGATATTGTTATATTAAATGAGCTGAGTTTTCCGTTTGAGATATCGAGTAGTTTAAAAAGAATTGTGTATTGAAAAAGTTTCTGTCCTTCATATTAATATTGACTTGCTTGCCTGTCTTGCTGATGGGTCAAGATCAAAAAGCATTAGAGAAAAAAAGAAAGAAACTGGAAAGTGAAATTAGCCAGACTCAGAAAGCTATACAGCAAACTCAACAGACTAGAGATAACTCTTTGAAAGAAATTGTAAATCTTGAGAAACAGATACAATTACGTAAAGAATTGATTGAAAATACTACAAAAGAAGTTAAAGGATTTAGTACTCAAATCAATCAAATTTCTGGTGAATTGAAAGTTTTAGAAAAAAACTTAGAATTGCTCAGACAAAATTATGGTATTGCGATTTATGGCACTTATAAGTCCTATAGAATGGCGGACCAATTGATGTTTATTGCAAGTTCAAAATCTTTCTCAGATGCTTTAAGAAAGTTGAATTATTTAAGGAAAGTAGGAGATTATAGAAAATCTCAAGTAGATGAAATTGTAGCTACTCAATTAGATATCAATAACAAGCTTGCTTTAATTCAAGAGAAGAAAAATAAACAAGAGAGTTTATTATCTCAACAGAAAAAGCAAGAAACAGAATTGACTAAAAATAGATCTCAGAAAGCTACTTTAGTTGATCAGTTGAAAGTGAAAGAGTCTAAACTGAATGTAGAGTTAAATACTAAAAGAAGAGAAGCCGAAAAGCTCAATGCTCAGATTCAGGCGATTATTGCTAAAGAAATTGAGCGTCAACGTAAGTTAGAAGAAGAAAGGAAAAGAAAAGAGGCTGAAGCTGCTGCAGCCGCTGCCGCTGCAAAGGAAAGAGAAAAAGCAAAAACTCCTTCTACAACTACACCTAAAGAGACAAAGACTCCTACTACCACGACCAAAACACCTGTCTATACGACTACTCCCGAAGTAGCTAAATTATCTTCCTCATTTGCTGCTAATAAAGGCAAATTGCCTTGGCCAGTGGAAAGAGGTACAGTTTCTAGAGGGTATGGCCCTTATAAACATCCAGTATATGGTGGAGATATGGACAATAAAGGGATAGATATTAAAACCGAAAGGAATGCAAGTGTAAGATCTGTATTTGAAGGTAAAGTGATCAGTGTAGTTAATAATCCTATCTATAAAAATGCTGTCATCATTAGTCATGGAGACTTCTTTACGGTGTATACTAAACTTGAAAGTGTGAATGTTTCAAAAGGACAGACTATCAATGCTAAGCAAATTATAGGCAAAGTATATACGGATCAAGACACTAACGAAACAGAAATACACTTTGAATTGTGGCAAGGTAATGCTACACAGAATCCTGCTTATTGGATTGCTCGCTAGAAGTTGAAAAGTGTTTTAGTGTAATTCGACCTCGAGAAAATCATTCACTGCATTTCGACACTTCGAGAAGCTCAGTGACCACACTTCGACAATCTCATTGACCACACTTCGACGAGCTCATTGACCACACTTCGACGAGCTCAGTGACCACAACTAACTCAATAAGCTAGCTCTTTTCAAGTTTGCATTATAAAGTCCAATGTAGTATCGAGCGGCTCTAATGGATTTTTAAAGCCAAAGTTTCCTTACTAATAATCTTTAATAAGTAGGCAATAACCAAGCTGCTTGTGCCACTTATCCCAAGAGCTATGAGCCAGAATAGTCCAGTTTGATATAATAGATAATTCATAGCATAGACTACCAAAAGGAAAGAGATGGATTGCAAGATGAATTGGTAATGGACTTTTAGTTCAAATAAATAAAAGACAGCGAATCCATATACTATCAACATGAAAACTTGAGTGCTTACTGTAGCTATTGATGCGCCCAATGCTCCATATTGAGGTATGAAAAAGTAATTTATTGCAATATTCATCAAGCTCGCAATAATCAAACTTGGAATCATCACTTTAAAACTTTTGTTGGCTGTCAATAAAGGACCTAATACATATAATAATCCGACAGGAATAAAATTCAATAGCAATACAGTAAATATTTCACTGCTATAAGTGGGGTCATCATTAGGGTAAAGCGTATGTATGATTTCTTTTGAAAAAATAGTTCCACCTATTACAATTGGGACAATGATGGTGAACATCAGTCCGAATCCTTGTCGCAGTACTTGTTGGATGTGGTCTATTTGTTTTAAACGGTATGCAAATAATGGTAATAGGACTCCCGCGACGATATATCCAATATTATTAACGGACTCTAAGATTCTATAACTTTGAGCATAAATGGCTGATTCTTTCGCACCGTTTTTGAGCATCTGTTCTATCATGACGGTGTCGATTCTGTAATAAATAGTCATTAAAAAATAAATCAATGCAAAAGGCACAGCTTTTAATAGAATACTTTTAAATAAAACTTTATCAAATCTCCACACAAAAGAATCCGCTAATTTTAAATTAAAATAGACGCAAAAAATAGCCGATATAGTCATAGATATTGTCTGAATCCAAATGAAGTTTTGAATACTTAAATCTATCCAAGGAATAGCAGGGAAAAACATCAAAGTACTTAAAATGACCATTAAGGATTTATCGATTACTGATAAAAATGCATCCTTTATGAAAAGTCGATGTGCGCTAATATTAGAACGCAAGAAAACTATAAAGGATAAAATAATTTGATTGATAATCAACCATCCAAAATACTTCTGTTCAGAATATCCTAATAAATATCCTACGAAAACGGTCAGTATAACATAAGCAATGGTCAAAACTAATTTGGCAGATAGCATTCCAGGAAGCAGTTGCTTAAACTTTGAATTATCTGCAGCTATTTCGGTTTGGTTGAAGTTTTGAAGTCCAAAGTCAAGTAAGATTTGGAAAATATAGACATAGTTGAAAATGGCAAAGTAGAGTCCATATTCTTCGCCGCCTATCTGATTTTGTACAGACCTATCTATACCAAATACCCAAATAGGTTTGATAATAAAATTGACTATTAATGCAAATAATGTATTGAATAGAAAGGACTGACGAAGACTCATAAATTATTTTTAGGAATACACTTCGTCTAATGCTGATATAATCACTTCACAAGCAAAAACAATTTCTTCTTCTTGGATAATGAGTGGTGGTGCTATTCTTATAGCATTGGGTTCGAAAAGGAACCAATCTGTCAATACTCCTCTTCGAATACAAGCATGCATGACTTTTTGCAGATTTTCAAAACTATCTAAATGTACTGCCATCATTAATCCTTTGTGTGTTATTTTTTGGATAGCATGATGTTGAAGGTGTTCTAAGAATATTTTTTCCTTGCTAGCTACTTCTTTGATATAATCTTCTCTGAGTAATACTTGAAGATTTGCTAAAGCTGCAGCACAGCTTACAGGATGCCCGCCAAAAGTAGTGATGTGTCCTAATACAGGGTCGTGACTCAAAGAAGACATGATTTCTGTAGAAGAAATAAATGCTCCTATCGGCATTCCGCCGCCAAAACCTTTTGCCAAAAGTAGAATATCGGGAACAATCTCTACATCTTCAAATGCAAACATGCGACCAGTACGACCACAGCCCGTCTGAATTTCATCTAAGACTAATAATGTTCCTGTTTCATTACAACGTTCTCTTAAAGCTTGCATATAGTTTTTGGAAGGTACTGTCACGCCACTCTCTGCTTGTACCGGGTCAATAAATACTGCAGCAGTTTGTTCTGTAATTAAAGAGAGGTCTTCCAGACTATTGTAAGTCAATCTTTTAATTCCAGGTAATAATGGTCTAAACTGATTGCGCCAATATTCATCTCCAAGCATACTCAAGGCTCCTTGTGTACTTCCGTGATAGGCATTGTGAAAGCTTGCAATTTCATGTCTGCCAGTATATCTCTTAGCTAATTTCATTGCGCCTTCTACGGCTTCTGTACCCGAATTAGTAAAATAGACTTGTTGTAAAGTGTCGGGTAAAATACTTGTCAAAAGTTTTGCTAGTTCAACCTGAGGAGACAGGAGTAATTCTCCATAAACTAAGGTATGCATGAAAGTTTGAGCTTGATTTTGAACGGCTTTTACAATCTCAGGATGACAATGTCCTAAATTGCTCACGCTGATTCCTGCGATGAGGTCCATCCATTTTTCTCCGTTTTTTCCATACAGCCACATCCCCTCGGCTCTTTCTACTTCTAGTAATAAAGGGTTTTCGCTGGTTTGGGCAATATGTTTTAGAAATATTTGTCTTTCAGAAAGCATAGCGCAAAGATAGGAGAAAATTGAGTTGGATGAATTTATAACAATCTTTTTTCTCTATGCGACAATGGGAGAGGGATAGAATGGAGTATCACCTGAATAGCCTCGGGTTTTAACCCGTGGAAATGAGAGAAGACGAAATGAAAGCCCGACCCGAAGGGGCTCCCCCAAAATAAAAAAGACTGCCTTTGCAGACAGTCTTTGAAAATTATTTTAAAGTTGTATTCAATTATTTTTCTAGAATCATAGTGATGCCTTGACCTCTTGCAGCACAGATGGAAATAAATCCTTTTCCTGAACCTTTTTGGTCTAATAATTTTGCAAGTGTAGCGATAATACGTCCTCCTGTAGCTGCGAAAGGGTGTGCAGCAGCAAGGCTACTTCCTTTTACGTTCAATTTACTACGGTCGATAGCTCCTAATGGTTCGATTCCGAATTGTTTACTTAATTCTTCACTTTCCCAAACTTTTAATGTAGCTAAAACTTGTCCTGCGAATGCTTCGTGAATTTCGTAGAAATCGAAATCTTGTAATTTCATTCCTGCTTTTTTCAACATGTTATTAGCTGCATAAACTGGTGCTAATAATAAGTTTTGTTTGTTCTCTACGTATTCGATAGCAGCTAATTCCGCATAAGAAATGTATGCTAAAATAGGAAGGTTATGTGCTTTTGCCCATTCTTCACTCGCTAATAATATTGCAGAAGCTCCATCGGATAATGGTGTAGAGTTTCCAGCAGTCATAGTTCCATTCTTTTTGTCAAAAGCTGGTTTAAGAGTAGAGAGTTTTGCAACTGTACTGTCTGCTCTTAGGTTATTGTCTTTTGTCAATCCTTTGAATGGAGTAATCATATCGTCAAAGAATCCTTCTTCATATGCTGCAGCCATTTTCATGTGGCTTTCATAAGCGAGTTGGTCTTGGTCTTGTCTAGCGATTCTGTAATATTTTACTGTATGCTCTGTATGGCCACCCATAGATAACCCAGTCTTAGGCTCTTCGTTTGCAGGAACTACAGGTACGAAGAAGTCTGGACGAACCTTGATAATTTCTTGTAATCTTTGTTGGTTAGTCTTTGCTCTAGAAAGTGCTAAAAGTAATTTTGTCAATTTTTCGCTTGCTACGATAGGCACTTGACTTGTAGAGTCTGCACCACCAGCTATACCTACTTCGATTTGGCCTAATGCAATTTTGTTTGCAATATAAATAGCAGCTTCGATACCTGTATCACATGCTTGCTGAATGTCAACAGCAGGTGTACGTGGGTCTAAAGATGTATCCATGATAGCATCTTTCATTAAGTTAGGCTCTTCACTGCTTTTCAATACAGCACCACCTGCTACTTCTCCTAAAAGTTCTCCTTGCAAATTGTACTTGTCAATAAGACCGTTTAGAGTAGCCACCATCATGTCATGGATGTTTGCTTCAGCATATGCAGTGTTTTGTCTTGCAAATGGTATTCTATTATACCCAACTATTGCAACTTTTCTTGAGTTTTTTAAGTAATTCATTTATGATAAATTTTTAAAAATTCGATGTCTAAAGATACTTATAAATGCTAAATTATAATGCAAGCATAGGTTTCTCATAGATGATATTTGAGTTAAATTATATGGAAGTAATGTCTTGATATTCATTTGGAGACATATAGTTATAAAAAAAGCCTTTGATTTTGGTCAAAGGCTTTGTAAGTATTTATAGAAAATTTTAGATGCCGAAAAGCATTTTTTCTGGATTTTCTAAGTATTCTTTTACAGCGACAAGGAAACTTACTGATTCTTTGCCGTCTACAATTCTGTGGTCATAAGAAAGTGCTAAATACATCATAGGTCTAGCTTCAATTTGTCCATCGATGACCATTGCTCTATCTTGTATTTTATGCATTCCTAAGATGGCTGATTGAGGTTGATTGATAATAGGAGTGCTCAATAATGAACCGAATACACCGCCATTGGTGATGGTGAAAGTCCCTCCTGTCATATCATCTATTGAAAGTTGACCATCTCTACCAAGCGTAGCTAATCTTTTGATTTCTTTCTCAATGTCAGCAAATCCTAAAGTTTCTGTGTTTCTAATAACAGGTACTACTAGCCCTTTTGGAGTAGATACTGCTATAGATACATCTTGGAAATCGTGATAAACTATACTGTCATCTTCTAAGTAAGCATTGATACTCGGAAATTTTTGTAGAGCGAGTGTACAAGCTTTTACGAAGAAGGACATAAAGCCTAAGTTGATTCCATGTTCGTTGGTAAACTCTTCTTTGTATTGCTTACGCATGCCCATGATTTTCGTCATATCTACTTCATTGAAAGTAGTGAGCATGGCAGTTTCGTTTTTAACTTCTACTAATCTTCTGGAGATAGTTCTGCGAAGTCGAGACATTTTTTCCACTCTTTCATTTCTAGAGCCTGCAACTGCTTTAGTTTTTTCTTCTGGTTCTTTTTCATCTTCCTTCTTATCTACTTTCTCCACTTTCTCTTCTTTCGGAGAAGCTGGTTCAGTTTCTTTTTTAGGAGCGCTAGCTTTTTCTGCATCCTCTTTGGTGATGCGTCCATCTTTACCTGTGCCTTTTACATCTTCAGGTTGAATATTTTTTTCTTCTAAGATTTTCTTTGCAGCTGGAGAAGGATGAGCGGTAGCATAAGTAGTTTTTTCCTCGCTTTCTACTTCTTCTTTCTTTTCGCTTGATTTGTCTGAAGATTCAGTTTCTTCTTTTTTATCATCTGATTCTTCAGAAGAAGGTTTGTCTTCTTTTTTATCGTCAGATTTTTTACCAGCACCTTCTGTATCAATATATCCGACTAAGTCTCCGATTTTCAAATCGTCTCCTTCTTTAGCTACTCTAGTGAATACACCTCCTACTTCTGCAGGGAGTTCTAAAGTGGCTTTGTCAGATTCAAATTCACAAAGAGATTGGTCCATATCCACGGTCTCTCCATCTTCGACTAACCATGAAGACAAAGTTACTTCGTTGACCGATTCTCCTATGGAAGGAACTTTAATTTCAACTTTCATAAATCTTATTTTACTTTATTCTTTAAATTTAACCGTTAAAAGATTGGTCAACGATTGATTTTTGTTCTTGTTCGTGAATTTTATGGAAACCTGTAGCAGGCGATGCTTTCGCAGGTCTAGCAACTAAGTTCCATTTGATATCTGGACAAGTATTTCTAAGATACCACCAAGCGCCCATATTCGAAGGCTCTTCTTGTGTCCAATAAATTTTTGCTTTAGAATATTTTTTTATCATAGCATCTAATTGCGTAAATGCTAAAGGATACAACTGTTCTATTCTAACTAAAGCCACGTCTTCTCTTTTGTTTTCTCTTTGGTACTTCAATAAGTCATAATATACTTTTCCTGAACAAAATACCAGTCTTTTTACTTTGGAAGGTGTTTTTATATTTTCATCGTCGATAAATTCATAGAAATGTCCATCGTAAAGTTCTTTGACATCAGATACACAATCAGGATGTCTTAAAAGAGATTTAGGAGACATATTGACCAATGGTTTTCTGAAGTCCCATGCTAATTGTCTTCTAATCGCATGGAATAAATTGGCAGGTGTAGTAATATTGGTAATAACCATATTTAATTCGGCACATGCTTGTAAGAATCTTTCGAGTCTTGCGCTAGAGTGTTCCGGACCTGCACCTTCATAACCGTGAGGGAGTAATAAAATCATCCCTGTGTTTTTATTCCACTTGGTTTCGCAAGAAGCAATAAATTGATCTAAAATGATTTGAGCACCATTGACAAAGTCGCCAAATTGTGCTTCCCAAACAATTAAACCTTGTGGTGATGTTAATGAGTATCCAAATTCAAAACCAAGTACACCGTACTCAGATAGGTGAGAGTTGAATATTCTGAATTTACCTTGTTCTTTAGGGTCGTCTATGATATGATTGAGTCTATTGTATTCATCTCCAGTTTTTTCATCATATACCATGGCATGCCTATGAGAGAATGTTCCTCTTTTGACATCTTCTCCACTCATGCGGACATCATGGTTCTCTAATAAAATAGAACCATATCCAATTAATTCCCCCGCTGCCCAATCCACAGATTTTTGGTCACGCATGATTTCACGTCGACTTTCTAAAAGGTGGTTGACTTTTTTCAACGGATGAAAGCCTTCTGGTACTTTGACCAATGCCTTAATAATCTTTACAAGATTGGCTTTTGAAATTTTTGTTTTTGGTGACTTCTCAAAATCTTCTTGAGTTGCAGTACGAGTTTGGTCCCATGCTATATCTGTAGCTTGAGGACGATATGGACGTGGATTTTGTTTAGTGTCATCTAATCTTCTCTGAAGTTTTCCCCAGAATGCTTTTTCCATGTCTTTTACTAACTCAGCTCCCGCAACACCCCAATCCATCAACTTTTTATTATAGATGTCTCGTACGCTGACATGATTTTTAATGAAGCTGTACATTTGAGGTTGTGTATATTGAGGATCGTCCCCTTCATTATGTCCGTGTTTTCTATAGCTCACCATATCAACAAAGACATCTTTATTGAACTTCTGTCTATACTCTACTGCTAGTTCTGACACAAATGTTACGGCTTCTACATCATCTCCATTGACGTGGAAGACAGGTGCTTGTACTGTAGAGGCTACAGATGTGCAATAGTAAGAAGAGCGCGCATCATCAAAGTCTGTAGTAAAACCAATCTGATTATTAATGACAAAATGCACAGTACCTCCTACTGTATATCCTTTTAATAAGGACATCTGCAATACTTCGTACACAATTCCCTGTCCAGCTATAGCTGCGTCTCCATGAATAGTAAGTGGTAAGATGGCATCGTATTCAGACTCGTATACTTCATCAGCTTTCGCTCTACACCAACCTTGAACTACAGGGTTAACTGCTTCCAAGTGAGAAGGGTTAGGCAATAAGTTGATATACACCTCTTTATTATCCATAGTGGTATATTGAGAGGAGAAGCCTTTGTGATATTTTACGTCACCAGTACCATGAGATAGATTATCTGGAGATACACCCTCGAATTCAGCGAAAATCTCTTCGTAAGTTTTTCTAACGATATTGACTAATACGTTTAGTCTTCCTCTGTGAGCCATTCCTATAACGACTTCTTTACAGCCTTCATTTGCTGCAACATTAATCATAGCATCTAGTGCAGGTATTAATGATTCGCCACCTTCTAACGAAAAACGTTTTTGGCCAATAAATTTTGTGCCTAAGAATTTTTCGTAAACATTAGAATCGTTGAGCTTTTGAAGAATACGTTTTTTCTTTTCGTACGGATGTTCGTAAGCCATGTAGCCATGCTCAATTTTTTCGCGTAACCATTGTCTTTCTTCTCTAGTGTCGATATAATTGTATTCCCATCCGATGGTTCTACAATATACTTCTTTAAGATGTGCCAAGATTTCTCTCAATGTTACAGTACCTAGTCCGAGTTCATTTCCACCATAAAATTTGGTCTCCATGTCATCTTCACCTAAGTCGTAAAAGTGTAAGTCCAAATCAGCATGCCTATCTTTCCTAGGTCGGATAGGGTTGGTATCTGATATTAAGTGCCCTTTGTTTCTATAAGCGTATATTAATTTGACTACTTTAAATTCTTTCGTGTTGATAGAACGTGAGCGTGAATCTGTATTGTTCCCTGTTTTTTCTGAGTTGATTGCAAAATCATACCCTGTAAAAAAATTTCTCCATTCTGCTTCCACTGATGTTGGATCTACCATATAATCTTTATACAATTGATCTACATAAGAGGGATGTGCATTTAATAAAAAGGATAAATCCTGCATATATGAAATTATTATTTTAAATATCGTACTTAATTGTTAACAAATATCTATAAAGCTTGCTTTTAAACCTATTAGTATTAACTAAAAATCAATAGAAAATGTTTATTAAAATCTATTGCATTTCATTTTTTGTTTTTCAAATAAAGTTTATAACTTTGCAAACTCAAATTAAACGTAAGCAATGGCACATCATAAATCAGCTATAAAGAGAATTAGACAAAACTCTAAGAAAAGATTAGAAAATAGATATTATGGTAAAACTACTCGTAATGCTATTCGTAAATTAGAAGCTTTAACTTCAAAAGAAGAAGCTACAACTGCATTGCCTAGCATTCTTGCTATGGTAGATAAGTTAGCTAAAAGAAATCAAATTCACCAAAACAAAGCGGCGAATATGAAATCTGCAATCACTAAAAGAGTAAATGCTCTATAGGTTTTATTAGAAATTTTATGGAATTGATATAGAAGGTGCGTCTTAATGATGCACCTTCTTTTTTTATGTCATATTCCGAAGCATCTTTAAAAAATATCAAATCTTGGGCAGAAGAAGATCGCCCAAGAGAAAAGCTCCTCCAAAAAGGCCGTCAAGCCCTCACGGATGCTGAACTATTAGCCATACTAATAGGTTCGGGTACTAAGAATCTATCTGCAGTAGAGCTAGCAAGAAAATTATTATTTATTGCGGATAATCATCTGCTTACTTTAGGAAAGTTATCCATCGAACAATTGACTCAGGTCAAAGGGATAGGAGAGGCGAAAGCGATTACGATCATTGCTGCTTTAGAACTCGGACGACGACGACAACAGCAAGACGCACTGAAAGAGAATGCCATCAGAACAAGTAGGCAAGCCTATGATTTACTTTCTCCTTGCATTGCAGATTTAAGCCATGAAGAATTTTGGGTCATACTACTCAATAGAAAAAGTATCATTATCAAGTATAAAATGATCACACAAGGAGGTTTCAGCGGAACTGTTGTAGATGCAAGACAGATTTTTAATTGGGCGATTTTGGAACAAGCTTCTTCGATTATTTTAGCGCACAATCATCCGTCAGGTACATTGTATCCAAGTGAAATGGATAAAGACATTACAAAGCAGTTAGTAAAGGCTGGAGATATCTTGGGAATACAAGTGTCGGATCATATTATAGTGACCAGTGGAGGTTATTATAGTTTTGCGGATCATTCACTGATATGAGGTGTAAAACTTTAGAACATATAGCGCATGGCTTTAAGCATTAATCTGTCGTTTAGGATAACTACAAATGAGAAGCTTTCATTTATGCTGAGAAAGGTTGAAGCAGCATGACATTGTACTACGCTTCTTTTTTAATTCAATTTATGTGAAGCTACCAATTGGAATATTGGAATATTGACATTGAATTTCTTGCCATTGCCAACATTAGACATAGTGTAGGAGCCAAACATTTTACCGATTTCTGTATTCAGATTGCAACCTGAAACATATTGGTAAGTTTCGTTAGGTCTTAAAATAGGTTGTTGTCCGACTACGCCTTCGCCAATAATTTCTTTTTCGATTCCGTTAGCATCTATAATGTGCCAATGCCTACTTAATAATTGTAGAGTCTGCTCACTTTGGTTGATAATGGTAATTCTGTAAGCGAACATAAATTCACTCTTCAAAGGATTGGAGTAATCCAGTTGATAGAAAGTCTCTACCGAAACTTTTACTCCGCGAGTGATGGCAGTATGCATAATACTGAAATTAGTAAAAAAACGACAATATTGCCATGTATATTTTACGATTACCTATTTATGTAGGAAAGGATGAGTTGATATACCTCATTTTGAGTAGTAGATAGTACATCATTGATAATGACAGCATCTGCATTGACTTCTTCTTTCAATTCGTGAAATGCTTTTTTTAATCTATTTAAAACATTTTCTCTGGTTTCAGTACCACGTGAGAAAAGTCTTTTTTCTAGAATCTCCATAGTAGGAGTTTTGACAAATATTTTAATGGAATTTTCACCGAAATATTTCTTCAAAGAGTTTGCTCCAATGACATCTACTACAAATAAGACTACTTTTTCTGCCTCCCAAATTCTTTCGACTTCAGACAGGAGCGTTCCGTAGTATAATCCTTCATAGACTTGTTCCCATTCCACAAAGTCGCCAGCTTCGATATGTTTTTTGAAATCGTCAACAGATAAAAAATGATAATCTACGCCATGTACTTCACCTTCTCTTGGCAATCTTGTAGTGACAGAAATAGATCGCTCTACTTCTTCGAAATTGCTTAAAGTATATTGTGACAAGGTGGTTTTGCCTCCACCAGATGGGCCTGTGAAGATAATTGCTTTGTGTTTTCCAAATTTTGATAACATTCCTACAATACGTTGTTAATCTGTTCTTTAATTTTTTCTAATTCGTTTTTCATCAAAACAACAGACTTTTGGATTTCTGCATGATTAGCTTTTGAGCCTATGGTATTAATTTCTCGACCTATTTCTTGAGATAGGAAGCCGAGCTTTTTCCCTTTTTCAATAGTGGAAGTATCTGTAAGAATTTCTTTAAAATAATCAATATGAGAAGCCAATCGGACTTTTTCTTCGTTGATATCTAGCTTCTCGATATAAAAAATCATTTCCATTTCCAGTCTTCCAGAATCTACATCATATTCTTTTTTGAGCTGTTGAATTTCTTTGTCAAATTTTTCTTTGATTCTAGAGATTCTGCTTGGCTCATGTTCGCTTATCTGCATTAGTGATAAGGAAATATTTTCCAGATTATCTTCAATATCTTTTTCTAAACTCAATCCTTCTTTAGCTCTAAAATCTTTTAATTGCAGGATAGCGTTTTTCAAAGCTGAACTTAAAGCAGATAAGATGGCCTCCATATCATTCGCTTCATTTGTGTCTTTGATGACATTTGGAAGTGTTAGAATGGATCTTAAAAGATCAGCACCTTCAATTTTAGCATCTTCAGTAAACTGTTTTAATTGTTCGTGATATTGATGCATCAATGAGATATTGAGAACAGAAGACTTATTTTCTTCTGACAAATCATTAGTTTCTTCGTTGATTTGAACATCTACTTTACCTCTTACCAATTCATTCAATTGAATTCGAAGTTGATTTTCTAAAGGCTTTAAAGAATTAGGTATTTTAAAATTGATATCTAAACTCTTACTATTCAATGAGCGTAGTTCTATTTTATATAAGGTTTTGTTGAGTCTGTATTCTCCAGAACCATATCCAGTCATTGAAAATATCATGAGTCTTTGTATTTGTAGATGAAACTTATCGTTATGTGGGCGCAAAGGTAACGCTTCATCAACTTAAAAAAAACTATAACTACTGATTGTTCAATGAAAACATCTGAACTAGAAAAAATATAAGCGTTTGGATTTCTTAAAAGTCCTTAGAAAAAGAAAATAACCACATTGGTTTTTTATTGACAACACGGCCATCAATTCCCCATGCCATATCGACTCTGAGGAAGTATCCTAAAAGTGTAGTTCTAAATCCCGCTCCAGTTCCCATTACTGTTGGATTTCTATAATAATTAGCTTGAACCACAACTGGAGTTTGATTACCATTAGGAGTTACTTGTTGAGAGATATAAGGATTCTCTTCATTGAACGGTGTCAAACCATTGTAGGCTGAACCTATATCAAAAAAGCCTATAACTTGGAAGTTTTTAACGAAAGCTGACTTGATAGGTTTGTTGAATAAATATGAAAATATTGGCCATCGGACTTCACTATTCAATACAATATTACTGGTTCCATTTCTAATATTGATAGGAAAACCTCTCACATTGGTTGCTTGAGCTTGAAAAGCATAGTCCTCAGAGTTAGAAACAGCAGTATTATTATCATACTTATTATTCAACCAAGTGTCTACACCTCCTAAATAATAAATGACTTTTTTCTGCCCAAAAGAACTAGCTCCTGCAATACGATTTGCCCAGATTAAATTTTTATGTATAGAAGTATAATGTCTGACATCCCATCCAAAAGTAAATAGATTAGATTTTTTCTCGCTCCAATTTCTAAAGTATTCGGAATAAATTTTATACCTGAATCCGTTGAAAATATTCTCTTGTACTTCTCTTGAATTATCGTGAACAAACTCTAATTTTAAGAAAGACCAGTTTTCATTTCTATCGACATTTGCTACCATAGTAATGGTATCTGTATAACCTAGAATTAATCTGTCATTTCTAAATCCAGTATAAAGTCTCAAACTTTTGGTCACGTCAAATGGATAGCTCAATCTGACTTCGGCATAATTTGTTTTTTGCTTTCCTAAGGCAGGTATTTGAAAAGTATTATTAACTAATAAAGTATAGTTTTCTTGATCGGACTTTCTGTAGAATAAAAGTCTTTTATCTAATCTCTTTTTTAGATTCTCGTAGCTAACAAACATTTCTGTTCCTTTCAAATTGCTCGGTAATCTGAAACCTCCCACGAGTTTATGGTCTTCCATTAAGTCCTGGATGCCATACATGATCATACCGCTTAAGCTCGGATAGTCAAACTTAGCACCATTCAATGAATAACTTTGATAGGAGAAAGGTAAAACAGAGTTGTCTATTTGGGTGGTGACAAAATTGCTATAAAACTTAGCTCTATATGGAATAGATCGTCCTGCTACAAACTGAACTAAAGGTTGATTTTCTTCTATTTCTATTTCTGTAAAGCTTTCATTGTCAGGCAAAGCTCTCATAGAATCGACATAAATCTTTTTTAAGGAGTCTTTTTCTGAACTCGTCAAAAAAGTATAATCGTACTTAGAATTAAAACTGAATTTGAAATCTTTCTGTATAAATGTGTCTAAATCTTTTAATGCATTGATATCTTGCTGAGTTGTTCTTTCAGATCTTTTGAGAACATTGTTTATTTTTTCAAGAGCAGTATATGAATTGCCAAAAGCTGTTTTCGTAAGTTTAGAAGGTAGTTCGTTTTTAGGAATGGAAGCGATATAAATCTCTTGTTTTTTATTGCCTTTCAATAAATAAGCCCATTTATTGACTCTATGTGCGACAGATGCTTCTAAAATATTAGCACTCATATCAGTAAGTGGCTTTATAGAAGAGGTGAAGCTGTAAATAGTATCCAAGCGAGAGTTTTCTTCTGGAAGGGTATCAATTCTTAATAAAGTACTGTCTAATTGACCTCGGTATAAATTAATAATACCATTCTCGTCAGAGAGATAAGAGAATTCGTTTTCGCCAATTTGCTCACTTTGAGTTTGATTTTCAACCTTGTCGGATGCGATTTTCACTAAGCCTGCAGCAGGGTTATCTAAGTTTAGAAAGTATAAGTTAAAGTTACCTACCGGTAGAATAGAGTCGTAAGTAGCGTTTGTTATATTCTCATCAGGTCTGTTTGAAGAAAACAAAACGCCATTTACTCCCGAGATATTCATCATAGTCGGATAAGCATCATCGAATATATCATTTGTCAACTGAGTGGGACGAGTAGTAGATAATTGAAAAGTATAAATATCTGTTTGACCTCTATTCTGTGCTGAAAAAATTAATGATCTTCCATCGGGTGTGAAACTCGCTTGATAGATTCTTTGAAATCCTCTGATATCGCCTTTAGTTTTCTTTTTATCAATTAAGTCATAATCAATTAGTTTGATTTGATCTCTCTTTTCGTGAATGCCAATCAGTTTGGTGGAAGAAGGATTCCATGCTAAAATAGGATAGGATAGATCGTATGGGAAGTTATCTGAATTAAATCCACCTTTAAAAATCTTCTTGCGCTTCTTAGTTTCTAAATTTTGAGCATATACTTTATAAGAACCTTTTTTATGTACTGCATAGCCCAAATTTCTTCCATCTGGAGATAATTTTATCTGACTAATCGATTGGTTTTTTCTGATTTTAGCTTTTACTAAATTTTCCTTTTTAGGAACTTCTCTATTAATTAAATCATTTTTAGAATGAAATTTTAAATATTCTTCCCATTCTTGAATCACATCATCGCTAGATTTTCCTATAGAAAATAAAAAACCTTTATTGACGCTTCTATTGATTCTTGTTAGGTAGAGAATATTTTTGATAGAAGAACTACCATATTTATCAAAGATAAAGTGCCATAATGCTTGACCTGCATATTCAGGATTAGTTTGAGCTAATTTTGCAAATGAAGGTTTGGACGTTTCGTTCCAAAACTTTCTGAGCTGATCATCCTTTTCTACATTCCAATCTTCACCAATGTATGCCGCTAAGCCGGAAATGAACCAATTAGGTAAATTTAAAAAGACTGCATTTTGAATGATTTCTGCAAAATTTCTCCCAGACATCATATTGTTGAGGTAAATCTTAGCTAATTCCTTTTCTAAGAAATTAAGCATGTGATCATGATTCCCATCGAAATATAAAAACAACTTTGCGCCATCTGTATAATTCGTACCGCCTACATTATATAACTGTTCAGAAATTCCAATATTTGTTTGAGATAAATCTGTAATGTCATTATAAATTAGAATTTCAATTTTAGAATTGAGGACATAATTGAGCTGCTCTTCTAATTTCTGAATTCTATCCTCTGCTGCAATCACGACAAATTTTGCAAGTTCTTGACCTCCAGGATAATAATATGTGACAAAATGGTCGGAAGAGTAGGATACCCAATCAAAATCATGAAATTGAACTCTGTTTTGACCAAAAGAAACTTGGGTACCTTGTGAAAAAGATGTTTTGATACCTGACATTATGCACATCAACAATATAATTATATGTATTTGGTATCTTCCTTTCAACATCTAGTTTAAAATCTACTTCTAAATTATTATAACTTTACAAACATCCAAGATAATATAATGTTACAAAACAATAAACGTAATCTCCATGACAACTATAACTTCTTTCACATTTAATCCATTTTCTGAAAATACTTATATTATTTCTAATGAAAGTCGTGAATGTTGGATAATTGACCCCGGTTGTTATACGGATGTTGAAAAACAAAAGTTATCAGATTATATTTCTGAAAACCAACTTCAACCTGTCAGATTATTAAATACTCATTGTCATTTGGATCATATTTTCGGAAATGCTTACATCGCTGATACTTATCAATTATCTCCAGAGTGGCATGAAAATGAAACCTTCATCGCAAAAAATGCAAAGATTTCAGCTATGATGTTTGGAGTTAAAGAACCAGAATATAGAGCACCTAAAAGTTTTATACAACAAGGTACTACTTTGAAGCTTGGCGAGGACGAGTTTAAAGTATTATTTACTCCAGGTCATTCACCAGGAAGTGTTACTTTTTATAATGAAAAAGAAAAGTATGCAATAGTTGGAGATGTTCTATTTAGAGAAAGTATTGGAAGAACAGATTTACCGGGTGGGAATTACGAGACCTTAATTAAATCTATCAAAAAGGAATTATTGACTTTGCCAGAAGAAGTAGTGATTTATAATGGACATGGGCCTTCTACTACTATAGAACACGAAAAGAAATACAATTCATTTTTAAGATAATTTCAAATGACCAAGTATGAAGTCATAGGCATCATGTCGGGTTCGTCTTTGGATGGCTTAGATATTTGCTATGTAGAATTTGAAGAAATTCTAAAACAATGGAGTTTTGATATCAAAGCTGTAAAATGCTATGCTTATGATGAAGATTTTCAAAAGCAATTAAGAGAAATTGGTAATGGCTCTGCTTTTCAATTAGCAGAAATGCATACTCATTTTTCTAGAATCATGGCAGATTACGTTCTCCAGTTTTTTGAAGAATTTCCAGCAAGTAAAAATGCATCGTTGATTGTATCTCATGGTCAAACTATTTTTCATCAGCCAGAAAAATCTTTTACGACTCAAATAGGTTGTGGAGCTACTCTTGCTGCATTTACTAATAAGACTGTAGTCTGCGATTTGAGAACTTATGATGTAGCATTAGGTGGCCAAGGAGCTCCTTTAGTTCCTTTTGGAGAACAACATCTTTTCCATGATTGCACCTCCTTCTTGAATATTGGCGGCATTTGTAATATTTCCATTCATCATCCCAACCAAGTAGAGGCTTACGATGTCTGCCCAGGCAATACATTATTGAATTTGTTAGCTCAGAAAGTGGGAAAGATTTATGACGATAATGGAGATATTGCTAGAAGTGGTAAGATTCATCAAGATTTAATTCATGAGCTATCCAAGCTTTCCTATTATCAAAAAGCTCTGCCAAAATCTTTAGGCACTGAACATATTATGAAAGATTGGTGGGAAGTGATTCAAAATAAAAACCTCTCTACTGCTGACGCTATGGCTACTGTAGTAGAGCATATCGCTATAGAGTTAGGAAAGGTATTAAAAAACTCTGCTGTAATGGTGACAGGTGGAGGTGCGCTCAATGCATATTTGATAGAGAGGATTGCTGCACATACAAATTCTGAAATAATTCTTCCTTCACGTCAGATGATTGAATTTAAAGAAGCACTCATCATTGGTTTTGTGGGTTTGAATAGATATTTAGGTAGAAATAATTTTTATTCATCCGTGACAGGAGCACATAGAGATAATATGGGCGGAGCTATTTATGGCTAAAAAATGTTGTTTATTTGTTTGAATTGATGGCACAGACGATTTTAGTTACAGGGGTTTCAAGTAGTATTGGAGAAGAATTGATTCATCAATTGTTGATAACTGGATTTCAAGTTAGAGCAACTTGCTCTCCGAATGATGACCTGAGCAAATGGCAAAAGTATACGAATCAAATTCAGTTTTTAGAAACTCATATTCTAGATGTTACTGAAGTATATCAAATCGTAAAAGATGTAGATGTTGTTTTTCATTGTGATACTATTGATGAGTATCAGGCGGTTTCTTATGAAAATCGCATGAAATACAATGTAGAAGGTACTGCAAATATTGTCAATGCTATGCTCTATCATGGAGTAGAGAAAATTGTCTTCTTCAGTTCATTAAAGTCACTTTTAACAGTTCCGAATAAAGTATCTGATGAAAATTCCAAAGCAGAAATTAATGAATGGACGACAGAATATGCTTTGAGTATGCTATTAGCTGAAAGAGAAATTTGGCGAGGAAGTGTAGAAGGATTAAAAGTCAATATTGTGAATTGCGCTGATATTTTAGTGAAGAAAACTTCGAGTAAAAATTTATATACCGATACTATTGAAAAGCTACAGAATGGAAAAGTGGAAATATACCCTTCCAATATTCAATATGTTGATGTTAAAGATATTGCTATTCTTTCCTTGAAAATATTAAAAGAAAATCATTGGAATGCTACATGGTTAGCTCTTGGAGGATGTGTAGATAGGATGCAGTTTTATCAATTGGTAGCAAATCATTTGTCTTTGAATTGGAAGTCTAATATGGTAACCAACTCTACAGTTTATTTTAAAATCACAATGGATTTTATCAAAAGTATCTTATTTCGAAAAGAAAGGACATTCAGAAAAGCAAATGGCCAATATCTAATGAGCGATTTTAAATTCAATAACCAATTGACAACAAGCACTTTTGATATGCAGTGGAATTCATTAGAGCAATGGCTGAATCAACATCCAAATTCTACTCAATAGAATTTTATAAAAATAAACAAGAGGTAATTGCATCAGTCAAAAGCTGTCCTTTTTTACTTAAATTGAAAGTGTTTCCTGAATAGATGACGTCTCCTGAAAGGATATACGGCTCGATAGATAAAATAAATTTCTTAGAAATATTTTTTCCAAATAGCTCTTCTACCTCTTTAAATAAAATCCCTTCTCTAAGTCTGATTTTTGTCATTACCCATTCATTGTAAATAGATACCTGATCTAAAATCTCAGACTCTTGTGCCAGTTTTCCTTGTTCTATACTGCGAATATATTGCATGTTATTGCTGATATTCCAAGATCTTATAGGTTTTTTATAACTATGAGCAGATGGCCCTATGCCCAAATATGGAATGTCATGCCAATAGCTGCTATTGTGTTTGGCTTCACAGCCTGGCAGAGAAAAGTTGGAGGTTTCGTATTGCTCGTAACCTAGCTGTGGCAAAAAGTCCATCAACCAAAACATCTCTTCTGCAGATTTACTTTCGTCTACTGGAATAGATTTTTTCTTTTTGATTAAATGGTCTAGAGCTGTGTCAGGTTCTACTGTGAGAGCATATGCTGAAATATGATTCACTCCTATATTGGCTAAAATCCGAATATCCTTTTCTAACCGATTTTTTCCAGAAGTAGGAATGCCGAAAATTAAATCAGTAGATATTTTATCTATTCCTGCATTTAAAGATCTCTCGATTACACTGATGGCTTTTGAAGCATCATGAACTCGATTCAAATAAGCTAAATCTAAATTGTCAAATGATTGTACACCAATGCTTAGTCGATTAATGTGTGAAGAAGCTATCATTTCAAAGAAGGCATCTTCCATATCATCGGGATTAGCTTCTAATGTCACTTCTTGTACTTCATTTAAGTCAAAAGCGTGATTTAAAGCCGACCATATTTGCTCAAACTCATTTTGTGTGAGTATAGAAGGTGTGCCTCCACCAAAATATACAGTATGAACAGATGTTTTTTTATCTTCGAAAAAATTAGCTTGAAGTTCAATTTCACTACAGATAGCATCTATCATTTGCGTTCTGTATTTTTCAAAACTAGTTGAAAAGTGAAAATTACAATAATGACAAGCTTGCTTACAAAAAGGAATATGAATATAAATACCTGCCATTCAACAAAATTATCTCAAATTTACTGAATTAGTTTTGGACGAATGAATCTCTTGAAACCTATTAGTATTATATGCTTGTTATTAATAAGCTTCAACACTCTTTTTGGAGCGGAGGATACTTATTGGTTAAAAATTGAAAGTCAAGAAAATTTAAAAGAATTCAAAATACAGAAAATTCAAAATTTCTCTACAGCATCTAAAAGAGAAGATTATCTGAATCAGCTTTTACAAGATTTAAAATCTAAAATGTATATCGAAGCTTCTTTAGATTCTGTATGGAATAGTCATTTAGATACTTTGGAAGTTTTGCTTCATATCGGTAAAGCTTATGAGATTCAAGTGGATTTGCCAGAGGTATACATTAAAAGCAAAAGAGTAAATTCTAGATTTCAGGATAAAAACATATTTAATACCATTCAATCTATCGACCAACAATTAATTTATTGGCAAGAAAATGGACATCCATTTGCAGAGATTTCTTGGGACAGTCTGAGTATGGATAGCCTTCAGATACAAATGAAAGCCAAAATTGATAAAGGACCATTGATCACCTTTGACAGTATTATTAATAGAGAAAATGGTAAAATCTCAGAATCTTTCTTAAAATCCTATTTAGGAATCAAGAAAGAAATGCCTTATCGAGAATCTATTCTTGCAGAAAGTGACAAATTATTAAAAAAGCTTCCTTTTGTAAGATTTGTAAAACCTTCTACGGTATATTTCCAAAGTGATGACGCTACGATTAATATTTATTTAGCTCAAAGAAAAGTCAGTAAATTCGATTTTTTAGTCGGACTTCTACCTAATAGCGAAGCCACGGGTAAAATATTGATTACAGGAGAGGCGAAATTGCAATTGCAAAATGCATTTAAACGAGGTGAAGAAATTTATTTTGAATGGAAAAGAGTGAAAGCCAATTCTCAACAGTTAAAATTAAAATTCAACTATCCATATATTTTGCAATCTCCTATTGGTGCTACGGGTACATTTTTATTAGATAAGAGAGATTCTACATTTTTGGATATCAATTGGACTTTAGGTGTGCCATTTAGAACCAAAGCCAATAATTATATAAAAGCTTATGTGGAAAATGCTCAGACTATAGTGTTGAACTTGGACACTTTGAATATAAAAAACAGAAAGAGATTGCCTTCTATTCAAGATGTAAGTGCATTACTATATGGATTTGAAGGTTATTTTGAAAATTTAGATTATTTGTTTAATCCTAGGAGAGGATTTGAAGCTGGAGCGAATATTCAGGTAGGAACACGTAAGATTAAACCTAATAATACGATTACCAATTTAGGTGAAAGCTATGCAGCCTTATATGATTCGATTCAGTTAAAATCTTTTCAAGCTCAGTTCAGCGCTCAATTGAGTGCTTATGTTCCATTTGGAGAAAGAAATGTGGCAAAATTTGGATTTAAAGGCGCTTCTAAACTCAATCAGCGAATTTTAGAGAATGAATTGTATAGAATAGGAGGCACCAATTTATTGAGAGGATTTAATGAAGAGTCCATTTATACACAGCATTATGCAGTAGCTACAGTTGAATATAGATTTGTATTAGATCAGAATTCTTATTTCTACACATTTTTCGATGCAGCCTTTGTAGCCAAGAAATTTGAAGATAAATTCTCAAAAGATTTTCCATTTGGTTTTGGAGCTGGGATAGCATTTGAAACAAAAGCAGGTATATTTGGGGTCAATTATGCAGTGGGCAGGCAACAAAACAATCCAATCGATTTCAAGACATCAAAAATTCATTTTGGCTATGTCAATATATTTTAAAAATATTTGTCTGTTATTATTAGTGTATTGTTGTAGCAGTTATGTTATTGCTCAAGAAAAGGAGTATAATCCAGTTTTCGTCGATACTTTTTTAATACAAACTAGCCAAGAAGCTACTTTACAAGAAATCACTCAGAAAAATGACGTTTCCAGCATTTCATCTAATCCATTGTGGGATGTTCAGCAGTTGAAAGAAAAGACTCATTTAACTTCATTAGTGCTAATTACACCAATACTTATTTTTCTTTTGATTATTTTAAAATTTGTTTTCAATAACTTTTTTCAAAGCAGCTTGCTAGGATTGTTCAATGATAAAACTTTCCAACTTCAATACAGAAATAAAAAGTTCTCAGAAATTCTGCCCTTGATTTTGATATTTATTCTTAGAAATTCAACAATTGTATTGATTTTGCAATTTTTATTGAGCGTTATTTTAAAACGCAATCAATATTTAAGCATTAAAACATTTTTATTTTTATTTCTTATTGCCAATGTTTTTTTCGCTTTTAAATTGGTGGCAGAATATTTTGTTCAAAATGTAATACAATCAGGAAGTATTTTTAGAGTGTACTTTACTCAGCATTATCTCATCTCCTTATGGCTTACACTACCATTTTTAGCTTTAATATTAATAATGTATTTAAACAGTATTGAACTAACAATGAATTTGGTATTGTTATTTTTTATGATTCCATTCGCAATAATTTCACTTTTTTCTACAATTCGCTCCTTAATGCTGTGGAATGGAGCATGGAAACAATATTTCATTTATTTTTTTATTTATCTTTGCACTTTCAAAATACTACCATACCTGATAATAGCTAAATTTGCCAGTGCGATTTGGCTATAAATTAGAAGGTAAATAACACGAAAGCAAAAATGACCGAAACCTCTTCATTAAAAGTAGTAAAATCAATATTGATTTCTCAACCAGCTCCAGAGAATGGCAGATCTCCTTTTTTTGATTTAGCATCAGATTTTGATTTAAAGGTTGATTTTAGACCTTTTATTTATGTTGACGGAGTCAATTCAAAAGATTTTAGAAAATTCAAAATTTATATAGATCAGTTTCCATGCGTGATTTTCACCAGTAGGAATGCTATAGAGCAGTATTTTAGAATCTTGGAAGAAATGAGAATTAAAATCTCAGATAGCACCAAGTATTTCTGTATCAGTGAAGCGATTGCACTCTATTTGCAAAAATTCATTCAGTATAGAAAACGTAAAGTGTTTTTCGGAGATGGTAAAATTCCTAAACTAATAGAGATTCTTACTAAGCATAAAGATAAAACTGATGGTAAATTTCTTTTGCCGTGTTCAGATGTACGTGATCAAGGATTGATAGATATTCTAACGAATGCAAATATTGATTTCTCAGAAGCTACTATGTTTAAAACAGTGGCTAGTGACTTATCAGACTTGAGAGATATTAAATATGACGTGCTCGTTTTCTTTAGTCCTACGGGAATTCTTTCTCTTTTCAAAAACTTCCCTGACTTTGTACAAGACGATACAAGAATAGCCGTTTTTGGAAATACAACTGCTGAAGCTGCACGCGAAAAAGATCTTGTGGTGGATATTATGGCGCCTACTCCAGAGCATCCTTCTATGGTTGGAGCGGTGAGAGCTTATATCGAACAATCCAACAAAATCAAATAATTTGTATATCTTAAACGTTGATGACTTTTTACATCAGAGATAAAAGATGATACAAGATTTAAAAAACAAATATTTATTGATGTGCTTTCTAGTCATTGGGCTGGTAGCATTTTCATTAGATATAAGTGCACAGACTTTTTTTAATAGTACACATATCTCTACTTGGCATCAGCAATTCGATCAGCCGGCTTTATCAGGTCAATCAGAAGGAATAAGAGCTTTTGCTACATACAGATATCAATGGATAGGAATTGAAGGTGCGCCATCTACAGTTTTTGCTGGAGCTGATATGAAATTACCGCTTAAAAATAGCAGTGGTGGTGTTTTTATCGCTCATGATAGAGTAGGAGCTACAGCTTTTACTTCAGCCCACATGACCTATGCATATTCTATTCCAATAAAAAAGAACTCTTTAAATATTGGAGCTAAATTAGGCTTAGTCAATATGCAATTAGATGGTTCAAAACTAATTGCTCCTTCAGATAATATTGGAATAGAAGATCTGTTATTAAATTCTAGCAAATCATCTTCTATTAGACCGGAGTTAGGAATGGGAATAGCATTTAATCACCCAATCTTCCATGTTCAGCTTTATGTAAATAATATCGCTGATTTTAAATCCAAATTAGACGGAATTGATAATAAGTTTGATACATATTACGGAAGATATGCAGGACTTGGCGCAGGAGCCAAAATCGATATTAATGAAAAAATAAGTCTAGATCCTACAATTCTTTTGAGATCTGATTTTGTTAATTACCAATTTGACATATCTTTATCTGCAACTTTATTGAAAAAGTACTCTTTTGGAGTCGGATCAAGAGGTTACAATAAAAAAAGTTTTGAATCGTTATTTTTTATAACTAATATTAAATTGCCAAAGGACATAGGTTTGATGTATAGTTTTGATTTGTCTTTGAATTCATTGCAAACAGTGAGTCACGGATCACACGAAATATCAATTCAGTACATTATTCCAAAGAAATATTTGACAAATAGAACGAAAATCATAAATCATCCAAGATATCTCTAAAAATTTTGTTAAAGATTTTTTGATAAAGTTATATTCAGTTAAAATTTTCTATAACTTCGTCTTTTGTCTAAATTACACAAGAAACCAAATACAAAGATAAAGAACCAGAACGATGAATAAATCGAAATTTTCACTTATTGCCTTGTTATCATTGATCGCATTGGCAGGCTGTAACAAAAAAAGTGGCCTTGATGGTCAGCTTGTTGGTGCTACTGACAGACCAAAATGGGATAGTGAGATGATGCCTTATGGTATGGTATATGTGCCTTCAGGTACTTTTCATACAGGTTCATCTGATCAAGACATCGTTTATTCATTGCAAGCAGCAAGTAAGCAAATCTCTATTGTTGGGTTCTTTATGGACGAAACCGAGATTACAAATAACGAATACAGACAATTTACTGATTGGGTAAGAGACTCTATCGCTCATAAAATGATCGGTGGAGAACATTTAACTGATGGTGAAGGTGGCGAACAAAACATTAATTGGGATTACCCAATTGATTGGTCTCCTGATGGCGAAGACGCTCAAGTAGTAGAAGAAATGTTCTACAAGCCTGAAGATAGATTATTTGGAAGAAGAGAAATTGATCCATCAAAATTGAGCTACGAGTATCTTTGGGTAAAGTGGAGAGAAATGGCGATGGCTGAAAATAAAGGCAAACCAAGATCTTCTTTTATTGAGAGAAAAACGATTACTATCTGGCCTGATGAAAATGCATGGATTAGAGATTTTACATACTCATATAATGAGCCAATGACTAGATCTTATTATACTCACCCTGCTTATGATGAGTATCCGGTAGTAGGAGTTTCTTGGGATCAAGCTAATGCATTTGCATATTGGAGAACATCTCTTTGGACTTCATTCAAAATGAAAAAAGGAGAAGCATTCCCTGAAGAGTTTAGATTACCATTTGAGCATGAGTGGGAATATGCTGCAAGAGGAGGAAGACAAATGTCTCCATATCCTTGGGGTGGTCCTTATATTAGAAATACAAAAGGTTGTTTGTTAGCTAACTTCAAACCTGGTCGTGGTTCTTATCAAGAAGATGGTGGTTTCTATACAGTTCCTGCAAAATCTTATTGGCCTAATGATTACGGTCTTTATAACATGTCTGGTAACGTAGCAGAATGGACTTTATCATCTTTTGCAGAAAATTCTTATGCTTTCATGCACGATATGAATCCAGATATACGTTATGATGCTAAAGAAGATGATCCTTCAACTTTAAAAAGAAAAGTTGTTCGTGGTGGTTCTTGGAAAGATATTGCTTACTTCTTACAAACAAGTACAAGAAGTTGGGAGTACCAAGACACTTCAAAATCTTATATAGGATTCAGAAACGTGATGCCTTTTATGGGTAGATCAATGAATGACTTCAGATAAAACATTAATCAATAACAAAAATCATTAAAAACCAACTACAAACAATTATTTTATGGCTTCAATCTTCAAAACAAAAGGATTCAAATATGCTAAAAACCTACTTTTTGGAGTAGGAGCATCAGTCGTTATTATCGGTGCATGGGGTAAATTGACTCACCAACCATGGGCTAACTTTGCATTGACTTTAGGTCTAATGACAGAGGCTATTATTTTCGCTATATCAGGACTTATTCCACCAGAAAGTGATTACTACTGGGAAAAATTATATCCAGGTCTTGAATCTCCAGAAGGTGGTATTCAAGGAGTAGTTCCTCAATCAGTAGGAGCATCAAGAGGTCCTGCAGGAAGTGGATCTACAGCAGCTTTGGATAAAATGTTAGATGAAGCTAAAGTTGACCAAGCATCTATCAATAGATTAGGTGACAACTTGAAAAAATTGAGCGATAACGTATCTTCTTTAACAAATGTAGCAAATGCTCAAGTTGCAACTGATCAGTTCGCAGCTCAAGCTAAACAAGCTACTGACGCTATGACAGCTCTATCTAAAAACCTTGATAACCTTAATAAGGTATATGGTAATATGTTGAATGCTATGAAATCATAGTTGTTTCGTTTTAACTTTTTAAAAATCTAAAACGAAAATATAATATGGCAATACCTAAGGAAAACCGGCAACAAATGATCAACATGATGTATATCGTGTTGACTGCAATGTTAGCTTTGAACGTATCAGCAGAACTTTTAAACGCGTTCTCTCTCATCAATAAAAGTTTAGTAAAATCTTCTGAGACTCTTGATAAAAGAACAGCAGGAATTTACAGCACTTTTGCAGAGAAAAGAGTGAAAGAAAATGCAAACGAAAGATTGAAGCTTTACGAATCAAAAGCATTAAAAGTAAAAACAATCTCTGAAGATGTACAACAGTATATCGATCAAACCATCAACGATTTAATAGAACAAGGTGGTGGACCAGCAGAAGAATTTGGTGGGGATATGAAAAAAAGAGATGATGTTGATTTATCTACAAGATTATTAGTAGAAGGAACAGAAAAAGGAAATGTAACAGGTGGTAGAGGTTATGTTTTGCAAAAGAAATTAGAAGATGCATTATCTCAACTAATAGGTCTTGCAGATACAGCTGATGTCGAAATCATTACTAAAAACTGGCCTTTTAACACTGAGATTACTAATGGTCAAGTGAAAATTCTTGCAAATCAAGCTCCTACAAAAGCAAACGAAAGAAACCCTATCGCTAATCCAGCAAATGATTGGGTAAGAGAAAGTTTCGCTCAAATTCCTGCAATTGCATCTCAAACGATGTTGACTAAATTTAAATCAGACATGAAAGGTATCGAAGCTGATATGTCTGCATATATGTTAGCAAAAGTTGGACAAGCTGAGCAGTTGAAAGAAGATGAGATTGTATTCGATAAATTCCAAGCTAAAATTGTAGCACCTACATCTTATGTGATGTTAGGAGAAACTTTTGAAGCAGAAATTTTCTTGGCTGCATTTAACTCTAGAACTAATAACGTTTCTATTTCAGTAAATGGTGGTTCATTACCAGTAAACTCTGATGGAGTAGGTACATTCAAACGTGCTGCATCTTCAGTGGGTGAATTCCAACTTAATGGATCTATTAGTGTAAAAAATGAAAGAACAGGAACTTCTAATTCCTACAAATTACCTGAATATAAATATACTGTAGCAGCTCCGTTTGCAACTGTATCTCCTACTAAAATGAATGTATTCTACATTGGAGTTGAAAACCCGATAGAAGTTTCAGCAGCAGGTGTAAGAGCACAAGATTTAGGTGTAACTATCTCTGGAGGTTCTATCTCTGGAAGCGGTGGTAACTATGTAGTGAACGTATCTACAGCAGGTAAAGCATCTGTGAATGTTGCAGCTAAAGGAAAGACAATCACTTCTAGAGAATTTAGAGTGAAAATGATTCCTGACCCAGTTGCTTCTGTTGGTGGTAAAAAAGGTGGACGTATGAATGCTGCTGAAATGCGTGTTCAAAATGGTTTATCTGCAGTACTAGAAAATTTTGACTTTGATGCAAGATTTGAAGTATTGTCTTATCAAGTAACATTTGTACCAAAACGTCAAGATCCAGTTTCAGCTGTTTGTAACGGTGCATACTTTAACTCACAAGTTCAATCTTTCCAAAAAGAGATGAAACCAGGAGATTCTGTATATTTTGAAGAAATCAGAGTGAAAGGTCCAGATGGTAAAACACGTCCAATCCCTGGTATCGTATTTACACTGATCTAATATTTAGAAAAAAAACATAAATGAAAAGCACTTTTTTAAAATCTATATTCCCAGTAGCATTTGGCTTAGTATGTACTATAGATGCTATGGCTCAACAACCTACAATGGAGGTCGTTGATGCTTCAGCAAATACTACAACAACTGAACCTCAGCAAACTGAGTTACAAGTCTTACCATGGTCTCAAGAGGTTACTGGTCAAAGAATTGCTTTAGATCCTGTATATATCAGAGAAGCTGATGTGTTTTGGAAAAAGGAATTATGGAGAGTAATAGATACTAGAGAGAAGTTGAACTTGCCTTTTACTTATCCTAAAAATCCACTCATCAACATCTTATTAGATGCAGTGAAGTCTGGAGATGTACCGGTGTTTGGTGCAAATGATGATGAGTTTAATAATCCAATCGATCCTGAAGATGCTTTGGCTTTAACAGGTTCAAGTGCAGATACGGTTTATGTTCCCGATGCAATGAATCCCGACATTTTAATACCAACTGTTATTACTAAGGATTTTAACTATGAGAATGTTAAACAGTTTCGTTTAAAAGAAGTTTGGTATTTCAATAAGCAGACTTCTACTCTACAAGTGACCATTCAAGGAATTGCTCCAATTATGGATGACTATAGTGAAGAAGGTGTTTTTAGAGGAACTAAAGCTTTGTTTTGGGTATTTATGCCTAATCTAAGAAGTACTTTAGTAAAAACAGAAGCATTTAATCCTTTCCCTGATGGCGTTAGATTGACTTGGGATGATATATTCACTCAAAGACTATTTAGTTCAGTGGTTTATAAAGAAGACAATGTTAGAGATGAGCGTATCAAAGACGTATATGAAGATCCAATAGATCAGTTATACGAATCTGAGCGTATTAAATCTAAGATTTTCAACTTCGAACATGACCTTTGGGAATATTAATAAAATACAGAAGCGACTCAAAAGAGTCGCTTTTTTTTTCTAATTTTTTAAGTTTACCTTCATTAAATTACTTCTTTCTAGATAATTAATATGATACCATCTACACCAAACGAACAAGTAACTTTTCTTAAATACTTATTACAACCACGACCTATAGTTGACTTTTTTAGAGCCATACTTTATATTCTGTTTGCAATTTTAATGTTTATGATTCCCAACTTTCTAGAAGATTTGCCTTTCTATAAATATTTATTTTGTGTTTCAGCTGTTTTGTATGGTGGCTACAGAATGTACCGTATTTATGCAGATTATAAACGCTTGTATAAATGAGAGTAAAGTGTTTTATAATACCTTTCTTACTACTGATATTATCTTGTAAAAGTGAGAGTAATGTTGCTGATAAAAGGACTTATGATCTTGACCACATTAATATTAAAGAAATTAAAGTGCATGCTGATCAGCATGCTAAATCTTTATTGGATCAATTGGGTATAGTTTACAGCGCTCATTTTCCTAATGCTTCTGTGAATGCCACTTATGAAAATGATGATGCTGTAATGGAAGCTATGCTGAAGGATAGTATTAGATTGGTAGTATTAATGCGCGAACCTACTCTTTATGAAATTGATCAGTTAAAGATATTACATCAAGCCAAACCCTTATACTATACATTTGCATACAATGCTATTGCTTTAGTAAAGGATGATTCAAATACAAACACGGTGATTGATTCTTTAGATTTAGTGAGTCAATTAAATCAAGGAAAGGATGTTTTTGTTACTACTACTGAACATGTAGATTTGTTTCAATTGCTTCTGAAAAAGTTAGATATACAAGGATCTAAGCATCCATTAAAAACAGTAAATACTGTTGATGAGTTGCAACAGTATCTAAAAGTCAATAAAGACCATATAGGGATTTTACCTTTTTCATTAGTGAGCGATCAATATGATCCAGAAGCTCAGGTGCTTACTAAAAAGTTTAGATGGCTTGGGATTCAAAACTCCGAAAAAGATACTATTTACCCTTCTCAGTCTACAATATTCACTAAAGAATGGCCTTTAGTTATCCCTTATTCTATTATGTATTGTAATTTATCTAGTGAAGATGGTGTAGGATTTGTAAAATTTATACATACAAAACCTGCTATGCGTCTTATTCTGAAAGCTGGGTTAATTCCTTTCACAATGCCTGATAGAGATATCAAAATAGAACCTCAATCTTTTAATTTATAAGAAAACATTAAGTATTTCAATAGCTTACACTGATGAGCATAAGCTATTGAATATATTTTTAGTAAGCTCTAGCGAATAGAACTCTTTGATTAGATGGCTCTCCGGTAAGGATACATTTACCATCTTCTAGTGGATTATCTAATGGAATACAACGAATTGTAGCTTTAGATAATTCTTTAATTTTATCTTCTGTTTCTGGAGTTCCATCCCAATGTGCTGAAATGAATCCGCCTTTTTCATCTAAAAGTTGAGTAAATTCTTCCCAGTTATTAGCTTCTGTGATATGGTTGTCTCTAAAAGTTAAAGCTTTTTGGTACATATCGTTTTGAATTTCTTCTAAAAGATTTTCTAAAGTATTTTCAATTCCATCTAATGGAAGCAAGTTTTTCACTTTTGTATCTCTTCTAGCTACTTCTACTACACCATTTGCTAAATCTCGAGGACCAATAACTACTCTTAATGGATAGCCTTTCAATTCGTATTCAGCAAACTTAAATCCTGGACGTTTTGTTTCATCATCATCCACTTTTACTCTTATACCTTTAGCTTTTAATGCAGAAAATATTTCATTCGCTGTATTTTTCAAAGCATCGGTTTCTTCTTGCTTTTTAGATATAAATGGAATGATGACCACCTGGAAAGGAGCAAGCTTTGGAGGCATTATAAGTCCTTGGTCATCTGAATGAGCCATGATTAATGCACCAATTAATCTTGTAGAAACTCCCCATGAAGTTGCCCATACATATTCATCACGACCTTCTTTATTAGTGAATTTTACATCAAAAGCTTTAGCGAAATTTTGACCTAAAAAGTGTGAAGTTCCTGCTTGAAGAGCTTTCCCATCTTGCATCAAAGCTTCTATGCAATAAGTGTCAATTGCTCCTGCAAATCTTTCGTTGGGAGATTTAATCCCTCTTATAACGGGCAAAGCAAGCCATTCTTCAGCAAATTGTGCATATACTTCTAGCATTGTTTCTGCTTCTTGTATCGCTTCTTGTGAAGTACCATGAGCAGTATGTCCTTCTTGCCAAAGAAATTCAGCTGTACGTAAGAATAATCTTGTACGCATTTCCCATCTGACAACATTCGCCCATTGGTTCACTAAAATTGGAAGATCTCTCCAAGATTGAATCCAAGTCTTGTAAGTATTCCATATAATTGTTTCTGATGTAGGTCTAACTATTAATTCTTCCTCCAATTTCGCATCAGGATCTACTATAATTCCTCCGCCGTCAGGGTCGTTTTTTAATCTATAATGGGTGACTACTGCACACTCTTTGGCAAAGCCTTCAACATGCGCTGCCTCTTTACTTAAAAAACTTTTTGGGATAAATAATGGGAAATAGGCGTTAACATGACCTGTTTCTTTAAATCTTCTGTCTAATACATCTCTAATGTTTTCCCATAACGCAAAACCATATGGCTTTATAACCATACATCCTCTTACTGCAGAATAGTCAGCAAGACCGCCTTTTAGTACTAAATCGTTGTACCATTGGGAGTAATCCTCACTTCTGCTTGTTATTTCTTTGCTCATGCTAAGTTTGGTATATTTTTTGAACTTTTAAACGTGTAAATTCATTATATTAATATGAGTGCAAAGATAGTATTTAATTATCCTACACTTATGTATCTAAATCTGTTGAAATGAAAAAATTATTACTTATACTAGGTTGGAGTAGTTTGGTGGCAATTGGGTGTAGCTCAAGCAGCCGAACAGGTTATACTTATTATGATGATGTTTATGATAATAGGCCTTCTTATTCTGAAGATAAAAGAAGATCTGCTAATGTAGATGATAGACCAACCTATCAAGAATCTACACCGACATATAATAACTCCACTGAAAACTACGAAAATCGAAGATATATCGATGACGAATCCTCTTCTTCAAATTATAACGGATCGTATTCTGATAGAATTAGAAGATTTAGTGGCTCAAATTCAGGATTTGATTATTACAGTCCTTATTATTCAGGTTATAATGATGGATTCAGCTCAGGTTTCGGAATGAGCTCAGGTTTCGGATATGGTGGATATGGAAGTTACCGTCCATCAATTTGGAATCCTTTTTATAGTTCCTCTATCTATTTTGGTTGGGGCAGACCTTCTATAGGTTTTGGATATAATTCATGGATAACGCCTTCATATTATAATTCATACAATTATTATAATCCTTGGGATTGGGGAAATAGTTGGTATTCTCCATATCATAGTTCATCTTATTGGGGAGGGAATCATCACAATTACGATAGGAACCCTATTAAAAACAATAGTTACTATGGTCCAAGAGGCGGTAGCTATGGAAATACCTACTATAACGGGAATAACAATATCGGTGGTGGAAAATTGAATAATAGTAGAGGTCCTGCAGGCAATACACCTCAGTACTCTACTCCTAATAAAGGTACTTTCAATAGAACTCCTAAAAATAATACTCCTAACAAAAGTCAACCGGTTTATTCTCCTGATAGAGGGAATACTAATCCCAAAAGAGCTCCAAGTGTACCAGATAGATATCAAAACAATTCTGGAAATAACAGAATTAGTCCTTCCCCTTCTAGAAGCACTAGTCCTCCTAGCAATAGTGGTGGCTCACAAAGAAGTGGTGGTACTATGCAAAGAACTAACAAATAATTTTTTGAATTTACAATAGGTGCTTTTGAAACAAATTAGATTTTTATTATCCTTTTTAACCTTAATTACTGGGTTAACATCTGCATCTGCTCAAACAGACATAGATGCGTTAAGATATAGTTCATCTATGTCTTTAGGAACTGCAAGGTCTGCTGCTGTAGGTAATGCTTTGACTGGAGTAGGTGGAGACATTTCTACTATCAATTCCAATCCTGCAGGTTTAGCTCAATTAGGGATTTCTGAATTTACAATTTCAGGAGGCTTTAATGTCACAAGTAGCAAAAATAACTATTTGGGAAGTCAAGTTTCTGATCAACAATCGGCTTTTCAAATCAATAATTTTGGAATTGTTTACGTTCCCAAAAAGCGTTTCAGAAACATCAAAAATATTAGTGTTGTAGCTTCTTACAATCGTCTTGAAAGCTATAATTATAAGGTTTCTGCTAAAGGAAGAAATGATAAAAGTTCCTATAGCGATATTTATGCTGAAAAGTTAAATGGCGATAATGCTGACAGCAATAGTGCTATGACTAATTATCCTTTTGGAGCTAGTTTAGCATTTGAATCTGGAATAATAGGAAGAACCGATGATGATTTCTTCTATTCTATTTTAGAATTACCTGTTACACAAAGATTTGAAATTAAAAAATCTGGAAATTTAAATGATTTTTCTTTCGGCTCAGGTATTGCATTTAATGACAAATTGATGGTCGGCTTAAGTATAGGAATTCCATTTATAAGTTATGATGAGTCCTTCTATATTAGAGAAACTGATGAATCTGGAGTAACAGATGAGCTCAATTATTGGGACAAAGAGGACAAATACAGAACTGAAGGAACTGGATTTAATGCTAAAATCGGTTTGTTATTTCATCCTATTCCAAGTTTGAGATTAGGTGCATCATTTACAACTCCTACGAGATATAGTATGACAGATAAATATGCTACTTATTTCAGAGCTGATTATGAAACTTACACTTTAGAAAATTTCAATAACCCTGCAGAAGGATACTTCGATTATAAAATGGTCACTCCTTTAAAATTTAATGGAGGGATTGCATTTTTACAACCTAAGTATGGTTTTATTTCAGTTGAATATGAAATGAGTAATCCGGGTAAAGCAAAGTATATATTTGCTGATAAAATGTATGATTTAAAAGATATCGAAACCAATCTGAATGAAGGGATTTCAAATAAATATAAAACAGTCCATACTGTAAAAGCTGGAGTTGAAGGCAAAATCGCTGAGCATTATAGAGCTAGAGCAGGATTTCAATATCGTACATCAGCTTTTGTAGATCAAGAGTCTATTGATCAATTTGCTAAAAATTCTATGATGACATTTTCTGGTGGTTTAGGCTATAGAGGAAAGAGTTTTTATGTGGATGCAGCATATGTACACATGCTTTCTGACGAGTTTATAGTACCCTATAAAGTAAATATTGCACCATCAGAAGTCCTAACTTCCAAATTCTCTAGAAGTAATATCATATTGACTGCCGGCTTTAAATTCTAACATATATCATTTACATTTTGGTATATTTATTATATGGATAGTCAATCTAAAAGTAAAGAGGCTGCACTAAAAAGATTAAAGAAAACACAGATTTCCATTCCAGATTTATGGGAAAGGATTTTGAATAGAGATAAAGTAGCTCTTGGTCAAGCTATTTCATTATTAGAAAGCCAATTACCTGCTCACCGTACATTAGCCAATGAATTAATCGAATTGAGCAATCAATACGCTGTAAACAATCATTGCTTTAAAATCGGCATTACAGGCGTTCCTGGAGTGGGTAAGAGCACCTTTGTTAATGTATATACCCAACTACTCTTAGAGAAAAATCAGTCTGTAGCAATTCTAGCTGTAGATCCATCAAGTCAACAATCCGGTGGAAGTATTTTAGGTGATAAAACTAGAATGACAAATATTTTTGCTCATCCTGATGTTTTTATTAGACCTAGTCCGTCTGGTAAACATTTAGGTGGAGTAGCTCATAAAACTAGAGAAGTGATTCTATTATGTGAAGCTGCTGGCTTTGATAACATTTTAGTGGAAACAGTCGGAGTAGGTCAGTCTGAAACTGCTGTTTATGAAATGACAGACCTTTTTATACTTTTAATGCTTCCCGGTGCTGGTGACGAACTGCAAGGGATAAAAAGAGGGATAATGGAACTCGCTGATATCTTAGTAGTACATAAAGCAGATGGCGAAAATCTCAATAAAGCTAAAATTGCCTCAAGTGATTATAAAAGAGCATTGCATTTGTTCCCACCTACAGAAAGCGGTTGGATTCCATGCGTGCTGATGGCATCTTCTGAGCCGCCACAAGGATTGAAAGAAATAGATGAGAAAGTTGAGGCCTATTTTCATCTCCTTAAAACTAATGGGTATCTTTTGGAGAAGAGAAAAAAGCAAAGGAATCAATGGTTCATTGAAAGTATGGAGTTGCAATTACTACAATTCATTAAAACAAATCCTGACATCAGCGTGAAGTATCAAAAGATGATGGATGAAGTCAATACTTTAAAAATATCTCCACAGATTGCTGCACAAAAAGTCATCGAATTGATACAAATTCATGGCAAGAGATAAATCTAATTTTCAGTTTAAAAAGTTTAATGTCTATCACCATAATTCTTCTATGAAAGTGGGGACAGATGGAGTATTGTTAGGTGCCTGGACCGCTCAGAATTCTATACCTACTCATGTATTAGATGTAGGCACAGGTTCTGGACTGATAGCGTTAATGATGGCACAAAGATTTCCTTCAGCGTATATTAAAGGAATAGATATTCATGAAGCTTCGATAGATGACGCTAAATTTAACGTAAAGAATTTTCCTTTTAATCATCAAATAGAAATGGAAATTGCTGATTTTGTAAACTTCAAGTCGGATATAAAATTTGATATGATAGTCAGTAATCCGCCCTACTTTTCTACAGCTTTATTATCCAAAGAAGAAGATAAAAACAGAGTAAGACATCAAGGACATCTGAATATGCAAAACTTCATACAAAATGCAGTTCATAACTTAAGTCCAAAAGGTGCTATAGCTCTAATATTGCCAGCTAAAGAAATGCTAGAAACCATCGAAATTGCTCAAAATTATGGACTTATCCCTCATAGAATTTGTGATATTAAAAGCTACGAAAATCAACAAGTGATTAGAAAGATGGTAGAGTTTTCAAGAAATTCTTTTAATCCTATTATTTATGAAACTTTAGTGATTTATCAATCCGAAAGAGTTTATACAGATGAATATAAAGAACTCACTAAAGAATTTTATCTTAATTTTTAATTCAAAAACTCTTCAATTCCAGCATTGTCTATATCTAGATAATTGACTTCTCTTTGAATCATACCATCTTGAATGTATTGAATTGACGGAAGTTCTGGACCAGATAGTTGCAAGAATTGTGGTTGTAATAATTTTGAAAATGGAACTTCTTCACATTTGTATTGCTTTCTAAATTCATTTACAGTTTCATCATTACCATTAATGAAAAGATGAATAGGATATTCAGGATGTTGACGTTGAATAATTCCCAATTTATTGGCTGCTTTTTGACAATGCGGACAACTTATACTCAAAAAGGCAATAATATGTTTTCCATTTTTCAAGTCTGTTTTCGGTGAGTCTTCTTGATTTTTAGTGTAAAATAAATCCACATCTAAACGTCGCACTTCTTGCGTATCTCTACTTGAATTGGCTCCGACATAAACCGGCTCTACTATAAATGGAGCTGTCAAGGCTATAATGGCAAATATGCCCATAAGATAATTGTGAAATGAACTAGGAATACTTGAGACTATAAATCTTTGAGCCAATAATAAAATTATAAGTAGAATTACATTTTTCAAAATGCTCTGAATAGGAGTCATTTCGAGCCATGCGCCCATGCAGCCGCAATCAGCATCTGCTCCGGCTGTTATCCATCTGTAAACCAAAACCAAAGTCATCAATAATAAGAAGGATACTGCTAATGGGATACTAACTTTTCTGAGTCGGTATTGTAGTACCAATAATCCTCCTAAAATCAATTCAATTCCTATGACGACTCTTGCGACATATGGCGTCAAAGCCCATGGCAAACCATAAGAACCTAGTGAAAATTCGAAACTTATAACAGGGAATAACTTTGCAACTGCAGAAACTAGAAAGAAAATTCCAATAAGAAAAATGGAAAGTCTTGGAAGTGTTTTTTGTATCATAAAAGGAAACTAAAGAATAGTGATTAAAAAAAGATGATCAATAAGAATATTGACTTCAGTTTTACATTTGAAATAAACGTAAAAATTCAATATTAGTTATGGTTTTATGATATTAAAGGAAAAGAATTTCCAATTTGATTATAATTTTAAAGCATGTTACTAAAATACTTTAAAAATATTTTCTCCTTTTTGTTGGCTATACAAGTTTTAACTGCTTGTGTCCCTATAAGAAGTGTTGTTTACAATGTTCCTAAAATTAAAACGAATCACATTTTCCCTCAAGCAAAAGTCCAACCTGATTCGGTTCCATTTTATTTCAATGAGAAAATTGATAGAGGTTTTGGTAAAAGATATAAAATCGCAAACGTCTATAATCTATTTGAGCAAACAGATTTTGAGACAGCACTAAAGAAAGAAAAAACTCGAGCTTTCATCCTTTTGCATAAAGACACGATTCTCTATGAAAAATATTTCAAAGGTTACGAAAAAGAAGATTATTTCACTTCATTTTCTATGACTAAATCTTTGGTGAGTTCGCTGATAGGTATTGCATTAAAAGAAGAGAAAATAAAAAGTATTCAGGACCCTTTCTGCAACTATTTACCTGAAGTAGATTGTGATAAATTCGGTTCAGTGACTATTGAGCATCTTTTACAGCATACTTCAGGATTAGATTATAAAGGATTAGTGAAATTATATTACGGTAAAAATTTAGCTAAAAATGTTTTACCTAAAGGAATAAATTATCCAGCAGGCACAAAGTTTAAATATGACAATGCCAACTCTCAAATTTTAGGAATATTGATTGAAAAGGTTTATCAACAAGCTATTTATAAAGTTTGGGAAGATAAAGTCTGGTCAAAAATTGGTACAGAATATCCGATTCATTGGGCGATGGATGACAAAAAGCATCAACAAGCTAAAACATTTTGCTGTGTAGATGCAGTGGCAAGAGATTTTGCGAGATTAGGAAGAGTATGGATGAATGATGGATATTATAATGGCAATGAAATCATACCCAAAAGTTGGTTAGATTCTATACAAACTCCTACGATTAAAGATGGTGCTGCAATTAATTACAAATATCATTTTTGGAAAACTCCATCAGAATATCATTGCTTTTTAGCTGCAGGAATGTATGGACAAATCGTATTGATGTGTCCTGAGAAAGATTTGATTTTAGTGCGATTAGGGGAGAAAAACAAAATTCAAATGGATGATAAGTTTTGGATTCCTGTCTTTCTCCAATTAATCGATCAAATGGAAGTAGATGGTTATTTTGATGAAATTACACCCAAATAACTGCAGCATCTTTATTATACCAATTCTGGTAATTGTTTTGATGTTTACCTTCTAAAATATTTCTTTTCACTTTCAAAGTAGGCGTCAATAGATTATTTTCTATGGTCCACTCTTCTTTCATGATGACGGCTTTTTTTATTTTTTCGTGTTTGTCTATGATTTTATTGACTGCAAAAATTGATTCTTGAATAGAATCTTCCACCACTTTTTTATCTAATGTTTTTGCTTCTTCAGAGAGTACGATAAGAGCCATTGTCTGAGGTAAATTAGAACCTACTATACAAACCTGCTCTATCATTGTATTTTTAGATAAATGCATTTCAATAGGAGCTGGAGCTACATATTTTCCTTTGTCCGTTTTGAAAATATCTTTAATTCTACCTGTGATTTTCAAGAATCCATCATTATCTATTATTCCTTGGTCACCTGTACATAAATATCCATCAGGAGTAATACATTCAGCAGTTTTTTCAGGCTCTTTATAATAGCCAATCATCGTCGCTTCACTTTTAACTTGGATTTCACCTTCATCAGAAAGTCTAACTTCTACATGAGGAAAAGCCTGACCTACAAAGCTGGGCTTTCTAAATTCCTTTCTAGTAAAGTGGGAGTATGCACAATTTTCTGTCATTGCATAAGCTTCGCAAATTTTGATGTCTAACTTATCGAACCAGTTCATAGTAGAAGCTGGTAGTGGTGCCGCGCCAGCCAGGACATATTTTGTATTATTCAAGCCTAGGCCTGTTTTAATTTTAGTTTTTATTAGTGAAGAAACAAAAGGAATAGCTAATAAAATGTTGAGTTTATTCTGCGGAAGTTTAGCTAAAATACCCATTTGGAATTTTGTCCAAATTCTAGGTACAGCTAAAAATACTGTAGGCTTAACGGACTGTAAATCATTAGCGAATGTTTCTAATGATTCTGCAAATGAAATTGAGCCACCTGTATAAATTCCACCCATTTCTACGAGCATTCTTTCAGCAATATGAGATAAAGGTAGATAGGAGAAAAATCTTTCTTCTCTTCCTAAATCATTCATTGTTGCCATAGCATTATTGATAGCATATGAAAAAGTATGAAATGAATGCACAACTCCTTTAGGTAATCCTGTAGTACCTGACGTATAAACTATAGTCATAAGATCATCTCCATTCTTTTTAGCAGAGTTTTGGAGAGGGGCGGTTTTAGAAACAACCTCATCCCAATTAGCATCACAAGATTCTGTCCAAAAAGGATAAGATATACAATGAACATCTGCTGGCATTCCACTTTTTTGCTTATCCCAATCATCCAGTTTGCCAACAAAAGCCACTTTCGCTTCACTGTGTTTCATCACATATTCTATGATATCACTTGGAATAGTAGGATATAGAGGTACTGAAACATAACCTGCCATAAGAATAGCGATGTCACTCATAATCCAATGAGCGCAATTTTTAGAAATGATAGCCACTTTGCTTCCCGGTTCTAAGCCCAAACTTTGTAAATAAGCTGCCATACTTCGAACTTGAGTATCCACTTCTTTCCATGTCATTTCATGCCATTTGCCTTCAAAAGGTTGACGCAAGAAGACAGTATTGGGTTGAGATTGTACGTGTTGAGAGAATTTATCGTGCGGAAATATAATTTGAGTCATAATTGAGATGGCGTTAAATTTATGTTACTCAAAGTAATAAAAATTAACGAAGTATTAAAGATGAAGCATTTTAAAATTTAGGAGTGAAGTTTTAAAATTCTTTAAAAGTGCTTATAAGTTTTTTAGCCAAAAGTTTTTGACATTATCTCCCATTACTTTTCGTATTTCTTCAGAAGTCAATCCTACATTCATCATCTCTTCTACTAGTAAATTCAAACCTGTAATATCAAAAGGTGCGGTAATAGAACCATCAAAATCGGAACCCAAAGCCACATAATCTGCACCAATTAAATCGACAGTATATTTGATAGCTTTGGCAACCGCTAAAGCATCGGTTCCACAGATAGCTTCTTGAAAAAATGCAATCCCAATCAAACCACCACTTTGAGCAATCGCTTTTAAATGTTTATCGGAGAGATTTCTTTGTGATGGACAATTTCCTTGGACTCCGGTGTGTGAAGAAATTATCGGTTTATGATAAATTTCTAAAACATCATCAATTAGCTGTGGTAAAGAATGAGCAATATCTAAAATGATATTTTTCTTTTCAATTTCTTGAATAACCTTTTTGCCAAATTCAGTTAAACCTTTGTGTGAAAGACCGTGAGCAGAACCACCTAACTCATTATCTATAAAGTGAACAGGAGCCATCATTCTTACTCCAGCTTGATAAAGTTTTTCTATATTTTCTATTTTCCCTTCTAATGGATATAATCCTTCCAAACCAATAAATCCTGCAGTGATTTCAGGTTGAGATTTTTTATCTATAAGAAAATTTTCTAAGTCGCTGGAAGATAGAAGCACTCTAAATTTCCCATCTGACTTTTTAGCGTATTTTCTTAATTCACGACATTGTGCTATTGCTCTATTATAATAACTGAACCATGTTTTTGGACTTCTTCCTGATGCAATACTTTGAAAAATGAGCATATCGGAAGATTCAGAATTCGATTTTACATTCAATCCAAAAGGTACCTTAGAAACAATTGTAAATGCTTGAAGGGAAACTTTGCCTTCTATTAATCTCGGAATATCTACTTGTCCAAAATCATTTTTTTTGTTTAAATCTCGTTTCCATAAAAGTGCATCACAATGTAAATCAGCAATAAAATCTAGGGAATTGAAAAGTTGTTGCGCTTCTGGAGATACTTTATATGGTGGCTTTTGAGTTACAGGATTATATTTTTCGTCTATAATATTAGGGACAATAAAAATGATGAGTCCATAAATGATTGCTAATCCTAACAGTATTTTAAACAGTATTTTCATCATTGTTATATATTTTAAAGCTCCTATTCTTTAAGGTAAGGTTTTTTCGATTTTCCAATTCATTATCTTGTACTTTTATTAATATTTTTTCAAAAATTCATTTGTTTTCTCCTATGAAAGATGCTCAAATTCCCATTATTGATATCAGTTTGTTAGAAGTAAATCCTTCTCAATTAGCAGATAATATTTATGCTGTTTGTAGAGAGCATGGTTTTTTCTATATTTCTAATCATGGCATATCGGTAGAATTGCAAGCCCAATTGATGGAGTTAAGTCAAGCTTTTTTTGATTTGCCACTTTCCGAAAAAATGAAAATTGATATGTCAAAAGGAGGAAAAACTTGGAGAGGATATTTTCCAGTGAATGGAGAATTGACTTCAGGTCAACCAGACTTAAAAGAAGGCATTTATTTCGGACAAGAATTATCAGCGAATCATCCACTTGTACAATTAAATACTCCAATGCATGGCGCTAATTTGTTTTTAAATCAACCGACACTTTTCAAAGAAACTGTTTTAGAATATATTGATAAAGTCACAGATTTAGGACATAAAATTCTTCAAGGAATTGCATTGAGTTTGGGTTTAGAAAAAGATTATTTTAATCAAAATTATACAGAAGACCCATTGATTTTATTTAGGATTTTTCATTATCCTGCACAAGACTCAAAGCAGTCACAATGGGGCGTTGGTGAGCATACGGATTATGGATTGTTGACGATTTTATTACAAGATCAAGTAGGCGGATTGCAAGTAAAAAGTCGTAGACAATGGATAGATGCGCCACCGATTCCTAATACTTTCATATGTAATATTGGAGATATGCTGGATAGAATGACTGGAGGATTATATCGGTCTACTCCGCATAGAGTCTTTAATCAATCAGGAAAAAGTAGATTTTCATTTCCCTTGTTTTTTGACCCTGGTTTTCATGCTCAAGTACATAAAATCGAAAATATTGAATCACCTGAAATCGATGATAGCTCTGAAAGGTGGGATAAAACTAATGTACATGAACTTAGTGGTAAATATGGGGAATATATTTTAGGGAAGGTCGGAAAAGTCTTTCCAAATTTACTGAAAGATGTATTGGAAGAATAGCAACAAAAAAATGCGACTATAATAGTCGCATTCAATTTGGATATTTCATTATTCCAGATTTATATTTCTATTTGTTCCAGAAATAACCTTTCACAGTATAAATACTAAAATCTTTTCCCTGAACTGTCATATCAACTTCTCCAAAGATGCTATAAACACTTCCATTAATTGAATGATTTTTTTTCATGTTTATTTTCCCACTAGCATTATTGTCATTAAACTTTGTAGATAAATTACTAAAGAATGCTTCAGCTGCGACTTCATTAAGACTACCTGTATTTTCTAAGAGTAAACGAGAAGCGTATAAGGAATGATCTCTATTATAAAGATTTTCATCTACATTACCAGACATTATAGATGGAAAACTAAATCTTACTGTAAGCTGACCTGCTGATGTTCCCATACGAAATTGTCTAAAAAAGGATTGCTCCAATAATTGACCTTGGTCTAAAAAGAAAGAAGTTCCTGAAATTGTTTCAGTTGTGCCGTTACGGGTTACTTTAAATTCAGACCCTTTGTCGGTTAGAATTTGTACAGTATTCTTAGAGTTGTTTTTGTCATCTTTCTTGCATGCAACAAATAAGAAGATAGAAATTAAAATAATGGAAAATCTCATAACATTGAATTTAAAATATAAACAATTAATTTTTAGAGCAATTAAGCTAAAAATACATATTTTAAATTAAATTTAAAATATTTTAGCTCGGTTTTTTTTACTAATAAGTATTTAATTTATGATTCTATTTATTATCAATACCTAGCTTATTTTTTTAAATCCAATAATTAAGAAAAGTTTTTTAGGATAAATTGCCGTTTTTAATAAATCAAATCTTTTTTACTCACTCACATAGAGTTATAAATGGGATGTTTCATTGTTATCGTTCCACTAGATCTTCCAATTTTTCAGGAGAAACAAAATCTTCCTGACTTACTGAAAGGAGTTTTGTAATAAATTTATTCCGGCATTTCAATATGATATTCAGTAGGAGAAATATATTTGAATTTTAAATTGATATGCTTTTCTGATGAAAGAGTAGAATCACTCAATATGAGCTGATTTTTAGGAAGGTCAGTCATGAAGAATACGGGTAGCTTAGCTTCTGTTTGTAACTGATTAAAATGATATACTGGACGCATGTCCACATTTATTTCCCCTAAATAAAGTGTGGCAATGTCATTAGTTTTTAAATATTCTACGTTAAATTTTTCTCCCTGAATGAGCGGGAATCCCATATCGGAATTCCCAAAGCTCGTGAAAGTACCTAGGGGAATTAGGTGCTCATTCAAGTTTTCATAATTATGAAAAGTGATGGAATCTTTATGGATACTTTTTTTGCCAAATTCGTCTGTGTTCTGAGAGATATATTTACCATCTGTCTGACCTATTACCCAATCAGTCATTTCTCCTGAAATTCCATAAGCTTCAGAAGTGAAGAGCCAATAATTTTTCTCTGGATGAAAATAAATCGCCATTTCTCCTTGATGTCCAGGCTCGTTTATTGGAATCCATTCGTTTTTATATTCCCACACCCAAACTTCCGTGAAGATTAAATTTTCTGCTTCTTGGGTTTCAATGATTGGAGTAGACGGATGAATTTTAGCATCTGTTTTTTGAGCTTGACAGCTTATTTGTAAACTAGCAATTACAAAGATTATAGTGTATTGGAAATAGTGTTTTAACATTTCATAGATTATATACAGAATTTTGATTTAGAATCCATTTATATAAATGATAACTTTATTTTTTCCAGAAATATCCTTTAATAAAATAGATTTGACCATTTTGACCTCTAACATTAAAATCTACTTCTCCGAATACACTGTAAATAGTTCCATTGACAGAAAAATTACTTTTGATATCTACTTTTCCACTTGCATTATAAGAAGATAAACTTTTAGAGCTAGAGAAATAAGCTTCTGCAACCAATTCTTTGAGTTTACTAGTTTCGTTTAAGGTCAGAGGATATTCATACAATAAATGATTTTTATAAAGATTATCTTCTACTTTTCCAATCATAGAAGATGGAAAGCTAAATCTGAGGTTAAGTGTACCATCGTTGGTGCTGATACTAAATTGTCTAAAAAAGGCTTGATTCAATAATTGACCACTTCCAAGATTGACAAAAGAACCAGAAATGGTCTCAGTTTTTCCTGCATTAGATACTTCAAATTTTGAACCCTGATCGGTATCGATAATGTATGAGTTTTTGATAGGTTCTTTAGGGGCATCTTTTTTACAAGCAGATAAAAGAAGAATGGAGCATAAAATAAAGGCTAGTCTCATGATATTTTGATTTATGATTTTGAATTATTGTTTAATGAATTCTACTCTTCTGTTTTGAGCTTTGTCTTCAGAAGAAATATTTTTATTGAGCGGTTCACTTTCACCTTTGCCATCAGTGGTCAATCTTGCTTCATCGATTCCGAATCCATAAACCAGTCTCATTTTGACAGCATCAGCTCTTTTTTTAGATAATGTAATGTTTGCTGTGGCATCTCCATCACTATCTGTGTGACCAATGATTTTGAATTTTACAGTAGGATTTTCAACTAAAACTTTCCCAATTTCTGTAATGATATTATTACTTTCTGGTTTAATTTTATCACTATTGACATCAAATAAAATTTCGTTAGTACTGAATTTCCCCTCAGTAATCAGTTTACTTCTTGTGTCTGCTCCAGCGACGGCGTATCGGATATTTGATACCATGAATTCATCATCCTGTTCTCTACCATTAGAATAATTCATGTATTTAGATCCAAATTTAAAGACATTATATTTTGCTTTTTCATCAAAAGCTTGTGGAATATCTAAGACTTTATCTTCATTGATATAAATACGCAATCTTGATTTTTGTCTCCAAATAGAAAATTTTACTATAGAAGGTTCGCTTTTTTCAGCACCTAAACATTTCAAATCATTGTTGCTTAAGCCTTCATTTTTAGAAATAGTTTCATCATTCTCCACTACAGAATAACTGGCTGAACCAGAACACCCTGCCCATGCGAATTGAAAATAATTACTAGGATATTCTTCTGCCAAATCTTTTTTAGGATTGTCAGATGGCATGATATAAAATTGGTATTCTAAAATATTATTGCTTCTATACCTTGTAAAAACTTCAAATTCTATTGTGAAGTTTTCAGGCATATCTTTGATGAATTCTGGTTGGAAATAACCGTCTTTACTCATAAAAAGCCATTTCTGATTACTTTCATTTAATGTTACAATTTCAGCAGTAGAGTTAGTATTCCAGCCCAAAGGAAAATCGCCTACTTCAGTTGAAGAAAAATCATCAAAACCGATTACCTTTTCTCCTGGAACAAAATCAAATTTAGAATTAGATTTTACCGGAGTTTTGCTAGTAGAAGATTTTGGAGTATTTCCATTTTGGTTATCGGCTGAACTGGAAGACGAATTTGCTGTCGTACTTGATGATGTTGGAGTAGATCCTTTAGATGGAGTTTCAGCCTTTGGAGTTTTATCTTTCTTCTTGAAAATATTTCCAATTCCTTGCTCAATTTTGTCAAAGCCTTTATCGATTCCTCGATCTATTCCAGAATTCGTGCGGTCGATACTTTTGTCTTTAGCAATTTCTTTTGGGTTATTGACTTGACCCAATAAATTTCCACTTGTAAAAAGTAGAAAGCTGACGATTATAATTTGGAGAACTTTCATTTCATGTTGGATTTGTTTTTATTAGTACAGAAGAATAAAAAAGGTAAACACGGAAAGTATTTTTTCTTTTAAATACAGGAATTCATATTTGAAAATATCTTTTTTGTTTACTTTCATTTACAAACGACACTAATTTGAAAGAAGATCAGATCATCGATGCTGTCAAGAATGGATCAAATGATGCAGTCAAAACCTTATACTTAGAAAATAGAACAGGTTTTATGCGTTTTATGGTTCAGAAATATGGAGTTCCGAATGATATCGTTGAAGATTTTTATCAAGATGCATTTATCGCTTTGGTAGAAAATATTCGACGAGGAAAATTGGATCAATTGAAAAGTAATATCAGCACTTATCTATTTTCTATTGGAAAATTTATGGCATTTAAACACTATAAAAAGCCAAGATTGATGGAAGTTGATTTTTCTGATTTGGGGGAATTATTGGAAGATGATTCGGAGAATGAAGAACGAAACGAAGCCTTAATAAAATTGATACAATCGAAATTGGAACAAATGGGCGAAGCTTGTAAAAAGATTTTGATTCAATTTTATTATGAAGAGAAAAAGATAGATCAGATAGTTCAATTAGGTGATTATGCAAATAAAGATGTAGTCAAAAGCCAAAAGTCCAGATGCCTATCTCAATTGAAAAAACTAGTGTATGCAAAGTAAAGAAGAATTGATTATTAAATATTTCAGTCGTCAATTAGATGCTGAAGAGCAGAAAATATTTGATCTATGGATGCTTGAGGATATAGATTTTAAAAATCAAGTTGAATTTGAAAAAGCAACACAAGAAGCTATTAAAAGAAATGAACGTGACGATTTGAAACGTTTTTTGCAAGGCTTAGATATTCCAAAACAAAACAAAACTTTTCAATGGATTGCTATTGCAGCTTCATTTATAGGAATCGTTTTAATTTCTATTTTCTCGATTTATTATTATTCTAGTACTGATTCCTCCAATCTTTATGCAGAATATTTTCAGCCATATCCTAATGAAGTAGTTCCTTTAGTGAGAGGACAAGTTGAAAGTTCTACTGAATTAAAAGCCTTCAATGCTTACGAATTAGAAAATTATGAATTGTCTGCAAATTTATTTGAAAATATTAAAGAAGATTATGCGCTTTTATATGCTGGTATTTCTAATCTAGAATTGAATCAAAATCAAAAAGCCATCACTCAGTTACAAACTCTGAGTCTTCAAAATGGAAAATATCAAGAACCCGCTGAATGGTATTTAGCTTTAGCGTACTTGAAAAATAAAGAGAATAAAAAAGCGAAAGGGATTTTAAAATTGATTGTTCAAAATCATCAACAATTTAGTGAGCAAGCTTCAGAATTATTAGAGCGATTGTAGTTATATGTGTGTCATTCCGACGAAGGAGGAATCTCGAATATTTAGAACTTTCGTCGAGAATGTCGAACTGTTTAAAGTATAATAGCCTATAACCTTATAGATTCTTCATAAATTAAACACTTTGCTTATTAGAATTCCTTTTCCAAATAACTAATCCTAATGATGTAATCGTCATAAAAGCAATCGTTACCAAAAGTATCCAATTGTGATTGGGTAAAGATGGAGCATGCCCATTGAAAACAAATCCAGCCCAGAAAAATGGATGTAAATTTTGAGGATATTTTTTTACAAATTCCTTTTTTGCTAAAGTCAAAGCTTTTGCTGGATCGTGACCATCTTTAAGTAATTCATAGAAGAGTTCCATCAGTTGAGCCGTCTGTTTATCGGGCACTTCCCACAAAGAATGAATCGTTGCAGGTACTCCAGCATAAGTAAAAGCTCTTGAAAGACTCATATTTCCTTCTCCATTTTCTAAAATTCCATTTCCTGTATTGCAAGCACTTAAAATTGCAAGTTGTGAAGAAATCTTCATGTCGTACAATTCGTTGAAATACAGTGGTTGATTGTTTTGAAATGCTAAATAGCTTTGTTCATAATTATTGGTATCCATGATGGCATGCATGGCTAAATGAAGCACATTATATTGAGAAAAAGCTTGGATGAAATTTTCTTTAGTCGCGCTTTTCCCTTCAAATAATCTTCCATTTGTAGATTGAATGATAGCATCTGCTTCCATTTGAGTGAAATTCAATTGGTTAAACTGACGAGTATCATTTGTAATATTAGAAGTATAAATAGGTGCAAAAACGGCTAGTTTATTTTTGTGAAGAGGAATATTAATTGAAGATTGTATCTCTAATAATTTAAGAGAATAAGCATAACCAATAGAGATAAATTGACCAAATTCTTGTGGTGTTAAAATAGTTTCCATGGGTAGTAAATGCAAAAAATCATCCATGATAAAAGTGATTTTTTCAAGCTTTTTGAGCCGTAGTGGGAGGATTAATTGGCGATGAAGTTCTCTTGTAGAGACTCCTAGATCTTTATCAAATTGAATAATTTGTTGGTAGTATTTTTTAGATAATGATTTTAACTCTTCGGTGTTTTGAAGTAGAATAAGCTCGATATTACTTTGTTCAATCACTAAAGCATAGACGTTTTTACTTCCTACTATATATTTAACGATGAGCTCGTTTTTTGAAAGTTTTTTCTGAAAGTTTTCAATGTCAAAGTCTGATTGGCTGAATTCGGAATAAGAGCTTTTGGAATTTTGATTGTTAGATAAATTTGTATTTTCAGATTGTCTATCAATAAATTTTTTCCATAGATGTTGTGACTCGTTATTTTCAATAGTATTTAAAATGGATTGGATTTTATTTTTTTTATTTAAAATCAGTTGACAATTGATTAATCCTTCATTGATTTTATTTGCATATTGATCTAAATCCTTGTTGTAAAATCCTTTTAAATAATATTGTTTAAACATTTCAGCAGCTATTTTATAAAAATTCGCAGCATTTTCAATAGAAGTTTTGGAATGGTTTTTCTCATATAATAATTCAAAAATTTCAGCAGATTTATTGAGCAAACTAATATGTCTTGTTGTATTGAGTTCGTTAAAATCTTTATAGGATAATTTTTCTAATTGAAGTTTTTCCAAAGGAATGTCTAACATTTGTGAAAAGAGAAGATTCATTAATTGAATGCTTTCTTTCTCCCGACTTAACTCCATGAGTAATTCAGATTTCAAAGTACTCAACATGAAATAGCTCAAGCTTTTACTTGAAGGAGGCAAGATTTGGATTGCTTGGTTGATTTCTTCCAAAGCTGATTTGTACTCTTTTTGGTCGTAATATAAAATTCCCAAATTCGCATGAAGCTTCATCGAGTAAAAATCATTCGTGATATATTTCTCAGTTCTCTCAAAAGTAGATTTAGATAATTCGTATTGCTGCGTACTTTTCAATATAATACCTAAATGTTCGATACAAGTGAAAACATACCGAGCAAAAGAAGCTTTTTGATCTTCATTCGAAGCTTTATAGAGCGATTCCATTTGTTGGATATAAAATTGAGCTTTGTCCAAATGATGGATAGTAATATTGTATTCAATATTAGATTTTAAATAACTGTAGGTAGCATTTAAAATCGAATCATTCGTAGAAAGTTTTTCTATTGCTATGTTTTTAGGATTGATAGTTTTTGAAAAATAACTATTGAATATTTTTAAATACCTTTCGGCAGATTTCAAATCCCCATATTCAATATAAGTATTGATTAAGTTTTGTAAAACTATACTATTATAACTGATGTAATTATAGCAGTGCTTGTACCAAATACGTTGAGCATTTTCATAATTTTTGAGCACTTGATGAGTGTGGCCAATTTCGCCATAAACAAAAGCTAGATTATTATAAACCAACCCTATACCAACATAATTTTTTACGAGAGAATTTTCATATACATCAATTGCTTTTTGATAAAATTCGATGCTATTATTGTTCTCTTCTTTTATGGAATACATCTTCCCAATATCAGAGCAGAGTGTACCAAATATTGCAGGATCAGAATTTTGTATTTTTGGCAAATGAAAGACCTCTAATGCTGTAAATAAAGAAGTATCGATATCCTCTTCTTCGACATATAAATCATTATATAATTCCAGATACATTTTTATCAAAAGAGTGTTTTCAGAAGAATCTCTATCCCATTTTTTTAGCTGTTGTATACCTTTTACTAAAAATTTGGAAGCCTTTTCTAAATCTGTTTCTTTCAGAGATATGTATTGGTCGTATAAAGGTTGTACAGATTTTAAGTTGGATTTTGGAGAATGAACTTCAGTAGATTTATTTAGCTTTTCAGATGCAGAATAACTTATACTTTCTGGTAAGAAAAACCAAAAAAGAAAGCTTGATATAATAATTCCTATGATTTTTATATAATTCATCATTGATTAAAAGCTTTCTATCTGCAGGAAGAGGAGTTCTGTTGTTGTTCTATTTTCTAACTTATAAATTAACACAAAAAAATGCGACCATAATAGTCGCATTGCATTTTTAAATATCCATCTAAATATTATTCTCCCTCGGCTACAACTTCTAGCACTTCAGGAACAAATCTTTTCATTAAACCATCTATTCCTTGTTTCAAAGTTACTGTTGAAGAAGGGCAACCATTACAAGATCCTTGAAGCTGAACGACTAGTTTACCATTGCTAAATGAAGAGAAGCTGATACTTCCACCATCCATTGCTACGGCAGGTTTGACGTATTTGTCCAAAACACCTTTAATTCTAATTTCTAAATCTGAATCACCTTCTACGACTACGTTAGAAACTTGTTTTACGGGTTTAGAAAATCCACTTTCGAAAATAGGTTGATTTGTATCGAAGAATGTTTTCAAAGCTTCTTTGATTGGAATCATCAATTCTTGCCAAGTATACTTTTCGTTTTTACCAACAGTCACATAATTGTTACTGATAAAAACGCCTTCTACTCCATCCATGTCGAATAACATTTTAGCAAATGGGCTTTTTTCTCCCTCTTCAGCTCTTTGGAGCTCTACAAAATCACTCGGCATTAATGGCCTATTGATTACAAATTTTAAAGTCAATGGATTTGGAGTGGACTCCGTATATATCATGACTGGTACAGATTTTTGTTCCATGTTGTTTTTATTATTAATAACCTTTAATCAGCTAATTAGTTTGTTTTATGAAAAATAGTTGCGGAAGCTTGAGCTGTCGGCAATATAAATATCTCTTCTATGTTCACATGTTGTGGTTGGCTAGCGATAAAAAACACGCTTTCTGCAATGTCTTCTCCTTTTAAGGGCTCAAAACCATCATAAGTTTTATCGGCAAGTTCTTGGTTGCCTTTATACCTTACTATAGAAAATTCAGTGTCTGCAGCACCCGGACTGACGACTGATACTTTGATACCATGTTTCACTAAATCAATTCTCATGCTTCTAGATAAAGCTCTTACTCCATGCTTAGTTGCACAATATACATTACCGCCGCCGTATGATTCGATGCCTGCTAATGATGCAATATTGATGATATGACCTTTACCATTTTTAATCATAATAGGAGCAAACTCTCTCGATACATAAATTAATCCTTTTAAATTAGTATCTATCATTCTCTCCCAATCCTCGTAAATCCCTTCTTGAAAGGGACCTCTTCCGACAGCAAGACCTGCATTATTAATAAGTACGTCTATTTTAGACCAATGCTCATCTAAGGCAGAAATATTTTTTTGGACATCTTCTAAATTTCTCACATCATAATTCTGCGTGAAAACTTTAGTAGAATATTGTTCTATTATTTGAGATTGAAGTTCTTCAAGTTTTTCTTTTCGACGGCCTGTGATGACAAGGTCCCAACCCATAGCTGCAAATTTCTTAGCGCATGCTTCGCCAATTCCTGAGGTAGCTCCAGTAATATATGCTATCATTTCTAAAACAATCTATTTGAATATGAACTCACAAAAGTAAGAGAATACATGGTAATATAGAAAATAGGAGGCTAAGAGATTGAAAGTATCATGAAAAATTAAAATAGTAGAAAGATAAATTGTCTAAATCATTCACATTCATACTTACAAATTTCATATTTTTGGAGCATATGAAAACTACACCATTCAAAGAGATACATGAAGCTGCAGGAGCCAAAATGGTAGATTTTGCAGGATTTTATATGCCAGTTCAATATTCTGGAATCATAGATGAGCACAATACCGTAAGAAATGGAGTAGGAGTTTTTGATGTTTCACATATGGGAGAGTTCATCGTGAAAGGTCCAAATGCTTTAGAGTTTTTACAAAATATTGTTTCTAATGATGTTTCTAAAATCGTTCCCGGTCAAGCTCAATATAGTTATCTGCCTAATGAAGAAGGTGGGATAATTGATGATTTATTAGTCTATCATTTGGACGATGGAAATTATATGTGCGTAGTCAATGCTGGAAATACAGATAAAGATTGGGCATGGTTCAATAAGAATAATACACAAGGAGCAGAACTGCATAATATTTCTGGTGAGACAGCTTTGTTAGCTATTCAAGGGCCTAAAGCTGCTGAAGCTTTACAATCATTGACAGATATTAATTTATCGGAAATTCCTTTTTATAGATTTGTAAGAGGGACTTTTGCAGGAGTTAAAAATGTAATTATTTCAGCTACAGGATATACAGGTTCTGGTGGTTTTGAAATTTATTTTAATAATGCTCATGCAGAAGAAATTTGGAATAAAGTATTCGAAGCTGGAGCACCGCAAGGAATCAAACCTATTGGTCTAGGAGCGAGAGATACCCTAAGATTAGAAAAAGGATATTGCTTATATGGTAATGATATCAATGATAATGTTTCTCCGATTGATGCCGGTTTGTCATGGGTAACTAGTTGGAAGAAAGATTTTATAGGAAAAGATATTATCCAAGCTGCAAAAGAAAAAGGTGCTGAAAAGAAATTAGTAGGTTTTAAAATGATAGATAGAGGTATTCCTCGTCATGATTATGAAATAGCTGATGGAGAAGGAAATATTATAGGAAAAGTCACAAGTGGTACTCAATCTCCAATCCTTCAAGTAGGAATTGGTTTGGGATATGTTGCAACTGATTTCTCTAAAATAGGAACAGAAATATTTATACCATTAAGAGGTAAATTATTGAAAGCAGAAGTAGTGAAAACTCCTTTCGTGTAAATTTTAACCAATAAATATCAAGGGAATAGTAGAAATATTATTCCCTTTTTTTATGCACTAAATTAAAAGTCCACCGTAAAAATGTAATATATCACAAAAAGTCCACCGTAAAAGTGTGAAATATCACAAAAAGTCCACAGTAAAAATGTATTTAATGAAAATTCATCATTCTTATATGATTAATATTCTGCTTGTTCTTAGCTTTTCGTATTTTTGCACTTTCAAATAAAAAGAAAACCACCTTGGAGGTTTTTATCATGACAAATACAGGCAAGAAATATAGAGAGTCAAAATCTTTGACACCTTCACAAATTGAATCTGAAGTGCTCAGTCTATGGGAGAAACACCAGACTTTTGAAAAAAGTATTGAAAATAGACAAGGTCAAGAAAGTTTTGTTTTTTACGAAGGACCTCCTTCTGCGAATGGTATGCCCGGCATTCACCATATAATGGCAAGAACAATTAAAGATTTATTCTGTCGCTACAAAAGTGCTAAAGGGTATTTAGTAGAACGTAAAGGTGGGTGGGACACTCACGGTTTGCCTATCGAATTACAAGTAGAGAAAAAATTAGGTATCACCAAAAAAGATATTGGAGTTTCAATTTCTGTAGAGGATTATAATAAAGAGTGTCGCTCTGAAGTCATGAAGTTCAAAAACGTTTGGGACGACTTGACTCAAAAGATGGGCTATTGGGTAGATTTAGAAAATCCTTATGTCACTTTTGAAAACTACTACATCGAAAGTATTTGGGCTTTATTGAAAAAACTATACGATAAAGATTATTTATACAAAGGATTAAAAATCCAACCATTCTCTCCAGCAGCGGGAACAGGGCTAAGTTCACATGAGCTGAATATGCCTGGTTGTTACAAAAACGTCAAAGATGTTTCAGCGGTAGCGCAATTCAAATTAGTGCATTCTGATTTAGAGGTATATCAAAAGTTAAACACAGCTACTTCAGGAGAAGATATTTATATTTTGGCTTGGACGACGACTCCATGGACTTTGCCTTCCAATACCGCTTTGGCTTTAGGTGCAAAAATTAATTATGTATTAGTTTCTACCTTCAATCAGTACACACATTTGCCTATCCAAGTGATTTTAGCAAAAGATCTTTTAGGTAAATATTTCAAGTCAGAGAATGAAAATGTAGATTTTGATTCCTATAAAAATGACAGTAAAAATATTCCTTACAAAATTCTAACTGAAGTAAAAGGTGCTGAATTAGTAGGATTGAGATACGAACAATTATTGCCTTATGCTCAACCTGAAGAAGGAGATGCATTTAGAATCATTATAGGCGATTTTGTTACTACCGAAGATGGAACAGGTATTGTGCATATCGCTCCTAGTTTTGGTGCTGATGACATGAAAGTAGCTTCCGAAAATGGAATTGGCGCGTTGACATTAGTAGATAGACAGGGTAAGTTTATAGAATCTGTTACAGATTTTGCAGGCGAACCAGTCAAAGAAGCATATTTAACCGACGAAGAAAAAGAAGCTGCGAGAGTACTTCAAGGCAGAGATAAATATTTGACAGTAGACGAGAGAATCGTCATCATGCTCAAAACAGATAATAAATGTTTTAAAGCAGAGAAATACGAGCACTCTTATCCTCATTGCTGGCGTACCGACAAGCCTATTCTTTACTATCCTTTGGATTCGTGGTTCATAAGAGTGACTGCTGCCAAAGAAAGAATGGTAGAATTGAACAAAACCATTAACTGGAAACCTAAAAGTACTGGTGAAGGTCGTTTTGGTCAGTGGTTAGAAAATTTAGTAGATTGGAATCTTTCTCGGACTAGATATTGGGGGACACCTTTGCCTATTTGGAGAACAGAAGACGGAACAGAAGAAATCTGTATCGGATCTATTGAAGAGATGAAATCTGAAATTGCTAAAGCTCAAGCAGCTGGAGTAATGGGAGAGATTGACTTATCTGATGAGAATTTAGATTTACACAAGCCTTTTGTAGATGGAGTCATTTTGGTTTCACCTTCAGGTTTACCTATGAAGCGCGAAGCGGATTTGATAGATGTATGGTTTGATTCAGGAGCGATGCCTTATGCTCAATGGCATTATCCATTCGAAAATCAAGAAATATTTGAAAGGTCTTTCCCCGCTGATTTTATAGCAGAAGGAGTCGATCAGACTAGAGGTTGGTTTTATACATTGCACGCTATTGCTGTAATGTTATACGATTCAGTAGCCTATAAAAATGTCATGTCTAATGGATTAGTATTAGATAAAAATGGCAATAAAATGTCCAAGCGTTTAGGCAATGGTGTTGATCCTTTTGATACTATTGGTAAATATGGAGCAGATGCCACAAGATGGTATATGATTTCAAATTCTCAACCTTGGGATAATTTAAAATTTGATTTAGAAGGATTAGAAGAAGTTCAACGCAAGCTATTCAGTACATTATATAATACGTATACATTTTTTGCTTTGTATGCGAATGTGGATGGATTTACAAATAGTGAAAGCGCAATTAAAGTTTCAGAAAGACCCGAGATCGATAGATGGATTATTTCATGCTTGAATACTTTAACTAAAGATGTTCAAGAATACATGGATGACTATGAACCTACAAAAGCTGCTCGTGCTATCATGGAATTTGTCAATGATCAAGTGAGTAACTGGTATGTAAGATTAAGTCGAAGAAGATTTTGGAAAACAGATGACCACCAAGATAAATTAGCAGCATATCAAACTTTACATACCGTTCTAAATGGTGTAGCTCAATTAATGTCACCAATTGCACCTTTCTATAGTGATTGGTTATTTAGAAGCTTAGCTCAAGCAGAAGAGGGTGATTCGTTATCAGTACATTTAGTAGACTTTCCAGAAGTAGATAACGATTTGATTGATAAAGAATTAGAGAAAAGAATGGGCATTGCTCAACAATTGACTTCTTTAGTTCTTTCGTTAAGAAAAAAAGAGAATATCAAAGTAAGACAACCTTTGGCTAAAATATTGGTACCTGTTTTGGATAACCAACAAGAAGAAATGGTCAAATCTGTTCAGAATTTGATTATGTCTGAGGTCAATGTCAAAAACGTTGAATTTATTAGAGATACTACTGGCATTGTTTCTAAAAAAGTAAAACCTAATTTTAAATTATTAGGAAAGAAGTTAGGAGGCAAAATGAAAGAAGTAGCGGCAGTTATTTCAGAAATGAATGCTGAACAAATTAAAGAATTAGAAACAAATCAATCTATTGAGATTGAAACTTCCAACCAAATGTATACATTGTTGTTGGAAGAGGTAGAAATCCACGCAGAAGACATTGAAGGCTGGTTAATAGCTAGCGAAAAAGGTTGGACAGTAGCTTTGGATATTACTTTAACCGAAGATTTGTTGAACGAGGGTTATGCAAGAGAATTAATTAATAAAATACAAAACCAAAGGAAAGAAAATGCGTTAGAAGTAACGGATAAGATTTTAATAAAAATAATAAAACATCCTATCATTGAAAATGCAATTCAATCTTTTAATAAATATATTTGCAGCGAAACATTAGCAGTTGAAATAGAATTTGTTGAAGTATTAGAAAATGCAAAAACATACGAATTGAATGATCAGGAAATATTAATGGACATACAAAAAATAGAAAAATGAGCGACCAAGAAATAGTAAAATACAGCGACGTAGAATTAGAAGAATTTAAAGAACTCATCTTAGGCAAAATAGCTAAATCACAAGAAGAGTTGACATTCTATCACGAGCAAATTAAATCTGCTGGTGAAGGAGAAAATAATTTCAACAATTTAGAAGACGGATCAATCACTCAAGAAAGAGAAAGCATGAATCAAATTGCTTCAAGATTGATCAAACATATTCAACACCTAGAAAATGCATTAGTAAGAATTAAAAATAAGACTTACGGAATATGTAGAGAGACTGGAAAATTGATTCCTAAAGATAGATTGAAAGCTGTACCTCATGCGACATTGAGTATGGAAGCTAAAGTGAAGCAGAAATAAACTCAGTGAAAAAAATCGGTCTATACGTAGGTTTAATGATTCTCTTTGTCATTTTAGGAGATCAGCTATTAAAGTTTTGGATCAAGCTCAACTTCGTTTACGGAGATGGATTTGATTTATTAGGATTTTCATGGGCTAAGATACAGTTCGTAGAAAATGAAGGAATGGCATTTGGTTGGCTAATAGGTGGCAAGATGGGCAAGCTTTTATTGACGAGCTTCAGAATGTTAGCGGTTCCTATGGGAATTTACTATATCTATTACCTGATTAAAAATCATTATCATACAGGATTAGTTTTTGCAGTAGGACTTATAGTTGCCGGTGCATTGGGAAATTTGATAGATAGTATCTTTTACGGAGTAATTTTCAATCATAGCTATGGTCAAGTAGCTACTTTGTTTCCCCCAGAAGGAGGATATGGAGAATGGCTTCATGGAAGAGTTGTAGATATGTTCTACTTTCCGATGGTACAGACGACTTGGCCTCGCTGGATTCCAATAATAGGCGGGTCTGAACTTTCATTCTTTCAATATATTTTCAATGTAGCTGATTCAGCGATTTCCATTGGAATTGTAACTATCATGATTTTTAATAAGAGATTTCTTCAAGGTCCAATATCCAGTAGCAATGATGGGTGATGAAATTGCAATTTTTAAAGATATTCATATAATAAGAGGCGGTTGTTTGTTGCAACCGTCTTTTTCATTTATTTGGAAAAAAGGACAAGTTTGGTGCGTGACTGGACCAACTGGAAGCGGTAAAACTACTTTCCTCAAAATTATTGCAGGTATAATATTTACTCCGGATTCTAAAATTTCATTTCCCTTATTAGAAATTTTAAAAGCCAAATCTAAAGAGAAGGTATTTATTTCAGATTGGATAGCATTTGTACCTCAAGAGATTAAAATCCCTACGATTTATATTGAAGATTTATATTATCAAAGAAGATTTCAAGCCGCAGAACAAGATGATATTCCTACAGTCTGGGAAGTGCTAATTCAAGCAGCCCAGCAAAATGAAACTACAGCAAAATTAGCTGCAGATTGGATGAATCTAGATGGATTACTCTATCAACCTTTTGTGCAATTATCTAATGGTCAGACCCGTAGACTAATGATTGCGATTGCGCTAGCTAAGCAGCCCAAAATATTAATTTTAGACAATCCTTATACTGGTTTAGATCAGGATGCAAGAGATTCATTGAATGCTCAACTCAGAACATTAGTCGATAAAGGGATAAATATTTTGATGGCAGCTCATGAACATGAAATTGCTTCCATGGATTTTGTTACGAATTCTTTGAAATTTAAAAACGTTCATACTGTTCAACAGGGAAATGATTTGCCAGAGTGCTTTAAAAATCCTGCTATAGATCTTTCTAAAAAGACAATTCAAATGTCTAATATCCGAGTCACGTACGGCAGCAAGACAGTTTTGAATATACCAGAATGGACAGTACTACCAAAAGAAAGATGGATTATAAAAGGTAAAAACGGCTCAGGGAAATCTACTCTTTTGTCCCTCATTATGGCAGATCATCCTCAAGCATATTCTAATGAAATACATCTATTTGGTAATAAACGAGGATCAGGGGAAAGCATTTGGGAAATTAAAAAAAGAATTGGTTTCTTTTCTCCCGAATTGTTAAGATTTTTTGATTCAAGTATAACTGCTCATGACATTATCGCATCAGGATGGAACGATATCGTAGGACAAACAACAGCTTTGTCTCAAAATGAAAAACAAAAAGTACAGGAATTAGTGGGTTGGTTAGGAATCAATGAAATAATAACGCTCAAATTAGGAGACCTCTCTTTGGGACAACAAAAGATGATTTTGATAGCTAGAGCGATGATTAGAAATCCAGAGTTATTGATTTTAGATGAGCCACTTCAAGGAATGGATACTGAGTGGAGAGAGCACTTTAAGGGCAAAATAGAGGAGTTTTCTCAAAGTAGAACCATTTTGTATGTGACCCATGATAAAGAAGAAATTCCTTCTGGACATTGGGAAACCCTCGAATTGTAATAATTAAACAATTCTTTACCATAAAGTCATTTTCTAATTATAGTAAAATGATATTATTCATCTAAATTTTTTCTATCTTTGTGTCGTCGAAAGATAGGGGACCCTTGCAGTCCCCTATTTTGTTAGACTTTTAGTTATGGAAAATATAGATAATCTTAAGCTGAAAATTACCGAGGCGATTGAAGAACGCATTCAAGATACAGATTTGTTTTTAGTAGATATACAAATTTCTGTAACTTCAAGAATTGGTGTATTTTTAGATGGTAAGACAGAACACATTACAATTAAACAGTGTACTGATATATCAAGATTTCTAGAAAATTACTTAGAGTCTAACGCTTTAGTTGGTGAAAAATACTTGTTAGAAGTTTCTTCTCCAGGATTAGATGAGCCTTTTAAAGTGACCGAGCAATATGTGAAATGGTTGAATAAGCCAGTAGAAGTGTTGTTGTTGTCTGGTATTAAAGAGATTGGAGAATTGAAAGCTTTTGATGAGAATTCAGTGACAATTGAAGTAGCAGAGCAAAAAAAGAAAAAAGAAATTATTCCTGCAGAGCAAAAAACCTTCGCTAATGCAGATATTAAATATACAAGAAAACATTTCGTATTCAAATAGGATAACTTATGAATAGTGCAGAATTGGTAGACTCGATCTCCGAGTTTAAAGAATTTAAAAACATTGACAGACCCACGATGATGCGTGTGTTAGAAGATGTATTTAAAACTTTGTTGCGTAAAAAATATGGATCTGACGAGCAATTTGATATTATCGTCAATACAGATAAAGGTGACTTAGAAATTTGGCATAACAGAACTATTGTTGAAGATGGAGCAGTTGAAGAAGATTTACAAGAAGTATCACTTACTTATGCTTTAAAAGTAGATCCGGAACTAGAAATTGGAGACGATTGTTATGAAGAGATTACTTTAGAATCTTTTGGTAGAAGAGCTATCCTTGCTGCAAGACAAACATTGATTTCAAGAATCTTAGAATTAGAGAAAGACGAAATCTTTAAAAAATATCAAGATAGAATCGGTGAAATAGTTACTGCTGAAGTCTATCAGGTATGGAAAAAAGAAATGTTGCTATTGGATGACGAAGGAAATGAGTTGTTATTGCCTAAAACTGAACAAATCAAAACAGATTTTTACAAAAAAGGAGATACACTTAGAGCCGTAGTTAAAGACGTGGAGATGAGAGGAGCTAATCCTAGAGTTATTCTTTCTAGAATTGACCCATCTTTCCTTGCAAAATTATTAGAATTAGAAGTGCCAGAAATATTTGATGGATTAATCTCTATCAGAAAAATTGTTCGCGAACCAGGTGAAAGAGCTAAAGTAGCTGTGGAGTCTTACGATGATCGTATCGATCCAGTAGGAGCTTGTGTAGGTATGAAAGGTTCAAGAATCCATGGTATCGTTAGAGAGTTGAGAAATGAGAATATTGACATCATTAACTTTACAAACAATACTACATTATTCATTCAGAGAGCATTATCTCCAGCTAAAATCTCATCGATAGAAGTATCTGATGATAAAAAAGCAGCAGTTTATCTTAAGCCCGATCAAGTATCATTGGCTATTGGTAAAGGTGGATTGAATATTAAACTTGCGAGTCGTTTGACAGGATATGAAATCGATGTTTATAGAGATATCGATGAAGTGGAGGATGACGTAGATCTAGAAGAATTCGGAGACGAGATCGATGGATGGGTAATTGATGCCTTGAAAAACATCGGTTGTGACACAGCTAAAAGTGTTCTAGAATTAGATAGAGATGAACTAATTAGACGTGCTGACTTGGAAGAGGAAACCGTTGATGATGTCCTTCGTATTCTAAAAGATGAATTTGATAATTAAAAATCGTGTACTTCTATTGTACATTTGTATAAGAAACTAAAAGTCTATAATGACAGAAAATAAGTCGATACAGTTAGTGAAAGCAGCGAAAGAGTTGAATGTTGGTATTCATACTCTCGTTGATCATTTAGCTGAAAAGGGACAAGTTGTAGAAAATAAACCTACTACAAAACTATCCCCTGAACAATACAATCTTCTTCTGAGTGCTTTTAAGCAAGATTTAGCTATAAAAAAGAAAGCAGAAGAAATTAACATCGGGAAAATCAGAAAAGACAAAGCAGAGGAAATTAGAGAAGAAGCTGTTGTCATTGAGCGCCCTCGCATCATTGTCGAAGGACCTAAAGTGGTGGGCAAAATGGATCTTGATGCTAAGAAACCTGCAGCTGTAGAGCCTGTAGCAAAACCATCAGAGCCTGTTGTGGTGCCTGAAGCTCCGAAAGTAGAAAAACCTGCTGCAGAGCCTGTGGTGAAACCAGAACCTGTAAAACCAGAACCTGCAAAACCGGAATCTGTAAAAGCTGAGCCAGTGAAACCTGAACCAGCTAAAGCTGAGAAAGTTAAGTCAGAGCCAGTCCAAGCTGAAGCAATTAAAGAAGAACCTAAAAAAGCAGAGCCAATTCAACCAGAATCGCCAAAAGCAGAAACTGTAGAAGCTCCTATAATCGACAGACAACCTGTTGAGAAACCTGCTATTAAAGTGGTGGATAAAATAGATTTATCTAAAAAGAAACCTGCAGGAAATAAAAAACCAACACCTACATCTGCTGCTAAAAAGCCAGCACCAAAAGTAATCACTCCAGCTCCTGTAGTTGTACCGATTACTCATACTGCTGATTTACAACCAACGGTAATTAGAGCTGAGGCAGAGAAATTAAGCGGTGTGAAGATTATGGGTAAAATAGAATTACCTGATAGTAAAAAACCATCCACAGATAATAAAAAATCTTACGGTAAAAATACTGCTAACGAAAAACGTAAAAGAAAACGTATAGGTGGTAAAGTCGTCGATGTCAATAAAGTAACAACTGATGACAAAGGTGCAACTAGTTCTGACAGAATCGCTAGACCTGCTGGTCCTCCAAGAGGTAGAGGTCCTGCTGGTGGAGGTGGCGTAGGTCGCCCATTAGCTCCTGGAGCTCGTAGACCAGGTGGTAAATTTACTAGAGGCGGAGATAAACCAAGAGATGAAAATCAAGCAATTTCAGGAAAAGAAATTGATGATAAAATCAAAGCCACAATGGCTAAATTGGGTGGAGGAAATAGATCTAGATCTAATAAATCCAAATACCGTAAAACCAGAAGAGATGATGGTTATAGTCCAAATGAAGAAAGCAACGAAATATCCAAAATCAGCGTAACAGAATTTATTTCTGTAAGTGAATTAGCAAATATCATGAACGTTTCTCCTACTCAAGTAATTTCTGCTTGTTTTGGTTTAGGAGTAATTGTTTCTATCAATCAGCGTATTGATGCTGAGGTGATTGAATTAGTTGCTGGTGAATTTGGTTTCGAAGTAGACTTTATCAATATCATTGAAGATGAAGAGACTCCTCAAGAAGAGGAAAACCCAGAAGATTTAATTTCAAGATCTCCTATTGTTACTATCATGGGTCATGTTGACCACGGTAAGACCTCTTTATTGGATTATATCAGAAGTGCAACCATCGTAACAGGTGAAGCGGGTGGTATCACTCAGCACATTGGAGCTTACGAAGTGACATTGCCTGATAGCCAAAAACAAATCACATTCTTAGACACACCAGGTCACGAAGCGTTTACAGCAATGCGTGCTCGTGGAGCTAAGCTGACAGATATAGTAGTAATCGTAGTAGCAGCAGATGATAATGTGATGCCTCAAACTAAAGAGGCAATCAGTCACGCACAAGCAGCTGAAGTGCCAATGATTATTGCAATCAACAAAATGGATAAGCCAACAGCGAATCCAGAAAATATTAAAAAGCAATTGGCAGACATGAACATTCTTATAGAAGAGTGGGGTGGTAAATACCAATGTCAAGAGATTTCTGCCAAAAAAGGAACTAATGTTGAAGACCTTTTAGAGAAAATTCTTTTAGAAGCTGAATTATTAGACCTGAAAGCTAATCCTAATAAGATTGCTAACGGTAGCGTAATTGAAGCATCTCTAGATAAAGGTAGAGGATACGTTTCTACTTTAATGGTTCAAGATGGTACTTTGAATATTGGAGACTTCGTAGTTGCGGGTCAATATTATGGTAAAGTGAAAGCCTTATCCAATGAAAGAGGAACAAGAATCAAGAAAGCTAAACCTTCTCAACCTGTTCAATTATTAGGTTTGAATGGAGCTCCTACTGCTGGAGATAAATTTAAAGTTTATCTATCAGAGCAAGAAGCTAAGGAAATCGCCAACAAAAGATCTACTATCCTTAGAGAGCAAGGAATTAGAGCTACTAAACATATCACTCTTGATGAGATTGGAAGACGTCTTGCTTTAGGTAACTTTAAAGAACTGAAGATCATTGTAAAAGGAGACGTGGATGGTTCAGTAGAGGCATTAAGCGATTCATTATTGAAACTATCTACAGAAGAAATTCAAGTTTCTATCGTATTGAGCGGTGTAGGTGCAATTACAGAAAACGACGTGTTATTAGCAGCAGCATCTGATGCAATTATCGTAGCGTTCCAAGTTAGGCCTTCTGCTAATGCTAGACAGCTTGCAGATAGAGAAAGCATTGAAATCCGTAACTATTCTATTATTTATGACGCTATTGATGATGTCAAGAAAGCAATGGAAGGAATGCTAGAGCCTAAGTTTGAAGATAAAATTGTTGCTAACGTAGAAGTTAGAGAAGTCTTCAAAATTAGCAAGCTAGGTTCTATTGCAGGATGTTACGTTCAAGACGGAAAAATTCTTAGAGCGAATGGTATTAGAGTCATTAGAGATGGTATAGTTGTCTATGAAGGTGAATTAGAAGCTCTGAAGAGATACAAAGATGATGTAAGAGAAGTTGCTAAAGGATTTGAGTGTGGTATCAAAATTAAAAACTACAACGATATTCAAGTCAATGACATTATTGAATCTTTCGAGAAAGTAGCAGTGAAAAGAAAACTATAATTTTCTAATTAATTTATAAAGTATCAAGTCCATGGTTTTTAGCCATGGACTTTTTTGTTTTAGGTTCATATTGAAAGTAGTAGAGTTTTTGCTGATCTATATTTTCAATTTTGTTGATGTTAAATGCAATTTTGACGTATGAATAATCTCTTGAAAGACAAAAAGTTATTCAGTTTTATATTTTTTGCGATGAATAGAGTTGTTATTCCCCTTAAATATGCGGCGAATAGATTGTATATTTACCGCAAATACAGATTTTTCTAGAATGTCAAAATATATTTATCAATATGAAGAATGGCCTCATTTCAAATGGGACGAAAATGAAATTCAATTAATTTTAGGCAAAATTAGACATCTACAAGGTAAAATTATTGGGCAGATGGGAGCACTTGGATTTTCGATTAAAGAAGAAACTATGTTGTCAGCTTTGACTTTGGATGTATTAAAAACATCAGAAATAGAAGGGGAGATATTAAATTATGAACAAGTTCGTTCTTCTATCGCTCGGCATTTAGGATTAGAAGATACCGGTTTAGTTCATATAGATAGAAATGTAGAAGGAGTAGTAGATATGATGTTAGATGCTACTCAAAAATATTTTAAACCACTTACCAATGAGCGAATATTTAGTTGGCATGCTGCATTGTTTCCGACAGGTTGGAGTGGTATGCACAGAATCGAAAGCGGTTGCTATCGCACAGGTGATATGCAAGTAGTTTCAGGGCCTATGGGCAAGGAGAAAGTACATTATGAAGCTCCTTCACCTTTAGTTCTTCAACATGAAATGAATATTTTTTTGGAATGGTTAAATAGTGATGTGAAAATTGATAGAGTTCTTAAATCTGCCATTGCTCACTTTTGGTTCATAATAATTCATCCTTTTGATGATGGCAATGGTCGTATTGCAAGAGCTATATCGGATATGTTACTGGCGCAATCAGAAGAAAGTTCTCAAAGATTTTATAGTCTTTCGAATCAAATATTGATAGAAAAAAAGAACTATTACGATATTTTACAACAAGTACAGCATAGTAAAGGAGATATTACAAAATGGTTAGAATGGTTTTTAAACTGTTTGTATCGAACATTAATTTCAACAGAAGAAACATTAAATATAGTTTTTTATAAAATTGAATTTTGGAACTATCATAATGAAACTATTTTAAATCATAGACAAAGATTGATGCTGAATAAATTATTAGATGGTTTTGAAGGAAAGCTAAAAACTTCTAAATGGGCAAAAATTACTAAATGTTCTACTGACACAGCATTAAGAGATATCAAGGATTTGATGGATAAGGGTATTTTAAAACAAGAAGAATCAGGAGGAAGAAGTACCAATTATGAATTGATAGAGAATAGAATTAAATGAAATTGGAATCATTTAAAGCTTTCTTTATAGATTATATCATTAATAATATTATTTGATATGACTACTAAACAAATTCTGTACACGATTATTATTGCTCTGTTGACTTCTTGTGATTTCAAAACTTCTTCTGATTATAATAAAGAAGCTGAAGTATTAGAAATGGAAGGGAAATTTGAAGAAGCAATTGCTTTGCTAAATATTGCAATTGTAAAAGATCCCAAAAACATTTTCGCTTTAATAAATAGAGGCGTCGATAAATCATTTTTGAAAAATTACTATGGCGCTATTGAAGATTATTCTAAAATAATTGAAATTGACTCTAAAAATACTCTTGCGTTTTTTAATAGAGGAAAAAATAAAAAAAGACTACAAGATTATATAGGAGCTATTGCAGACTTTGACTCAGCAATTTCAACTAAAGGGAATGAAGATTTCTATTTTAATTGGGTTGAAAACCCACTTGTTGAAACTGGATTTCAATTTGATGTTAAAATGGAAGAAATTCGTTTTGAAAGAGGAATTTCAAGATATAATATTGATAGTTTTAATTCAGCATTTTTAGATTTTAATTTTTGTATTCAAAATCAATTTGAATTGCCTTCAAACTATTATTGGAGAGGGCTTGTATATCTTACTTATGGTATGGAATTAGAAGGATGTGAAGACTTAGGAAAAGCGAATGATCTGGGTGATAATGATGCGAAAGAAGTTATTAAAAGCTATTGTAGTAAATAAAATAGCACTGATTAATATCAATAGTATTAAAAAAACACACAGAATATAATACATTTACGCAATCTCCATGAAATCAATTATCAAATACTACATTTTATCATTCATAGCTTTATGTATAGTTTCGTGTAATCTTAAAGCAGATAATGATGATGTATTGGATGCGAAAAATAGCGAACTTTCGGACACGACAATTTTTTGCTCTTCTGTAATTCCATCTGGATTTCCATCAACATCTACTTCAAATTTAGATTCTAATAGACAGAGTTTTAGTTCTACTATCGGAATGGAAAAAATTCCCGCAGGCACTTTCTTAATGGGTGCAGATAATGATCAAGCTTCCAAAGATGAATATCCTAAACATAAAGTTACTGTCAATGGATTTTGGATGGATAAGCATCAGGTAACCAATCAGCAGTTCAATGAATTTGTAAAAGCTACAGGGTATCAAACAGTCGCAGAAAGGAAACCTGATTGGGAAGAAATAAAAAAACAATTGCCCTCGGGTACAAAAAAACCTGACGAAAGTTTACTAGTTCCTGCTAGTTTAGTATTTACTCCACCCAATAAATCTGTAAACCTAGACAGTTATCATGAATGGTGGAATTGGGTTGCTGGAGCAGATTGGCGACATCCCGAAGGTCCTGAAAGTAATATCAAAGCAAAAGACAATTATCCAGTAGTTCATGTCTGTTGGGAAGATGCGAATGCCTATGCTCGATGGGCTGGTAAAAGATTGCCTACAGAAGCAGAATGGGAGTGGGCTGCAAGAGGTGGACTTTCAGATGCAATATATCCTTGGGGAAATGAACATGTAGATGCAGGAAAACCAAAAGCCAATAGTTGGCAGGGTAGTTTTCCAAATACAAATACACAGCTTGATGGCTTTTACGGAGTTGCTCCAGTAGGCTCATTCGCGCCGAATGGTTATGGTTTATTCGACATGGCAGGGAATGTGTGGGAATGGTGTTCTGATTGGTATAGAAGTGATTATTACGAACAGATCAAAGATGGTGCAAATAATCCATTAGGTCCAAAAACAAGTTATGATCCTGACGAACCTACTATTCCTAAAAAAGTAGCAAGGGGTGGTTCTTTTTTATGCAATGACAGTTATTGTTCTGGTTATCGAGTAGCAAGAAGAATGAAAAGTTCACCAGATACTGGGTTGAGTAATATGGGTTTTAGGTGTGTGAGAGATTTGTAGCTACATAATATCCATTCATGATTTTTTGTTTCGTTTATTTTGATTGTTTCGTTTGTATTTCGTGAGTATTTGTAAAATAAATAAAATGAATTTACTCTAAACTGTTTTAAGACCATCTAAAGAAGAACAAAAAGCAGCAATGTTATCTCACGATGCATTGGTTTCAATTTTAAATAATTTAAAAGATCAGAATCCGAAAATAGAGATAGAAGAAACGCAAGATCAAATTAGAATTCCAATTGGTGCATTAAAACTATTAGCTAAAATTCTAAATGAGACAAGTCAAGGCAAACTAGTGTCTATTGTGCCAATTGCAATGAAGTGACGACTCAAGCTGCTGCTGAAATATTGGTTGTTCTAGACCTCATGTAGTAAAGCTCCTGGAGTCAGGGAAAATTAAGTTTACTAAAGTTGGTAAACACAGACGGATTAAATATGAAGATGTAGTATCATATAAAAAGAATATGAAAGCTGAGCAAGAACGTTTAATTAGTGAAATTATGGAAACGGACGAAACTGCAGGTCTTTATGATTCATAGTATTCGTTATAAATGTGTACTAGATACAAATGTTATTCATCCATATTGGTTTAGTGATATTTTCTCAGAAACAGGGGAAGAAGAAAATAATAGTTATGTGGCATTGATTGCAAAAGAACTACAAACTATACCCGGCAAACAATATCGAGTAGAGTTTGATTTAACATTAAATGATACGACCTCTTTTGACTATTTATTTGCAGGCGCATGGAAATCATATCTGACTGGCATTGCTGAGCCTTTAGATTTTAATGGATTTGAAAGTATAGTGCCAGTAGATGGAAGTGGCTCTTATCGATTGGATTTTACAGCAACTACAGATCAGTATGAATTTGAGATAATAGTGGTAAGTGATAGTATGGGATACAAACCAGAGATAGCTTATTCTATAGATAATTTTAGTTTCAATCTTTTTGATATTGATAGTACTGAACTATTATGGAATATAGGTTTTGATAGCCTACCAGAAGATATTTATTCTTATTTTGTAGAAGACGACGATACCTTGTCTATGGGAATAATATCATACGATACGATTGAGAACCGGTTAAGAGTAAATCTTTTAGAAGAGGAGGCTCCTGAATATGTAGGGATTCTCATGAAAGATGTGGTACTGGAAGCAGAGCGTTATTATCGTTTCCGTCCTACTATCTCAGTGATCAGTACTAGTAATGAGCTGACAGGAATCATGGCACTGACCACAGATCACAGTGAATCCAATATAAGAGATATGAAAATTTTTGATGTGAATCAAGCATTAGAGATGATTTTTTATAGTGACAGTGGAGGATTACAGACCTTGCTTTTGGGAGTCGTAGGAGATTCAAGTACTTATTACTATGTAGATAGTTTGAGTTTGGAACTTTTAGACATCAATATTAATGTATTGTATGATAATGATTTCAGTGCATCAGCATCAGGCTGGCGATCTAAGTTTGCGGACAGTCTTGATTTGACTGCGGGTAGAATAGACTGGCAAAGCGAGGAGGAAACCATGCGCGTTTGGCCTTGGGGCAATGACGTGGGCGTGATAGGCTCAGTGGTCAGAGAGATAGATGTCGTGCCAGGGGTTTATAATATGGTGATGGCAAAAGTGACACTACCCGACCATCCGAATGCCAAAGTATCCTTGGGCGTCTATGATGAGCTAGCAGCCAATGTGAATTTTAGTACCTTATCAGAAGAACCTATGGCTCATGCTGTGGCAGAAGATTTTGAAGTGACGACCCTCTATTTTACCTTCCGTCCTAATACCGACAAGATGAGCTTAGTGATGATGTATCAAAGTGCAGAGTTCGGTAGAGTGCTATTAGACGATGTGAAAGTGATCTCCATAGAGCCTTTTGAGAGAGATACCCTTTTGAGTATGACCTTTGATGATACCAGTGGTGTGTACGATGATTGGCGCAGTTCTATCTGGCCAGACAGTCTGATATCCAATGATAGTACTCTTGTGAGTTATATCAGTCATGATACTGTAGCAGGACGTATGCGAGTGGAAGTGGTGGAAGATCCCTTTGAGGAGGATATTGAGAACTATGTGGGAGTAGTACATAGACGCTTATCGGGTTTACAGGTAGACAAGGAGTATGAACTGAGCTATCAGCTGGAGCAGGGCGAAGCAGCACTGCGCAAAATGCAATTGATGCTGATCCCCCAAAGCTCCTTTGAACTGGGCATGTTGGATCCTACGGAGCAATTATTCATTGATAGCACAGAGATAGGCGACAGTATTTCACTTCGCTTTACCGCTAGAGAGTCAGAGATGAGTTTGATGATTATCGGAGAATCAGGAGCGGCGGATAACTACTATTATCTAGACGACTTCCAGCTCAAAGAAGGTTTTGTAAAAACACTCAACTGCGATAGATCTAACCTACAATTAGCAGATCAGGAGAGTAGGTATAGGTTCGGGTTTAATGGTGCTGAGAAAATAGATGAAATTTACGGCAAGGACGGAGGCTACGATCTAGGTGCTAGAATGTACAATCCGAGACTAGGAAGAATGTTTAGTCCCGACCCGAGAGAAGCTGATTATGCATGGCAAACCCCTTTTGCATATCATAGAAATAGCCCTGTTTCTGAAATAGATTTTAATGGGGAGGGGGATGAAAATCCTCAACAAGCTAAAACCAATATACCAATCTTTGTACCTGTTCTTGAGAAAGTATCTGAAAAAGTTGTAAAAGAAACTTCATGGCAAGTATTGAAAAGACATTCACTGAAAGGTCTTGGGTTTCTTGCTTCAAAAGCTACCATGATATCCACTATCATGTCTTTAAAAGGGGACATGAGGGAGATGACTTTGCCAGAAAGTATTGCTAAGCCTCTTTTTGACCCTCGCACAGCCCCTGTTCCTGATGATGATGGGAATCGTCAAACATATTTGTATAAGACAACAAGGTCGTTTAAACAAGCAGGTGGCTTGGTGGAAACGAGTCTTCCATATTATGGGATAACTACAGATAAAGTTGTGGGAGGTCGATATAAGATTGATGAAGAACAATCTTTAAATGTAGAGATAATAGCAATAGGCTCCAACTATGAAATAAAAGGAGCAGAAACAGCAATTATTTTGTTAAATTCGGATGGCAATATCGCAAAATCCACAAGGATAGATAATAAAACAATTTCTACAAGTGATGGAGCAAGAATAACAGCAGGTAGATTATTATTAGATAGACAAAGAAATGGCTGGAGAAAAAGAGACTTACAGCCCCAGAAACCTAAAAAAGCAAAATAAAATGACTGAAATAGAGAAAATATTTGGAGAGAAAGACAAGTTTGCAATTGAAATTAAAATCAATGGTGCAGTTGATAAATCCAATTTGCGATTATGGATTTGCGGGAAACCTATAGGACATTATAAAAGGAAAGGGAAATTATCTAGTTCCATAGGGAACTTTAAAAAGCTGTTGTTTCATAAAGAGAATTTATATAATGATATGTTCAGTCATATGACACCGACAGAGGTCTTTAATCGGATACTAGAGGGAAATTTCACCTATGAGGAGTATCATAGCGTGGTAATGAAATTTATTCGATGGATGGGAGAACAAATGGATGAGTTTAGTATGTTAGCATATTATAAGGACGAGAAATTTGAATGGATTGTATATGATAACAAGAAGAAAAAGGTGTTGCATTTTACCATAGAGGAGTCAGATTTGCTGAGTGCAGCAACTGAATACATTGATTGGTATGAGAAAGAGTATGGAGAAGTGAGGGTTGATTATAATAGGTTTCCTTAATAATTTTGTTCCCCTGCAAATTCCATGAAAATATTTAAAAAACAGGTCAGCAACTTCTGTGAGTTTGTTAGAAAAAGAGCCGCAAATTCTATGATTTTGTTAGAAGAAGAGGTTTCTTATAAGGAACGGTGCTGCAAAGCATTTAGTTATATATTTTTTATTCAAATGTATGATGGTTATAATTTTGTTGAGTTTTGAAAATTCAAATTATTAATCGATTCTAAAAAATTCTAATTGCTAGATGATCTATATTCTTTAAATGTGATTTTTCGACTATTTCTTACATGTTTTACAATTGAAAGTGCGGTTTTTCTCAATTCTTTCAGTTCTAGCTTTTGTCATTTGAGCTTTGATGTTTGGACTTGCTTCAGAAAGATAAGCTTCATCAGGTGTTAGTCCGTTCAGAGAGCCGTGAGGTCTGATGTGGTTATAATCGTGTATGCTTTCTTGTAACTTTGATTGAAACTGTTCAGCTTTACAAGGCCTAAGATATAGGTATCTGTATTTGAGTGTCTTGTTGATAGCTTCTATAGAAGAATTAGAATAAGGAATATCTTTAAGAGCTATTTTCTTTTGAAGATGTTCTTGATGTTGTTCTATAAATCCATTTACAATAGCATTATTGTTTTCAGAACCACCATCGGTAACAAGTGTTATATCCTGTACTGATGAAAAAGTATCGTTAGCATTATTCCACGCTTCTTTTATGGTTTGTAGACGAATTTCTGCAGAGAGCTGTGCAATGTCGTTAAGTTAGTGGAAAATGTCATTCTGACGAGAGAGTAATTGTGATAGTAGATTTACGTCTAATAAGGTAAAAATATTGGTTTATATAGTATTTCGATAGATATCTAGATCAATAGTCGTACGACTCCCTGCGCCTAGATTTTGCAGGCGGGCACCCACTCTGTGAAAAAGGCGTAACATCTTCAACTGTTTGACGACTTCTTCTGAGCTATACTCAGAAGAAGAAGGAGTTTTGAAGATGTAGCCTTCGAGCAGAAAGTGGGTCGCCGAGAAATCCAGCGCGATTTTTTGCATACTTTTTACTAAAAAAAGTATGAGAAGAAAAAATAAAATATTCTTTATCATATTGATTTTAGATCCTTTCAGGATGACAAATGAGCTTAACTTAACGACATTGGAGAGTTGTGTGTCTACTTTCCAAGCGAGTATTTTTCTTGAAAAATTGTCAGAGACTAGATAAATGTAATGTCTGATGCCATCCAAAGTATCAAACAAGGTGACATCTGCATGCCAGTATTGGTTAGGAAATGCTGCCTTGAGTCCAATACGGTATTTCTTCGGATTGGGAATGACTCTTCTTTTGAATCCCATCATCTTAGCATAATTATACCATGTAGAAATACTTACAGTCAGGAGATTATTTCTTCTGGCATAATGAGCGATAGATATAATGGGCCAGTGTACATATTGAGGATCACGAAGGAGCTCTTCCATTTTAGCGTGTTCTTTTGGCAAAAGCTGATGGATATACCTTTTTCTACACATAGAGAAAAGAGAAGAAGTACATGGAAATTTAGACTTGAAGAACCAAAGTTGATAAGTGCTTCTAGGAATAGAGAGTATTTTTAGAGATTTATTCAGAGAGATGGTATACTTAATTTGATGTAATACTTGAATGATTTTTTCTTTATGAAAAAGAAGAGTAGATTGAAGCACTCCTGTTGATACAAGTATTTGTCTACAAGTGATCAGTAGTCGAGCATAAGCTATAAATACTTTTTGAGCATTTTTATCTGAAGCGAATTGTTGTAAGGTTTGTAGTTTCTCGTTACTTAATTTATTCAGCTCAGTTCCTATATATTTATCTGGATTTTCATTTTTCCACCTATGGATACAAGATTTTGGAATATTAGATCGGATGTTATGAGGAATAATATCCTGACATTTCAACCTGAAAAGATGTTTAATTGCAGTGTCATATGAATGTCGGATACTCATATTTGAGATTCAAGTAATTTTAGATAGAAAGTAACAATAAAAGCACTTTTTTTATTCTAACTTTTCAAATAACTCAAATCTAATACAGTAATGGAGTACAGAAAAAGTTAACCTCCAAAATGTCTATTAAGACAGATTTTTTTTAAGATTTCTACACAACAAAAAAGCCCTGAGTTTACACCCAGAGCTTATGTTTTGTAATAGAATATAATTTCTCTAATTAAGGAATAGCATTCAATTCCTCTTCAGTATATTTTCCTCTGCCTAATTTATCAAAGTCGAATTGTAGTGTAAATCTAAAAGTATTATCTAATGGATTTCTTTGACTAGAAGTAGGTACTAAATAAGAAAAGTCCAATCCGAATACAGAGTATTTGACACTGACACCTGCTGTGAAGTATTTTCTATTTCCTTTCAATGCATTTTCATTGAAATACCCAGCTCTCACACCGAATTGTTGGTCGTACCAATATTCTATTCCTATTGAATACATGATCTCTTTCATTTCTTCTTTAAACCCTCCTGGAGCATCACCGAAAGAAGTGAAAATTCCCGCAATTGGTGATTTTTGTTTGTATACAAAATTCCCTTTGTCGTCAGTAATAGTGTCCGGTGTAGGCACTAATAATTTATTGATATCAGCATAGAAAGCTATCTCGTTATAATCATTAGCGAATAATCTAAATCCTGCACCTATTCCCATATTTGTAGGAATAAAGTCTTTATTTAAAGCGTCTTCTGTATACGATATCTTAGAACCAATATTAGTAATCGCTAAACCAGCAGAGACTATACCTCTTTTATTTCCTTTGAGTTTGAGTTCTTGCATATAAGTAGAAGTCAAATCTACACCGACTGCATTTCCAGCTTTCACTTCTGTGCTATTGACTTCTTGACCTGCTGCTAAGTTGGAGTGGATATACCTAATCGCTGCCCCTAAAGCAAATTTGTCAGAAAGTTTACGAGAATACCCCGCATCAAATGAGAATTCTCTAGGTTTAAAATCTCCATTTATATTTCCCAGATAATCAGTAAAAGTGATATTTCCTAAACTGAAGAATCTTAGTGAAGTATGAAAAGTTTGTAAATCATCTATTTTGTAATATCCTCCAACATGAGCTAAAAAGATATCTGATATTCCTAAATTCTTTAACCAAGGAGTATAAGAAAGAGAAATGCCCATCTTTTTTTCAGAGAAAACTAATTTCGAAGCATTATAATAAGTGGCTGTAGCATCAGGGGAAGTCGCTATTCCTACATCTCCCATGCCTCCAGAACGTGCATCAGGTGTAATCCTTAGAAAAGGAACTGCTGTGCTTACAGTATTCACTCTGCCCACATCTGAAGATGTATTTTGAGCAAAAGATGGAATGGAAAACAAGGTTGCTGTGAGTATAAGAAATCCTTTTGATAGTACTTTAGTCATGTTATTTTGGTTAATAGCTAACTCTTTAATGTTTAATTTCTAAAAATATTGCTTTTTAATTCAATTTATCTCAATAAAACTAATTTTTGATATTTATAAGCTTTTTCTCCAGAAGAATCTTTTACGGAAACTTTATAAATATACACACCTTTACCGATTTTGTCACCATAATCGTCCAAGCCATTCCATTCGATATCGTGAACTCTTCTAGAATTAGATAGAGAAGAAGTTTGTAAGGTTTTGATTATTTTTCCAGACACTGTGTAGATTTCAATTCTTACATCCAAGAGATCTCCAGGTCTATTGTGCTCAAAGCTAAATTCTGTTTTGGTTGTAAATGGATTCGGGTAGTTCAGTACATAATAAAGTGCCAGTTCAGCTTTATCTTCTACTACAAATTCTGTATATCCGTCACCAGAATTATTCAATACATCCCAAGCTTTTACATTGACTTTATATCTTCCATTTTCTAATTGGTTAAAAGGATACTTGACTTGTCCTTTTTTATAATCTCCAATTTCTCCTTCATAAAAAGAATTTAGAATAATCGGATTTTTAGAATCTTCGTTTAAAATCGCGGTGATATCATGACCAATTCCTGTACCAGAGGTATTAATACCATTTTCATCTTCTAGTTGTATATACAAAGTGGAGTTTCTAGACGCAATCCCTCCAAATACAAAATCTTGATCATCAATATATACATCCACTTTTGGTCCTTGATTATCTAGAGGTACACTATCAGCTACACCTCCAATAGTGAAATCTTGATCATACCCCATAGCATCCCAAGTACCATTATCTGCGTAATAACTCAATTTGCCTTGACCGTAGGTATAATTGATGTCTTTTGGAACTACAAATGTGATTTCAAACGCACCATTATTAGCTTTAGTTCTCCCACTATATAAATTACTATTTCTTACTTTAAAATTATAAGTTGGACTAGTAGGATCATTACTTAAAGTACTTTGGCTTGTCATTTTATCATAAACGCTTACATTCACTATTCCATTAAAGCCAGATGATTTTTCACCATTTTCTCTGACTTCTCCTTGTATGGTTACTTTTGCTAGAGATTTGATGGTATCTGTTGCTTCACTATACGCTAGGATATCAGTGGTCACTACTTCATTTTTAGGATATGCTAATCTCAAAGCAGGATCACCAAAAAGTGCAAATTTCCTGTTATTCTCTCTTGTATTGGTATTGTTTTTTGTTCTGAGAAATATATTACCAATAGTTTGATTTTCTTCATTAGAAGCTTTCATCAAATATTTTGTAAAATTCTCGTTAATGATTCTGTTCTTATCCGAAAAAACAAGTCTTGTTGTACTTACTAATGCAATCGCTCCGCCATCAGGTTTTACTAAAATTCTTTCTCCAGCGGAGTTCCTTTTAGGTAAATCAAATCTTGTAAATTCACAAGTCGCTGTACAAAAAAGAAAGAGTTTATCCTTATTTGACCATCTATTGATTTCATCAAAAGTCACTACTTTTTCATCCGTCAAACCATTGGGTCCACCATGACCTACAAAGTTTAGAAAAAATAATCCTTGAAAGATTTTATTGTTCAACATCTCATTGATGTCAGGATATCTATTTCCACCAGATACGGATTGTTGTTTGAAAGCATCGAGGTAGATTTTATTCATATTGTAGTTGAGATAGTCGTTTAATATGATATCCGCAACTTCATTTGCATCTCTAATATGAATATTATTGTCCTCATCATCTGCCATAAATGCAATTTGAGACCTCCAACTTCCATAAGCACTTTGGGCATAATATCTTTTGATTTTATCTACTGCATGTCTTGCTTTTTCTAAATTATCCACTGTAATTCTGCCGATAGCGATATCTGTAATATTTGTACTTGTATTGATGACGTCATCTCCCTCACTATCATCTAGCAATCCAAAGAAATCATCTGTAACATAAGTTTCTACAGTCTGAAAAGACTTAGTACTTTGATAAGAAGGAAGTAGAAAATCACCCAAAGCTCTATTATCAAAATTGCCATTGCCGAAAAGCAATAAATATTTTGGAGCAGTTTCTGGTTGACTAGCAGCTCTGTCGTAAAACATTTTTACAAAATTTCTTACAGCTGACAAATCATTATTTCCGGAGGAGAATTCATTGAATACATCTTCAATATCTACTACATGATAGCTGAGACCTTCTTCTTGTAAGTGAAAATCTCCTATTTCTCTTGCATATGAAATCAATGGTTTTCTTGTAACAATCAAATAATCCGCTTGATCTAATGCATGTAAATTTTGATTTTGAATTTTACCAATAGGAGTTGGAATTAAATTGGGCGTCTGAAACGCAGCAAATTCTTTTAAGAGCTCTGTCTGAGATTTGAAAGTGCCACTATTCGTTTTGATTTCTTTGATATTGAATAAATCTGTTACATCCCATATTGTCGCATTATTATTCCAATTGCTGATTTGAAATTGAGAAACAGCACCATTACCAATAGAAGCGATAGACCTAAAGTAAAGAGGTTCTGAACCAAAAACTAAACTTCTTTGTGCATTAACCGTGATAAAATCAGACCATGCTTTGGCATTATAATCAGGTCTATTATAATTGATGATAATTGGAAAAGTGCTTTCTGGATTATTCAAACTCGTGCTTGTCTCAGAATAATTGGCAGCATTAGATAAATAAGAACTTCCTACAGCAGCTATGCTAATGTTTCTTAGCACAGCTCCACTAGAAGACACTTGAAAAGTATTGGTATTGGAAGTAGATTTTGCAGCCAAACCAATAGTGATTTTTGCAGGAGTACTTTTGACAATATTTGGGAAAGTGAAATTATATTGTAGTTGATTATTCGCTCCTATTTCAGGACCTAGCCACATGTTTCCTGATTCTAAAAGATTGAGTAAATCTTCTTCTATATGTTGATAGTCATCAAAGACTTGTATCGTTTTATTCGCAGTTTCAGAAATTTCATTTGCAGTATTTACTCTTAACCCAGGACTGTTTCCTACTCTAATGAAGTAAGTTTTTAAATCGGTATATAAATTTTTGGTTTGCTGAAATGTAGTAGTTGATGGATTATATTTCCATGATTCTGGGCCTTCGAGATAAGCATGTATTTCGATATTTTTACCTTGACCAATTACTTTAATTGGAATTTCTCTAATATCATCCGTTCTTTCTGCACCTGATAGTAAAGGTAGCATTCCTCCTTTGTGACCAAAAATTTTGATATTGCTGGCGTTGACATCTTGGAGATTCCAACCAAATTTCTCTAAGAATGCAGCATCTAATTTATATACTCCATTTTTTTCTACTCCAAATTTATACCAATCACCAGAAGCTAAAAATGAATTGCTAGCATATTGTTGACTTAAAAGAGAAGAAGATTTAGCGTTATTATTAGAAATCCCCATTTCAAATTGAAAACTTTCGATGATTTCTATCTCATTTCCTGATTTTCTAAACGGAAAAATTTCAGTAGTGCTAATAATTGCTCTTTTTTGACTTCCATATTCTGTACTAAATTGCCATTCGTCAGAAATTATTTCGAGTTGCTCTTTAGTGAATAGGAGGTTTGAAACCTTTTTGCTTTGTAATACTTGAAAATAATCTACCTGGTAACTTCCATTTTTTTGAATAGATAAAAAAGGCAAATACTCATATTTACTAGAGAAAGATGCATTTTTGAAATCCAGCTCTCCAGGTAGGTCTGTCCATTGAATCTCTATGTTTTCAGCAAAAACATTCGATGACAAAGTGGTATATAGAAGTATGAAAACAATGAAAATTGACTTCCATCCTCTAAGGTGATATAATTTTTCTTTGTTGAACATGAATAATATTTGTTACTTTGCTTCGTTAAAGATAGTGTCGGAGTACTAAAAATCAGTATTAAGACGTATTTTTATTTACAAATCTAAATTGAATCAAAAAAAACCGAATTTTAACCATATTTTAGATTCAAAGAATTGTTTGAATTTCAAAATGTTATAAATATCTTTGTTTCTTCTGAAAAAAGTATCTAATATAAGAATGATTACTCGCCAACTAACAAAAGGGTTACTAGGAATAGCAGTTTTAGGACTAATGCTGACCGGTTGTAACAAAAAAGAAAAGTCATCTGCCACTGGATGGAATTATAATGATTCTAAGTGGGGAGGTTTTTCTCCTGCTAAAGAAAAAGAGCAGAAAACAGGTCCCAATTTAGTGCTTATTGAAGGGGGTACATTTGTTATGGGTGCTACGGAACAAGACGTGACGTATGAACATAATAATATTCCTAGAAGGGTTACTGTGTCTTCATTCTATATGGATGAAACTGAAGTAGCTAATATTCACTACAGAGAGTACTTGTACTGGACTCAAAATGTTTTCGGACAAGACAATCCTGAAATTGTACGCAAAGCATTACCTGATACTTTAGCGTGGCGTTCAGAATTAGCTTACAATGAGCCTTACGTAACTCAATACTTTAGGTTCCCTGCCTATGATCAGTATCCTGTAGTAGGTGTGACTTGGGAACAAGCACATGACTATAGCCAATGGAGATCTGATAGGGTGAATGAAATGCTATTGGTTAAAAACGGATACTTAGAATTATCTACAGATCAGCAAGGAGCTAATAACTTCAACACTGGCGCATATGTAAGTGGACAATATCAAGGTGCTCAAGGTAAAAAATCTATAAAAGATAATAACCCTAATGGTGAAGGATCTAGACCAGTTTCTTTATCTGATGGAATCATTTTACCAGAATATAGATTGCCTACAGAAGCTGAGTGGGAATATGCTGCTCTTGCATTGAAAGGTACTCAACCTATGGAAGGTGAAGAAATAGTAGCTAACAGAAGAATCTATCCTTGGGATGGTGCAACTGTGAGATACCAAAAACACAATAAAAATCAAGGAATGATGATGGCTAACTTTCAAAGAGGACGTGGTGACTACATGGGAGTTGCTGGTGCTTTGAATGATAAAGCGGATATCACTTCTAATATTTATTCTAATATGCCTAATGACTTTGGTCTATTTAATATGGCTGGTAACGTATCAGAATGGGTAGAGGATGTTTACAGACCTATGACATTTGCTGATGCTAGTGACTTGAATACTTTTAGAGGAAACGTTTTCATGAAAGTTAAAACTGATGAAACGGGAGTTCCTGAATTAGATGAAACTACTGGTAGAGTACAAATGGTTATTCAACCAGAAGAAGAAATTGAAAATAGAAGAAACTATAGAAATGCTTACGCTATCAACTATGAAGATGGTGACTCATTATCTAAAGTAGAATACTCAGAGACTACTTCTTTAATTACTGATAAAGCTAGAGTTTACAAAGGTGGATCTTGGGCTGATAGAGCTTATTGGATGTCTCCGGGAACTAGAAGATTCTTAAATCAAGATCAATCTTCTGCTTCTATTGGTTTCCGTTGTGCTATGATCAGACTAGGTGCTAGTGATGGTGCTAAAAATGGTGGAAATAATTTTGCAGAAGGCAAGAAGTCTAAAGTGAAAAACGAAAAGGCTAGAAAGAAATAAACTAATGATACTTTTAAAAACCGCCCTTGTGGCGGTTTTTTTCGTTTTAGAACTATGGTGTTATAGACTGTATATAATTAAAAACTTTACTGAAGTCATTTCAATATCTAACAGATTATAAAGAAGAACTTAGATGCAACTTCAAGATGATCTATTGTCGTACCAATTGACTAGTAAGACGATTAATATTCCAATACTTACAATGTATAATAACAAGTTAGATGGAGAAGATAATTGTACTGGCGAAACATCTCCCATGATGACAAGACCTGCCCAATACTTAGGGTGTAACATTCTTCCTCGAGCGCTATTAAGATATTCAATTTTAGCTTGTTGAAGAGCAATGTCTTTGGGTAAACCTTCGGCAAGTTTATTGTAAAAGTGATCTACTATCATAGTAGTAGATTGCTCATCTATCTTCCAAAGTCCCATCAAAATACTTTTACTTCCAGCATAATTAAATGCGTGAGCCATAGAAATCATCCCATTACCCGGAAAGAAGCTAGGACGACCTGTTTCACATGCCGTCAATACCGATATATCAGAATTTAGATTTTGATTATAAATTTCATACAAATAAATATTGTTCTCTTCATTGCTAGTGTCTCCATTTTTAGCAAATACTAGTTTTGTAAATTCAGGATATTCGTCATTTGAAAAAGCATGTGTCCCAATATGAATAATTGAATGGTTGCCAGCATTTTCGGTAAAATTCTTAGTATTGGAAGCTGCTCTAGCATATACTTGACCTCCAAATTGTCTTTTGACTTTTTGGGCAAGGGATTCACTAAAAGGTAGAGGTAAAAGAGATAAATATTCTTTGTCTACGTTTTTGTTTTGAACTGATAAGTTTTGGGTATAATCAGCTTTCTCTCGATCTGAAAAGACAGGTGTAAAAGCTACGAAGCCTTTCAGTTTTTTAGAATTTCTACTCATTGAATTGAATGCAAATAAGCTGTAATGATATGAGAAAGCATACTTATTCAGTAAAGCATATTGTATCAATTCTTGATTGTTTTTAGCAGCTTTCTGACTGAGCATGTCAAAGCTCAAATAGTATAAATTGCCTTCTGGAATAATAGTAACTCGTTGATTTGCAATGTATTTTTCAATAGGCAGCCAAATCTCTAAGTATAGTTCATGTGCAAAACGATATAAATCTTCATTGTTTAAATCTGCGTCATAGATGATTTTAATCTTTTCATTTAGGCTGTCACTTTTTAGTTGAATCCAATGTTGATTTTTTTTATCAATAACATAAGCAAATAAGTCATTTTCGATAGGTATAAACCTTACGATAGTTATGCTATCATTCAGTTGAGTTAGGACTTCATCACTGTTCCAATTGATGTCAGTATTATATTTAGCGTGATAATATTTTGGATATTTTTTTTGAAGCATCTCTTGAAAGCTTTTCCAATCGGTTTCTGCTTTGAAATAGTTATTTAAACTAGAGGTCTTAGATTTTTCAAGATTCAAGGTTTGACTAAGTTGAGATTGTAGAACTTTTTCTTTGTCTATAATAGAATCTGGGACGTTTAGAAATCGTATACTTTCTTGTTTTTGAATATTGTTATGAATTTTATAATAGATACTGGCTTCATGCAGATTGATGATCTGATGAATGTATTGATTGTCTTTTGTGATTTGATAAAGTTTTAATTGAAGCTGTTTTATGAATTCTATTATCTCTTTATAATCTTCCATTGCCGAACCCAAATCTTTATCTTCTACGAGTATTTGCTTTCTGCGCTGAAAGATGCTTTTGGTGATAGATAGCTTTTTAATGATGCTTTCGATAAATTCCTTGCTTGGAGATAGCTTAGAATAGTAAAGCGATTTGGCATTCAGCAAATAGGCTTTAGGTTGAATTTGCTCTATTCTCACAGAGTCTAATATTGTCCCAGAACTAGACTTCATGAGTTCTTTGGAAATATCTAACGCTTGTTGACTATACTCAATAGCTTTATCATATTGTTTACCAATGAAATAAATGTTGGCGAGATTGGTATAATTCTGATAGGATTGTAAGGAGATTTTTCCTTCTTGTTGAATCGTATATTGAATTACCTTTTGAATGGTAGCAATTGCTTTGGTTAATTGATTGTTATTGACCAGAAACAATGATTTATTATTGAGCATATCTAAATAGATATTGTCATAATATCCATCTAAAGCAATTTGATAAAGACTGTCTGCTTTTTCAAAGTATGATTCTGCTGAAGTAGCTTTCTTATTATTTTCTTCAATCAATGCTAATGTATAATAAGCGTCAGCTATCCAAAAGTAATAATTAGAAGAGTTTGTAGGAATTTTGTCCAAACCTTTTTGAAGATATTTTTTAGCTATAGAATAATCTTTAATTGCATAATAGAGCTGTCCTAATAATATTTCTGATTTGAAATGCGCACTTGATGTAGATGGAAGTTCTTTTTGTTTGGATTGATAGGAGTGTTGGAGCAATTGTAAAGCAGTATGGTAATCACCAATGGACTTATAGATCCCCGCTAAATTATCCATAGCCTCCATCAATAATTCTGGTGCTTCTGGCTTGAAATCATCTTCTTTTTTATGATTAATATACGTTTCTAAATTATTGATCGTGTTTTTCATCACTTCAATCGCTTCAATACTTTTAGCTTGTAGACTATAAATACCTGCAAGATTATTATTCACTATTGCTGTGCTGTATAATTTTTGTTGAGAGCTTTTACCCGATTGAAGAATGTAATGTTTCGCTTTATTGTAATAGATGCTTGCACTGTCTAGCTGATAAGCATAATAGTAGAGGTTCCCTTTAGAATTGGAGATTAGATATTGAGTGTGAGAATTCGGCTTTTTAGATTGATGAATGAAAATTTCTGCTGAATCCAAATGTTTGCTACTCAATTCCACGATATTCATGCGCAATGCTGTTGCAGATAGATTATGTTGAATTTTACTTCTTTCATTATAATCCATAGAAGATCTCTGTTTAGAGAAATCGTCTGCTTGAATATAAATTTCGTACGCTTTTTGGTGATTTGAAATCCAACTATAATACTCTGCTAATTGTAAGCAGACTAATATCTTTTGGTCTAAATTCTTAGAATACTCTTGTAAAATAGTTTGTGAAAAATCTTGTACTTCCTTTGTTGCAGTTTTTACTGGATATTTGAGAAGTGCTACTCTACCTACATAAGGAATTAAATAAGCGATAGAATCTTTAAATTGCTTTTTACTAAAATCTATTTTTTTTAGCAATAATTCATGAGCTTCGATATAATTTTTATTGTTGATTTCTTGGTCAATCTCCGAAAGATGTAGTCCTCCAAATACCTCAAATGACATACAGAATATCAGAAGAATAGTGGAGATTATTTTTAAAGTGATATTCATACGTTGAAATCAAATCATCTGAATCAATATTTTACAAGCCTCTTATTTTATTTAGAATCAGTTCTTTATCCTCATGGCTAGAAAGTTCTACGTGTATTTTGGCTTTTTCGTAATCTTGAGCTTTCAAATACGCCAAACCTAAATACCACTGAGCATCTTCGTAAAAGTTGCTATTGGTCTTTTTGATAGTGTTTTCAAAATAAACTATAGCTTCTTTATTTTTGTCTTGAGCTAAAAGTGCATTGCCAATAAAAAATTGAAGCGTATCATTATTTGGTTGGTATTTTAAAAGCTGTGTCCAAGCTTCTTGTGCAAGAGCAAAATTCCCCAACTTATAATCTACCATGGCCTTTTCAAAGTCATAATCTACAGTAGAAGTTGACATTACTGTAGGCAATCCTGGATCAGGAAGATAAAATTCTGTATAAAGTTTTTCATTAGGAGACGGTTGTAGAATTATCCAAAGACTTATACCTGCAAGAATAAAAGCGATGGATGCTGCTATCATATATCTAGAAGAAAATGATTTTTTTTCCACCGATGGGCTCTCCATTTCTTGGTGCCAATCATTGGTTTTATTCAACAAAGCTGCTGCTTCTATTCCTTGAATGAAGTCTTTTACATGATTTATTTTTTGAGGATAATCAGAATTGTGGTCTAAATTATTTTGAAACTCAGAAGATTCTTGTGGAGACAACTTTCCTGTGAGATGTCTTTCTATCATTTCCCATTCAGATTCTGAGATATTAAATTGTTTGGATTTCATTTGTTCTTGATGATCTCTTTAAGTTTTTGAATACATCTATATTTATTGTTTTTTGCTGTAGCTTCTGTCCAAGAAAATTTTTCTGCGATGATTTTTAGAGAATCTTTTTTAAAGTAATAACATGTCAATAGTTTTTGACAATTTTCTCCTAACTGAGAGAAGCATACTTTCATTAATTCAATGCTTTCTAATTCGCTTTCATTATCAGAACGAACAGCGCAAATATTTACTAAATCTCCATGGGTCCTTTTTTTAATTTTGTAAGCGTTGGATCTTAAATAATCCATCCATTTATTTTTTGTAATGGTGTATAGATATCCATCTAATGAGGTACCGTTTTGAGGAGTAAATTTATTTTCTCGAATATTTTTCCAAGTAATAATATAAGCTTCTTGAAAAAAATCTTTTGCATCTTCTTCTGTACCATTATTACTAATAATGAAACTTCTCACTTTATTATAGTTGTTTTGATAAAGCGCTTTTAGAGTTTTTTCATCATTAGCTTTGATAGCTGCTATTTGTTCAAAAGAATCTGAAGACATCTGTATGGAATACTTTCATATTAATATACAAAAGATATCTTGTTTTTTCGTATTTGAAAGTGCTCAATTTTTTAATTGTTCTTATTAGAATTGAACAAAATTGGTCTGTTCTAGGCGCCCTCCTTTTTTATTTATAGAAACAGAAAGTGAGAAAAAAAGATTTTAAGATAATTTTTCATGAGATTCATTTCTACTACATCGTTCAACTTGTGCATTAGTCATCACTTTTTGAAATAAATATTTTTTTTCTTCAAAATGTATTGCTCTTTTCAATTCTTATCTTGATATTTTTTAGAATTCTTATTGACTACAAACTTTAGTTTATATTTTTGGAATATGGAAATACAAGAATTGTATCAACTATTTTTAGAGAGCAATGGTGTTACAACAGATTCAAGAAATATCGGTAACAATCAAATCTTTTTTGCTTTAAAAGGAGAGCGTTTTGATGGTAATGAATTCGCTTTAGATGCTATTGAAATTGGTGCTAAGGTCTCCGTAGTAGATGATATAGATTATCATGTTGAGGGTAAAACTATTTTAGTTGAAGATACTTTATACACTTTACAAGCTCTAGCAAATTATCACAGAAAGCAATTCTCGATTCCTATTATTGGTATTACTGGTTCTAATGGAAAAACTACTACCAAAGAATTGATACATCAAGTATTAAAAGAGAAATATAATGTCTTAGCTACGATTGGCAACCTCAACAATCATATTGGTGTGCCTTTGACTTTGCTGAGAATGTCACGCGCCCATGAAATAGCTATCATTGAAATGGGTGCAAATCATGTCCAAGAAATTGAAATTTTGTGTAAAATAGCTGAGCCTAATTATGGAGTAATTACCTCAATCGGGAAAGCTCATATTGGAGAATTTGGAAGTTTTGAGGCGATTAAAAATACAAAAGCTGAATTATATCAATGGCTTGCACATCATGAAGGAGTTACTTTTATCAATGCAGATATGGAAGTGCTGAAAGAGATAATAGATAAAACAGGAGCAGCTCATCAAGTCATTTATGGTACAAATTCTAATCTATCTTACACCTATCAATATTTAGGTTCTGAGCCTTTTGTGAAGTTTTCTTTTGATGGGAATATAGTGTCTACTCAATTACCTGGCGAATATAATTTTTGTAATTTTATCACTGCTTGCACGATAGGTCAATATTTTGAAGTAACTACAAGTCAAATCATCAATGCATTAAATGAATATCAGTCCGATAATAATAGGTCTCAAATTGTGCAGAAGGACGGATTGACTTTAATTATGGATGCCTATAATGCCAATCCGAGTAGTATGGAATCAGCTTTGGAGAATCTTAAAAAGATGGAGTCTCCCCAAAAAGGAGCTGTACTAGGACATATGTTAGAGTTGGGTGATTATAGTCTTCAAGAACATCAGAATATTGTTCAAATAGCAGAATCTCTCCAATTGGACTTTTTGGTTTTAGTAGGAGCGGAGTTTAAGCCCACTGTAAAATCTTCTAAAACATTATGGTTCGAAGACTCTACCAAAACTGCTCAATGGTGGAAACAACAAGATTTAAATAATTATTTAGTTCTTATAAAAGGCTCGAGAGGAATAGCCTTAGAAAAAGTAGTAAAATAATTTTGCTTCCTAATTGTATCTGCTAAATGCCTTTTCCCATCTTTCAGGAATTTCATTGTTGATAGCAGTTTGATAATCTCCATAGGAACAAGGAATCATCTTATAGATTTTCTTCTTCAAATCTTTTTGAATGATTGGAATATGGAACCACCATCTATCGCTTTTCTTACTTTTTAGAAAAATGATTTCGTGATTTTTATCGTCAAGATTAATAATAAATTTTTGGAAGTTTTTTTCACTGACGACTGGATAATCTTGTTTTCTGATACTGATACCTTCGATAAAATACCAAATCATTTGCGCGATACCGACAGAAGTAATATTTCTAATATCTAATTCAGGATTATAATTATAGATTCCCAATGAAGATAGTTTGTCAGATGCACCCGCAAATCTCATAATATGGCATGCTTCGTCTGAGAAGAATCCATTCGGACTTGGTAGAGCATATCCCGGAGCATCACAAGCTTTAATTGCACTGATATTGAAAGAAAGCATATCTGCATCTCTGACAAGTGGCTCAATCTCCATGATGTCTTCTCTCAGTACGCCTAATCGATAAGTTTCCATTTGCATCTGTTCTAAAATATCCAAATCTCTACCGTGGTTGAAATAGGTTTGATATCCTAGCAATTTAAAATCGTTGACTCGATTAGGTTTTTCTGTAAATAATTTAAATAGATAATTGGATTCGTGAATTTCGTCTCCTTCATTAGGTTCTGAAATGACAATTCGCTCATCTATAACAATCAGATCCAGCATTTCATCTTGATTGCTGATGCCTTTATATTGTCCTAAAGTCAAACTCATATCACCACCTAAAATAATGGTAACAATACTCTTCTTGTATAAAATTTTTGTTACTTCTTGTAAAGCAATTACCGTATCAGAATATTCATGACCAGGTAAGATATTACCTAAGTCAATAATTGGATGATTTGTATCAAAATTATGAAGAGCATATAATTGCTTACGGATATACTCAGGACCTAATTCACATCCATTGTTTTCTGCGTGACCTCTAGAATCCATTACTCCAATGATGGCAATTTTAAAATTGTCTAATTCATCATCATTTCCGGTGTAGAAATATACAGGCTTACCTATTACCTGATAATTTTTACTTTCAATGGGTTGGATATAATCTGTCAGCATAAATTTTATTCGATATGGAGCATAAAAATATACTTTCTGAGCAGGATTTTAAGATAGAATTGTTCACAAGTATTGAAAAAGCAAAAGATGCTATTTTATCATTTCCATCAGTTGAGCTTTGTAATTCCTGCTTATGGGAAAATTCATATCATTAATGACAATATTATTGTCGGCAATTTTTTGAATTTGTTGGATATTGACAATATGAGAACGATGAATTTGTACAAACATCTCTTCAGGTAGAGACTCTTTTAATTTGTATAGTTTAGTATAATAGGTATAAGGATTAGCTCTATTTGTCGTATAGATTTGTACGTAATCTCTCAGTGAGCTAATGGCTAAAATTTCTTTATAATTAATTTTAATGTATTGATTATGATGCTTTATAAAAATAGAATCTTTTTCAGGATGGATTTTTTCTATTTGACTAGTATTGTTATTTGGGGCTATAGAAACGGATTCGTCAAAGATATCAATCATATTTCCTGATAGTCCAATTAAATTTTTGTTTTTATCTATAATAGGGAAAATGATAGCCAATATATTTCGATAGGTATGATCACTTTCTCTATAAAATTTATATAAAGATTGAAAGCCATCTTTAGATTCTAATATATTTTCTATAAGGCCATTAATGTTAACTTCGCTTTTTGTTTTTGCATTCTTTAAAAACTCTTGCATAGTAGGCTCAGTAGTTAATCCATGCATTTTTTTTGATTCATCAGACCAAAGTATAGCATTAGCTTTGATGTCATAATAAAACGTGCCTACTAATCCAAAGTCATAAGCGATATTGATTAATTTACTAATGGCTGTTTTGGAATAGTTTTCAATATGGACTTCTGTAATGAGCTCTGTTGTACCTCTTATTTCTTTTAAATTTGTTATGGGATTGATATAGGACATACATCTGTTCTTCACTAAGACGATATGTCCCTCTTTGTGAATGACGATAGCGTCAAATTCAAAGTGTTGAGGTGATTTAGAAGCTTCTAAAAAGATGTCTTGAACAAAACGAAGATATCTATTGTCAAATATTTTAAGGTCTTTAAACCCTTTTGTATTAAGTTCTTCTTTCTTATAACCTGTGACATTAACTACATTCTCATCTAAGAATAATGATCTGATTTTATCATTATTGATTTCTATTTGATAAAAGAAAAATTGATGAGGTTTTTCGTTTAATAATTTTTTAGAAAGGTTGGATTTAAAACTAGATAGCGCACTGTCAAAAGATTTCATGAGATTTTATTTTAAATTGCTCCTCTTTTACCTAATTCAATGAGTTGTAAGTTTTTCATGTTTGTTCCGTCTACGTCAAACTTTAATGCAGTGCAAACAAGATGAAAGCCATGTTTACCAGCCGCACCAGGATTGAGATACAAGATATTAAATTTTAAATCATTTTGTACTTTTAATATATGAGAATGGCCACAAACTATACAGTCAATACCTTCATATTTTTTCAATAAATCAGTCACAGTGGTATTGTATTTTCCAATTCTTCCTGCGATATGAATCAATAAGAATCTTTTTCCTTCTACATCTATAATATGGTATTCAGGATAGATGCGCTTGACATCTCCACTATCGATATTTCCATGTACAGCTTTAATAGGTTTCCATTTTTCTAATTCTTCCATGACTTTCATATCTCCAATATCGCCTGCATGCCATATTTCATCACAGTCCTCAAAAAAAGATCGCAATGTGAGGTCTATATAACTATGCGTGTCAGATAATACACCTATTCTTTTCAAAGCTTTAATTTTTTAGATGATGAAGAATTTCTTCTGCAGATCTTACCCAAATATACCTTTTGTCTTTTCTGAACCATATTATTTGACGTTTTGCATATTGTTGAGTGTGAATAATAATCCAATTAACGGTCTCATCTAAACTCATATTTCCATCTAAATAATTAAATATTTCTTTATAACCTACAGTTTGTAAAGCTTTGATATTTCTATAAGGTAGGAGTTGAGTGCATTCATCAATCCATCCATTTTCAATCATTTGATGAACTCTAATTTCTATATTTTTCCGGATAATTTCTCTTTCGTCATGCAAGCAAAACATATGTGGAGTGAAATCTCTTATAGCTTTATTTCCTTTTCTAAAAGAGGAAAATGGTTGACCTGTTTGTATCATCATTTCGACAGCTCTAATTAATCGGATGTGATTATTCATGTCAATTTTAGCGATTAAATCTGGATCTTTTTCAGTGATGAATTGTTGAAGAAATTGAATTCCTTTGAGTTTGAATTGCTCATTTAGACTGTTTCGAATTTCAGGATCTATTTCTGGCATATCGTCTATTCCATCACAAAGCGTCTGAATATACAAGCCTGTACCACCGCACACAATTGCATCAGTTTTTTCTTGATATATTTTTTCTAAAATCTTCAGTGAATCTTTTTCGAAGTCAGCAGTATGATAATGTTGAGTGATATCTATTGTGCCGATGAGATGATGTTTTACCGCATTCAATTCTTCTTCAGATGGTCGACCCACACCTATTTTGAGCTGCTGATATATCTGTCTAGAATCAGCAGAAATGATTTCGGTATTTAATTCTTGAGCAATCTCTATAGCAGTTTTAGTTTTTCCAATCGCTGTAGGACCGCCGATAACTATGAGTCTTTTCATTTCATTTGGTATCATCCACAATCGAGTTCACTGGAAGTAGACCAAGTTCTTGACCTGTTTTTAAAACGAAATCTAATGAAGCTTGATATTCATTGGGAATATCACCATCTAAGACCGCTTCTTTCAATTTATTTTTGATGATACCCACTTCTCTACAAGGTTTTAATTGGAAGATATGCATGATCATTTCACCATCAATAGAAGGTTGCCAATTTCGTATGCGGTCTCTTTCTTCTACTTCTCTGACTTTGAGTTTGACTACTTGTAAATTCTCTGTATATCTCTTAACCTTAGAAGCATTTTTTGAAGTGATATCAGCTTCGCAAAGTTGTAAAAGACTTTCTAAATCATCTCCTGCTTCAAAAATAAGTCTTCGAATGGCAGAGTCGGTGATGTTTTCTTTAGTCAATGAAATCGGTCTCAAATGTAGATAGACTAGCTTTTGGACAAATTTCATTTTTTCATTCATAGGTAGCTTTAATCTCTTAAATATTTTAGGCACCCATTTAGAACCTAAAACTTCATGCCCATGAAATGTCCAACCATGTCCTTCTTCAAATTTCTGAGTAGGAGGTTTAGCAATATCATGTAATATAGCCGCCCATCTCAACCATAAATTATCCGACATTTTAGATACATTATCTAAAACTTGGATGGTATGATAAAAATTATCTTTGTGCCCATAGTTTTCTATCATCTTCACCCCTTGCAATGCGACCATTTCAGGGAAGAACTGATGCAGTAAATGAGTGTCAAACAATAAATTGAAACCTACAGAAGGCTTAGGAGATAAAATGATTTTATTGAGTTCATCTACTATTCTCTCTGTAGACAAAATAGATAATCGATTAGCTAATGGAGCAATAGCTTTTAAAGTATTGGGCTCTATCTTAAAGTTTAATTGACTAGCAAAACGTACAGCTCGCATCATTCTGAGCGGATCGTCATTAAAAGTTACGCTTGGGTCTAATGGAGTTTTAAGAATGCCTTTTTCAATATCTTTAATTCCATTAAATGGATCAATGACTTGTCCATAACGCTCAGGATGTAGATCTATAGCCAATGCGTTGATAGTAAAATCTCTTCTCCACTGATCATCTTCTAATGTGCCATTTTCTACAATTGGATTTCTGCTGTCTGATCGATAAGACTCTTTTCTTGCACCTACAAATTCGATATCCCATCCTTGGGTTTTGAACATGGCAGTACCAAAATTTTTGTAAACAGTGACTTTCGGTTGATTAGGAAAGTAAGAAGCTGCTTTCTTTGCTAATTCTATACCACTTCCTACACAGACGATATCGATATCTTTGGAAGATCGGTTTAAGAATTTATCTCTTACATATCCTCCCACAGCGAATGCTTCTATTCCTAATTCGGAAGCTGCTTTTGATACACTTTCTAATATTTTATTTTCAGTTCCGGAGAATTGGATAATCATTTCAATAAAATTAGTAATTACAAGTTGAATGTCTGACGATAATAGAACGTAACTGAATACTGAAATATTTAGGTCGAAGATAAGGAATGATTATCTTTATTTGCTATAACTTAAGATTACGGTGAAGTCAAATCTCTTTTTTTCAATCATAATACCTATCTATAATCGTCCTGATGAATTGGATGAATTATTAGCTTCTATTGTGAAGCAAAAAGATAGCCCTCCATTTGAAGTCATAGTTGTAGAGGATGGATCTACTGTAAAATGCAATTCGGTCATTGAAAAATATCAAGATCAATTAACTATTCAATATTTCTTTAAAGAAAATTCTGGACCAGGTGATTCTCGTAATTATGGAATGAGAAAAGCTCAAGGAGATTATTTTATTATTTTGGATTCAGATACTATAGTTCCTCAGGAATATTTAAAAATAGTTGATAATGAATTGAATGCACACTATGTAGATGCTTATGGCGGTCCTGATATGTCAGATGAGAATTTCTCTGTTTTGCAAAAAGCCATTACCTATGCCATGACTTCTACATTGACAACAGGAGGAATTAGAGGGAAGAAAAAGCAAGTAGGAAAGTTTCAACCTCGAAGTTTTAATATGGGCATCAGTCGTAAAGTATTTGAAAAAACAGGAGGGTTTCAACCATTGAGAGTAGGAGAGGATGTAGATTTTAGTATCTCTCTTTGGGAAAATGGATTCACTACGAGATTGTTTGAAAATGCAAAAGTATATCACAAAAGAAGATCAACGCTTTCATCTTTTAGTAAACAAGTATTTCAATTTGGAGCTGCACGACCTATTATTTTTCAAAGACATCCTCAGTATAAAAGCTTAATGTTTTGGTTTCCTTCGGTTTTTTTGATAGGCTCAATTTTAGCTTTCGTTATTTTTATTTCAAGTTTCCTATTTCAGAGTGAAAATTTAAATTGGATTTTAAAAATCCCATTTCAGCTTTGGTGTATTTATTTATTAGCCAACTTCATAGCGGCGACATTTCAATTTAAAAGCATTATAGTTGGAGCACTTTCGGTGATGACTTCTTTGATTCAATTGTGTTCGTATGGAGCCGGATTTTTATTGTCTATGTTTAAATTGAATGTTTTAAATCTATCTCCTGAAAAAGCTTTCCCTTCTCATTTCTATTTGAAGTAAACAATTTTCTATTTTGTTTAAAATGATCTGTATTTTTAAGCTATGAATTCAAATCAACTCCAACAGTCACTCAACCCTATTGAACCTGAAGATTATGTATCTACGCTTCAAGCAGTTTTGTCTCAACTGGATTTGAGTCAAATCAAAAAAGCTACACAGGTTTTGATGGAAGCTTATGAGAGAGGGAATTGTATTTATATTTTTGGCAATGGAGGAAGCGGCACAACAGCTTCTCATATGACAGGTGATTTTATCAAAGGAGTTTCTTTTGGTTTAGAAAAGAAGTTCAAAATGATTTGTCTCAATGACAATTTCACGACTATGACTGCTTTTGCCAATGATATTTCTTACGATTATGTTTTTGTAGAACCTTTGAAGAATTTTTTACAAAAAGGAGATGTCGTTATCGGTATTTCAGGTAGTGGAAATTCAAGAAATGTAGTCTTAGCTTTAGAATACGCAGAGTCTCAAGGAAATACTATCATTGGATTTTCTGGATACAGTGGAGGTAGAGTACGAGAATTGTCTGAGGTGTCTATCTACATTCCTATTAATAGCATGGAGCTGGCAGAAGATTTACACATGTCTATTTTTCACATGATCAAAAACAAAATCATCTCCGAACTCCACGGTGGATTAGGATTGAATTTAGGTCAGCAATATTTAGATAGAATATAGATTATAAATATTTTTCGCCTCCTTTGTTGCTCTTGATATCGTGAGTAAATTCTTTGATTTTTTGCTCGTTGTCTTTATTGCAAATCAATAATACATCCTCGGTATCTACTACAATAAAGTTTTCTAATCCTTCTATCACCACTAATTTGTCATCAGATACATTGATGATATTATTGAAAGAGTCATAGATCACTACTTGTTTCCCAGAAACAGCATTCTGTAAATAATCTTTTTCTTTTTCAGCATATAGAGAAGCCCAAGTTCCTAAGTCACTCCAACCAAGATTAGCTGGTAATACAAATACATTTTCTGCTTTTTCCATGATACCAAAGTCGATGGAGATATTTGGACATTCTGCAAATGCTTTTTCTATAGCTAAAACTTCTTTGTCAGAATTGAAATACTTTTTAATGTCATTGAAGGCATCACTAACTTCGTGTAAATAGGTTTCAAATGCTTGTATAATGTTTTTTACATTCCAGATAAATATTCCAGCATTCCATAAGAAATCACCGCTTTCAATAAATTGTTCTGCAGTTTCTTTATTTGGTTTTTCTGTAAATGTTTTGACTTTATATACTTCATTATCAGAAATATCTTCATGGTATTGGATATATCCGTAACCAGTGTCGGGTCTTGTTGGTAGAATTCCCAAAGTGCATAAAGCATCATTTTGACTCACAAAATCAAAAGCACTTTGTACTATTCTAGCAAATTCTTCTTCTTTCAAAATAATATGATCAGAAGGCGCTACAATAATATTAGCATTTGGATCTAATTGTTGAATCTTATAAGAAGCGTAAGCAATGCAAGGAGCGGTATTCTTTCTTGCAGGCTCAGCTAAAATATTCTCTTCTTTTATTTCAGGAAGTTGTTCTTTGACTAAATCGATATAATCTTCATTCGTCAAAATGAATATTTTATCTGCGTCACAAATGCTTAAGAACCTTCTAAAAGTAGATTGTAATAAAGATTCTCCTGTTCCTAAAATATCCAAAAACTGTTTTGGTTTTTGAGTTCTACTTGCTGGCCAAAATCTACTTCCAATCCCTCCAGCCATTATGGCAGCATAATTATTTTGCATCTTTTTGTGGTATGTTATGTTGTGTGCTCGAAAATAGTTACAATTAATTAAAACTGTGGTAAATATTACAACAAAATAGATAGGTCTCTATTAAATTAAATTTGTCAATACACGATTTTAAAGATATACTATCTTCTTGTAAACTTTTTTAGCTATCTTCTTAGTTCTATTAATTTCTAATTATGCTAAAGACTCCTGATGATTTGCTAAAATCATTAAAGACTTATTTTGGATTTGATCAATTTAGAGGTCAGCAAGTTTCAATAATTGAAAGTGTTTTAAATAATCAAGATACTTTTGTAATCATGCCTACTGGAGGAGGGAAGTCTCTCTGCTACCAATTGCCGGCATTAGTTTCAGAAGGTACTGCGATAGTAATTTCACCTTTGATTGCATTGATGAAAAATCAAGTAGATTTAATTAGATCTTATTCAAGTGTAGATAATATCGCTCACTTCTTAAACTCTTCTTTAAATAAAGCTCAAATCAAAGCCGTTAAAGACGATTTGACAAATGGATATACTAAAATATTATATGTAGCTCCAGAATCTTTAGTAAAAGAAGAAAATATTGAATTTTTAAAGTCCATTCCCATATCATTTGTTGCTGTAGATGAAGCGCATTGTATTTCAGAATGGGGCCATGATTTCAGGCCGGAGTATAGAAAGATTAGAAAAATGATCAATTCTATCAATGATAATATTCCAATCTTAGCATTGACTGCTACTGCTACTCCAAAAGTGCAAGTGGATATCATGAAGACGCTCAATATGAAGTCGCCAAATATTTTCAAGGATTCTTTCATGAGACACAATCTCTATTATGAAATGAGATCGAAAGTCAATAAAGAAGCAGCGCAGAAAGAAATCGTTAAATACGTCAAAAAAGAAGCAGGTAAATCAGGAATTATATACTGCCTCAGTAGAAAAAGTACAGAAGCAATTGCAGAGCGACTCAAAGTGAATGGTATCAAAGCAGAACCCTATCATGCAGGATTAGAAGCAGGCAAAAGAAGTGAAAATCAAGATAAATTTCTAATGGAAGAACTCGATGTGATAGTTGCAACTATTGCATTCGGAATGGGTATCGACAAGCCAGATGTAAGGTTTGTGATTCATTATGATGTCCCTAAAAGTTTAGAAAATTATTATCAAGAAACTGGAAGAGCAGGAAGAGATGGCTTAGAAGGAAATTGTATCACTTTCTTTAGTCCTAAAGACATTGATAAGATGGAAAAATTGTTGCGAGACAAACCTGTAGCTGAAAAAGAGATAGGAACGCAGCATTTGACTGAAATGGAAGCTTATAGTGTATCTTCTGACTGTAGGAAAAAATTTGTTCTTCAATATTTCGGTGAAAGCATGGAAGGCGATCAGTGTAAAGGCATGTGCGACAACTGCAGAAATCCTAAGCCAAAAGAGAACGCTACTAAAGAAGTTAAAATGTTGCTCGACTTGATACAGAAAATCAATGAACAACATGCTTTCCCTCATCTATTGAATATATTAATAGGCAAGCTATCGAATGATGTCAAATCATTTAGTCACGATAAATCTATTTACTTTGGTGCAGGAAAAGAGAAAGATTTACTGTTTTGGGAATCTGTATATAGAAAAGCTATTTTAGAAGGCTTGATTATTAAAGATATTGAGCAGTATGGTGTTTTAAAACTTACTGCAAAAGGTAAAGAGTTTATCCAGAAGCCTCAAGATATTGAAGTCAGTATTCATCATGTTTTTGAAACCAATGAAGATGAAGATGATTCCAATAATAACAAATCACAAGCGCTAGATAGCGTATTATTTAATTTATTAAAGTCTATCCGTCAACAGCAAGCTAAGCTTAAAAAAGTCATGCCTTGGGTGATATTTATGGATCCATCTTTAGAAGAGATGGCTACATTATATCCTATCACTATTGACGAGCTGTCCATGATATCTGGAGTCAGTAATGGCAAGGCGCTTAAATTCGGTAAGCCATTTGTTGAAGCTATCGCAAAATATGTGGATGAAAACGATATTGATAGAGCGGATGATTTCTCGGGTGTTAAAAATGTCGCTAATAAGCTCAATAATAAAATTTCTATTATCACATTGATAGATAAAAAAATTCCACTGGGAGATATAGCGAAGTCTAGAAAAATTCCTTTAGAAGATTTAATACAAGACCTTGAAAGTATCGTACAATCAGGAACTAAAGTTAATATCAGATATCATTTAGATGATGAGGTGGATGAAGATATTCAAGATATCATCTTTGATTATTTTGCAGAAGCTGATTCAGATGGTTGTGATGTAGCATTCAAATCTTTAAAAGAAGAAGATATTGAGATGGAAGAGATTAAACTTTGCAGAATTACTTATATCAGTGAAAATGCCTTGTAGAATTATTATCTAACAAAGAAATTCAAAACTAGTATTTTCTACTTTTCACTTAATAAATAATTACTACTAAAAATAGGGGGATGAAACTCTTCATCGGCATCCTATCTTTGAATATCGATAAAGAGCATGTGGAAATGTTTCGATAGAAAAAGTTGTTTATATTTTATTTGTGGTAAAAAAAGTAGAAATCAAAATTGTAATTAGTTTTTAAGCTTTTGACCTGAATTGGTTAAGAGTGTATGTGGAAATGTGTGGCTTGTTTAGAGATAAACAAGCCTCTTTTCTTTTGTAGATACTGGGTTATTGAGTTTTTATAAAATTCTTCAAATACACTTTACGCTCTCCTTGAATTTGGATGAAATACATTCCATTAGGAAAATCAGAAGTATTTATGCTAAAATTTTTGACTGTTTGTTGAGGATTTTGGTTGGTGAAAACTTTACTTCCATTGATGCTATAAATTTCTATTTTTTGAATTTTTGCATCTTCCTTAATAGAGATATTTAAAATATCACTTGCTGGATTGGGATGAATGCTGATGTTTTCAGAATTGTAACGTTCTTTTATGGCTGTAGGTTCTTGAATTTTATATACATGAATCAATGTGAAAAGCCCATACTCAAATTCCTTATTTGCTGCAGTTTCTCTCACATCAATGATTTTTGCTCCGCCTCCTATTGTTCTCACAGAGTAATTCATATTTCTATGAACATGACCTGCCAACCACAATCCTAAAGATTCTTTGAATTTTAATAAATCTCTACTCATTTTATCAAAATCAGTCAGAGGTAATCCATTGAAAATAGCTGTTACATCGCGATGTGGAGGTTGATGAGTAAGGAGAATTAAGTTCTTGTCACTTCTGCTCGGGTGAGTTGCAATGGTATTGAGTAACCAATCGTAAGTTCCTCCTGCAAAGTCATTTAATCTCGCTTCTGCTCCTACTCCAGGTTCGTCTTTTCTGACGTGATATCTTGGATTGAAGTCAAAAGCTAAAAATCCAACACCTTTATGAGAGAAGCTAAAGTTTTGATGGTAATGATATTGCTCTGATTCTGGATTATAGACGCTCTCTAGACGAGTGCCATCGTCCCAATTGTCAAAAAATTGAGCTGCATTGTCGTAGGTATCTTTAAATACCACGTTCATTACAGAGTCTCCATATGCGTACTCTGCTTCATCTTGAAATCTAACATATGGCCATATATCATGGTTGCCAATTGTAGGAACGTACGGAATATCGAGCGCATCTAGGATTTCTTTCGCTTTGTCAAATTCTGATTTCTCTCCGCTATCCGTAATATCTCCTGTTACTAATACAAATTGTATGTCATTAGCGGCTTTATTTTCATTGATCCAATTGACCGCTCTTCTGAGTCTTACCGCAGAGTATCCGACATCTCCTTCAGGCATGGTGTCATTCAAATATCCTTTGGTACCATAATCCCCTTGACCTTCGCCGATATGAATGTCTGTCATATGTACAAAAGTAAATGCGTAGGATGCTCCAGGTTCGTCTTTGTTTAAATAATAATGTCTTACTTGAGTACTATCCTGACCCAATAAATGTGAAGAGAAAGTAGTAAGAAATAATATAATGAAGGATGTAAAAATATGTTTCATCAGGTTGTTTTTGATGTCACAAAGTTATTCTAAAAGGACGGAATTAAATATTAATAATCATTCAAAAATATTTAACATACTTTTTTTTAACATACACTTGTTTATCTAACCGTTTATGGTGATATTTAGTTCTTCTTACAAATTATACTTTTTAAAACTATACATATGAGAGCTGTTTTCTTAATAATGATAAGCCTGACTTTGGGTTCGACTTTATCTGCACAAAATCTTCAATATGAGGTCATATTGATGAATAAAAAAATTGGAGACATGAGCGTCACTAAAACTAATAGTGAACATGGAGACAGATATATATTGAATAGTGAGAGTATGGCTAAAGTTTTATTTATTAAACAAAGCTCTAAAGTCAATTTTGATGTTTTATATAATAGTGGTGGATTAGTAAAATCACTATATATCAGCGAAAAGAAAGATGATAATATTACTACTAAAGTTCATAAAGAAGATCTTTTGTATAAAGTGAATAGCAATAACACCTTGTCTAATTTTAAAGAGAATATCGCTTTTTCTAGTATCTTATTGTATTTTAAAGAGCCAGTAGGAGTGTCCAGAATTTTTATCGAAAGATTAGGAGCATTCTTGCCTTTGAAAAAGACTGGAACAGGTCAATATGAATATTTACAGCCAGATGGCACTACTAGCATCTATAGATATAAAGCAGGTGTGCTTCACGAAATAGAGCTAAAAAGAGGAATTGGCTCTGTGTATATTCGCAAGTTAGTATAATGATATAAAAAAGGCTTTCTAATTTAGAAAGCCTTTTTTTATTACTTAATTTTCTGGTCTCATTTGAGGGAAGAATAAAACCTCTTGGATACTTAAGTTATTAGTCATGAGCATTGCTAATCGATCTATTCCAAATCCAATACCTGAAGTAGGAGGCATACCGTATTCTAATGCTCTTAAAAAGTCGTGATCAATAAGCATAGCTTCATCATCACCTTTCTCAGACAACTTCATTTGATCGATAAATCTTTCATATTGATCGATAGGGTCATTCAATTCTGTATATGCATTGGCGATTTCTTTGCCATTGATCATTAATTCAAATCGTTCTACCAATCCTTCTTTTTCTCTATGCTTTTTAGTCAAAGGACTCATCTCAATAGGATAGTCAATGATAAAAGTAGGTTGAATGAATTTACTCTCACATTTTTCACTAAAGATTTCATCTATCATTTTGCCTTTGCCCATAGATTTGTCTACTTCGATACGCAATTCTTTACAGATAGCTCTCAACTCATCTTCATCTTTTCCATTGACATCGATACCCGTGTGTTCTAGGATAGCGTCATAAATAGAAATTCTTTTATATGGAGCTTTGAAATTAATGACTTGATCTCCTACTGGAGCTTCTGCTTTACCGTGAACTGCTAAGCATACTCTTTCTAAAAGTTGCTCAGTAGTTTCCATCATCCAGAAATAATCTTTATAAGCAACATAAAATTCAAGAACAGTAAATTCAGGGTTGTGGGTTCTATCCATTCCTTCATTTCTGAAATTTCTACTGAATTCATATACCCAGTCAAAACCACCTACAATCAATCTCTTAAGATATAACTCGTTGGCAATTCTTAAATACAAAGGAATGTCTAACGCATTGTGATGTGTAACAAAAGGCCGTGCTGCTGCACCACCAGCTATACTTTGTAATACAGGAGTATCTACTTCTAATGCACCTTGTTCGTTTAAGAAATCACGAATAGCGTGAATCATTTTAGTACGTTTGATAAAAGTTTCTTTTACTTCATCATTCACGACTAAATCCACATAACGCATTCTATATCTTTTCTCAGGATCGCTGAATGCATCGTGAATATTTCCGTCTTCATCTTTTTTGACAATAGGTAACGGGCGCAATGCCTTAGCTAAAATCGTCAACTCAGTGACATGAACAGAAATTTCTCCTACTTGAGTTTTAAACACGTACCCTTTGATTCCGATGAAATCACCTATATCTAAAAGCTTTTTGAAAACTGTATTATAAAGATCTTTATTATCTGTAGGACATATCTCATCTCTATTGAGATAGATTTGAATTCTACCAGTGGAGTCTTTTAATTCTGCAAAAGATGCTTTGCCCATGACTCTTCTACTCATCAATCTTCCTGCTAAACAGACTTCTTGATACTTTTCTGGAGATTGCTCAAATTCACTTTTAATGTCTTTTGCATAAGCGCTGACAGGAAATAGTGCCGCCGGATATGGATCTATCCCTAAATCACGGATGGATTGTAGAGATTGACGTCTAAATTGTTCCTGTTCACTGAGATTTTGCATAAATATTATTTTAAAACAAGTTGCTCAAAATTAAGGGTTTGTTTTCAATTAATTTTAACAATACCCGCTAATACATTGACTTAATGTTATTATTTCAGAAAAAATAATTTTTTCACACTCTATAATTTTTAAATATTGACTATCCTACTTGTTTGATATAATTTCGCCACATGGATAAACAAGATGTTTTAGATAAAACTTATTGGGAGCACGTAATTGCAAGATTTTACGATATTTTAATTACTAAAGGATTAGAAGTAGCAGTGGCTATTGTAATTCTTATTGCTGGCTTTTTCATTATCGGCAAAGTAGCTAAAGGCGTAAAAATGGCAATTATTCAAAAAACGGATGATATCGCTTTAGGAGAATTTACAGAGCAAGTGACTCGTATTATTCTAAAAATCATGCTTTTCTTGTCGGTAGCTTCTCAAGTCGGTATTGAAACCACATCATTTATAGCAGCATTAGGTGCAGCAGGTTTAGCTGTAGGTATGGCGTTGCAAGGGAGTTTGTCAAATTTTGCTGGTGGAGTATTGATTTTAGTGCTGAAGCCTTTCAAAATTGGTGACACCATTGATAGCTTAGGTCATTTGGGTCAAGTGGTTAAAATATCTGTATTACAAACGAAAGTGATGACCTTTGATCATAAACTAGTGATTCTTCCTAATGCAAAAGTAGCTAATACAGAATTGGTAAACTATTCTGTGCCGCCAGATAGACGCTCGGAATTTACTCTTAAAATTGGCTATGATGAAGATATTCAAAAAGTGAGAAAGATCATTTTAGGTGAATTACAAAGCAATAGTAATATTTATAGCGATCCGGCTCCAATGATAGCTGTAAATAGTTTGGGTGAATTTAATATAGAAATTCTTACAAGATTCTGGACAGATAATGGGAAGCATGTGACTACGCTTTTTGATATTCTAGAAGCTGTAAAATCTGCTTTCCAAAATGAAAACATTAGAATTACTCCTGGAATCAAACAAATTGAATTGATTAAAGATTCAAAGTCATCTAATTAGAATTCAAAATAAAATAGCCCATAGATTGATCTTTGGGCTATAAAATATTCATGATTTCTTGAAAAATCTTATTGAGGTTATTGATATTTAGAATTTTATTTCGTCTCAAATACCACAAAAGGCACAATCATTTCTTCTAAAGAAATACCACCGTGCTGGAAAGTATCTTTATAGTAATTAGCAAAGTGATTGTAGTTATTTGGATAACAGAGGTAGTAATCCTCTTTGGCAAAAATGTAAGAACTACTGATATTGCTTTGAGGTAGCATTGCGTCAGAAGGCTTTTTTATTTCCATCACTTCTTTCGGATTATAGTTCAAGCTTCTACCTGTTTTGTATCTTAAATTGGTCGTTGTGTTTTTGTCTCCAATGACTTTTGCTGGAGTGCCTACACGGATAGTTCCATGGTCCGCTGTAACGATAATTCTAACTTTTCTTTCTTTAAGTTTTTGCAAAGCATTGAATAATGGAGAGTGGTCAAACCAAGAAACGGTCAAAGATCGATATGCAGCTTCATCACTAGCAAGTTCTTTTAAAACCTCCATTTCTGTACGCACATGAGAGAGCATATCTACAAAATTATAGACAATTGCATTCAATTTATTATTGCAAAGATTCAGAATATTGTCTTCTAAATCTTTCCCGATTTTGTTGGTAGTGACTTTAGTATATGATACTTTACCTTCAAATCGGAAATTTCTAAGTTGCTCATTCAAGAAGAATTCTTCATGAAGGTTTTTACCTTCCTCTTCATCGTCAAAGAACCATTTTTGAGGATACTTTTTATAAATTTCTAATGGAGTCAATCCAGAAAAAATTGCATTCCTACTATATTGAGTGGTAGCAGGAAGGATAGAATAGAAGTGATCTTCTTTGACTTTTTTGAATAATTCACTAAAGATGGGTTCTATCACTTTATACTGATCGTATCTCAAATTGTCTATCAAAAGAAAAAATGTAGGAACATCATCGTTTAAATATTCTTTGACTTTATTTTTAAACAAAGTGTGAGAAAGCGTAGGTCCATTTTTAGATTTATTGCCTACCCAATCCAAGTAGTTTTTATTGACAAATTTGAAAAATTCCTTATTAGCTTCTGCTTTCTGCATGCTCAGAATTTCATGCATTTCTTGATTGTTAGCATGGTCTAGCTGCAATTCCCAATAGATCAATTCTTTATATAAAGTAACCCATTCCTCATGCGTCATTTGATTATTGATTTGCATCATAATCTTTTGAAACTCTTGTCGATAGGAGTTGCCTGTTTTTTCAGATACTAGTCTTTTATTGTCAATGATTTTCTTCAAAGACAGCAGGATTTGTTGAGGTTTTACGGGTTTGATGAGATAGTCACTGATCTGTGAGCCTATAGCTTCTTCCATGAGATTCTCTTCTTCGTTCTTTGTTATGAGGACTACGGGAATATCTAATTGGATGGCTTTGATTCTAGAAAGAGTTTCTAAACCAGTGATTCCTGGCATGCTTTCATCTAAAAATACAATGTCAAATGTTTCAGTTTTGAATTTGTCTACAGCATCTATTCCATTGGTGACAGGGACGACCTGATATCCCTTCTGTTCCAAAAACATGATTTGAGGCTTCAGTAAATCTATTTCATCATCCGCCCAAAGTATTTTTATATCTGACATAAGTGTATTTCGTGTTTGAGTTCATAAAATAAGCATAAACATCTGAATCTGACTTTTTGTAGATGTTATTTCATGTTATATGTTAAAAACTAAAAGAGAGCTTTGCTTATTGTCTTAAAGCGATAATATTTTACTGACTTTTTCAATAATAATATCAGATTGATCAGTAGTATATAATTTGGAAGAAATGTCTGCAGAGTACATCAGCAAATCTTCTTTGTATTGTACTTCAAATCTAGAGGAGTGATTTTTAATAAATTCTGCAAAACTTTCCCACGCATATTTGGAGCTAAATCCATGAGAAATCAGCCAATTGAAGATCAATTCAGTTTGTATAGACGTTTCAGAATCATTTCCCATATCTCTTTGAGTCAGATAGTACCAAGATTTGATCAAATCATTCTTCATTAGTTGAATACTTTCTTTCGAATGACCATCAAATGAAGTGGCTATGGCATATGCTAAATAACCAATATTTCGGTATAGACTGATATTGACGTTCATTTTTCTAGAGGAGTTCAATACAAAATTGTATTCAAGCTCTAAATATCCATCTATGAATTAGTCTTTAAAGTGAGCAAACTTACACTCTATTATTTTGACAAAATTTTAAGCATTTCTATGACTTGGTGATCGATGACCAAAGGTCTGTTTTTTACATCTTTCAATGGAGTATAATGAATGCGATGATGCACAGCACCTGCCATTACATTTTTCAAACCATTATGTATAGCTTCTACTGCACCTACCCCAAGTTTTGTAGCCAATACTCTATCTCTACAAGTAGGAGAGCCGCCTCTCTGAATATGTCCTAAAATAGTTACGCCGGTATGTATGCTTGGATATTTTTGGTTGATGATTTTTTCTAATTGATATGCGCCACCAGCTTCGTCTCCTTCGGCTACTACTACAATATATGAACTGTCTTTCCAGCTTTTCTTATGTTCTATGACATCGTATAATAATTGTAAATCTCTCTGAGTTTCTGGAATGATTATGCCTTCGGCTCCCGTAGCAATTCCTGTATTATAAGCGATATAACCTGCATTTCTGCCCATCACTTCTACAAAGAACAATCTATGATGTGATTTTGCAGTATCTCTTATTCTATCTACAGCTTCCATTGCAATATTGATGGCAGTATCAAAACCTATGGAATCATCAGTTCCACTAATATCATTATCTATAGTTTTAGGAATTCCGATGACATTAATGGTAGATTCTTGAGCGACAATATCTGCTCCTCTCATAGAGCCATCTCCACCGATGAGTATTAGATGTTCGATACCTTGAGCATAGAGTTGTTCGTAAGCGATTTTTCTATATTTCTCTTCTTTAAATCTTTCACTTCTGGAAGATTTTAAAATAGTGCCACCATTCGATATAATATTACTTACAGAGCCAGCATGAAGAGGAACAAAATCTCCATCTATCAGACCTTCATAACCTCTTTGTATACCTATTACTTCGTAACCATAATATGTAGAAGCTCTCACCGCAGCTCTAATTGCAGGGTTCAGACCGGGTACATCCCCGCCAGAAGTCATGATGGCGATTGTTGATTTTGACATAGTATAAATTTACAAACTTGTTTTGCGCTAATATAAATTTTTAGAAAGTAAAACATTCATCTTTCAATGATGTTTAGAAGAAGTATAAGTCAATATTCGATTACAAATAGTATTATTGAACCAAAAGTAATATAAATATTAAAATGCAAGAAAAAGTAGCAGTATTTCGTAGAGCGACATTTAATGCAGCTCATCGACTTTATAATAAAAGCTGGTCAGAGGAGAAAAATCAATCTGTTTTTGGATTGTGTAATAATCATAATTTCCACGGACATAATTATGTCTTAGAAGTGAAGCTGATAGGAGAGGTCGATCCTGAAACTGGATATGTCATAGATTTAAAAATATTAAAAGATATCATTAAAGAAGAAGTAGAAGATAGATTTGATCATCAAAATCTCAATCTAGACTGCCCAGAATTTGAGCATTTGAATCCTACAGCAGAAAATATTGCTATCGTTATTCATCGATTACTCAGTAAAAGGTTAGATTCTAATAAATACAATGTCTCTCTCCGTCTATACGAAACTCCTAATAACTATGTAGAATATCCTGTTTCGTAATGGATTAATGTGCTAATTTGTTAATGTGACAATGCTGCAATGTGACAATATGCTAATGAATTGAAATGGAAATCGATATTGCTTTATAAGAGTGTTGTCATTCTGACGAAGGAAGAATCTCTAAATAGTTTAATTTCGGTTTTAATCGCCCATTGCTTTATTCGTGTATTGTCATTCTGACGCAGGAAGAATCTCTGAAGAGCATTTGCCTAATTTTAATACCCAGTATCAATCGCCCATTGCTTTAGCTGTGGGCATAGAATGAAAAGGTTTTGAGATTCTGAAACGATACTGAAAAAGATACTGAAACAAGTTCAGCATGACGTCCTCAGCATGACGTCTTCAGCATGACATAGTCGGTTAATGACTAAACGGTATCAATCGCCCATTGCTTTATCCGTTTAATGTCATTCTGACGAAGGAAGAATCTCTGAAGAGCATTTGCCTAATTTTAATACCCGGTATCAATCGCCCATTGCTTTAGCTGTGGGCATAGAATGAAAAGGTTTTGAGATTCTGAAAGAGATTCTGAAACATTACTGAAAAAGATACTGAAACAAGTTCAGCATGAAATCTTCAGCATGACGTTATGGGAGAGTGAATGTCAATTGCCCATGACTTCAGTCGTGGGCGAAATTATCTCAAATCACCTCCAACACCCTCTCCGGAGGTCGTGCAATAACAGCTTTTTCGCCATTGACCACAATAGGTCTTTGTAACAAAACGGGATGTTGAACAAGAGCTTGTTGTAATTCATTTTCCATCGGAGTGGTAGAACCGAATAATTTATTGTAAACCGGCTCGTCAGTTCTTACCATATCTATGAAAGGAACATTAAGAAGTTGATGCAATCGTTGAATCTCGTCTAGATTTAATGGTTGATCAATATAATTGCGAATGGAGAAATCAATACCTTTTTCGTTTAGAATATCCACCGCATTACGGCTTTTACTACAACTATTATTATGATAAACCTCTATCATTTGAAATATTATTTGGTGAGATAATGATATAATATTAAAAAATATTGATGTCAATAGCTAATAATTTATCCATGTAATGTCATTCTGACGAAGGAAGAATCTCTGAGAAGCACTTGCTTCATTTCTAATTCCGTCATTCTGATTAAAGAAGAATTTCGGACACTGACTAAGATTTAAAAAGCATTTCGATTGATATCTAAATCAATAGTCGTCCAACTCTGATGCGCCTAGATTTTGCAGGCGGGTACACACTCTGTGAGAAAGACGTGACATCTTCAGCATGACGTTTTGGGTAAACGTACTACTACGTCATTGCGGGCTCGTTCCGCGTAGTCATTGCGGGCTTGTTCCGCGTAGTCATTGCGGGCTTGTTCCGCAATCTCATTCTAGAGATACTGAAACAAGTTCAGCATGACGGGACGGAAGAGCGAATTCAATCGCCTACGACTTTAGTCGTGGGCAGAAGGGTAAAGATGCTGAAACGATACTGAAACAAGTTCAGCATGACGTCTTGAGAATGACTAATCGGCTATCCATAGCCCATGACTTTAGTCGTGGGCGAAAATGATGAGACGAAATGACGGCTATCAATAGCCCATGACTTTAGTCGTGGGCGTTGATTAATACGGTTTCAACCCATGACTTTAGTCATGGGTAAACTGATAATTAATAGAATAAATAATTGTGGAGCTGGAGGGATTTGAACCCTCGTCCGGCTAAGGTGCCTATGGGCTTTCTACATGTTTAGCGACAACTTAATTTTCGACATCAACTAGGTGTTCTCACTGCCCTATCGCTGATGCTTATACCTGTGTTTAATCTCAAAAGGCGGTAAGGCTTCCAAGACGATCCTGCTTTGTCGATGCCCATTCCATTGCAACAAGGAAAACTTTGGGTGGACACTTGAGGTTAGTCCTTTGGACTAAGCTGCAAGGGCGTAGTTGTTCTCGCCGAATAAAAAAGTTTCATGCTTTAATTTATAACGGGCCAAATACACAATGCCCGACATGCTTACACATCTGCCGACTTCCCGTCAATTCCTGTCAGCCCCGATTTTTCAAAGAACGATTGTAGATTGCTCTACAAAGTTTGAACTGCAAAGATAGTGCATTCTCAATGAATTGAAGATGTCTTTGCATTTTTTAGATTTTTTATCCTAAATATTATTTTTTGGACTTTTTGCCTTTCTTCTTTTTAATAGGAGTGGATATAGATTGCTCTTTGAGGAATGATAGTTTTTCCGATGTAATCGAACTTTACTTTGTTAAGTAACATTAATAAAATTGTATGGCTTAAACTTTAGATTATTTTTGTTTTCATGAAAACTATAATCAGACATGTACTTTTAATTTGTTTTGTATTTGTTTCTATAGTTCGTTTGTATGGAAATAATTATTCTTCTAGAGAGGTTTTGTGGAAACAAATTGAAAAGGATACATTTCCCAACTTATTAGATGAGTCAGCAATATTTAAGATTGCTGAGTTTTCTTTGAAAGAACTTTCTTTGATTGCAAAAGATACTTCAAAAAGAGATTTGGCTTTAAATCGAGCATATTTTTACAATATTTTAGCTAGAAATTTTGACGTAGCAGATAGCCTTTTTCAGATTGCTGAAAAGACATACCCTTCAGTTTATAATGAAATAATTGGTTATAAAGCAATAGCAGATTATTTATTCTGTAGTACTTTTGATTCTAATTGTAAAGTAGATACCACAGATATTTTAAAAAATCTTAAATATGCTTTTGACAATTCTTTAATCACAACATCATTGCAATGGAATTGGGTAGAGAATTGGTTGCTTGATTCTGAAATGCTTATTTCAGCAAAAAACGAAGGTTGGGAATTTTTAGAATCAATAGACAGTCGTCTGATACCTAAATGGGAAGGAGGTATAGTTTCTATTCGTAGAAGAATCGAAAACGATAAAGAAGCGTTATTAATTTCTGGCGGATCAAGAAGTCCTTTAATCCTTCTAGAGAAAAATGAATTGGATTTTTGGATAGATAAAACTATTGAAGCTGGGCTTGATAGTTTTCCAGGTGGTGAAAGACTTTATGTTTTAGATTTCAATAATGATGGATATCAAGATATCTTTATTTTAAGGTCTTCAAGTAATCTAAAAGGAAATATTTATTCACCCTCTTTATTGAAAAATAAGGGAGATGGTACTTTTGAGGATATTACTTTAGAAGTTAATTTAAATCTACCGATCAATTCTGAATGCGCTTGCTGGTTTGATATAGATGGTAATGGTAAGCTGGATGTATTTATTGGGGGGAATGGTATGCCATCTCGATTATTTATGCAAAATGATATTGGGGTTTTTGAAGAAAATGCTCAGTTATATGGTTTGAACACAGGGCAAGATAAAATTAGAGACTGTGCTGTGATTGATGTCAATAATGATGGATGGGATGATTTGTATCTTTCAGTATTTGGAGGTAACAATCGTATGTACATAAGAGAAATGTTGGAGAATCGGTATTTGTTTTTTGTAGATAAAGCTGTTAAGTTAGGTGTTGAAAATCCATTTTTAGGTGGGATTTTAAAAGTTGGAGATTTTGATGGTGATAGCAAGATTGAGTTGTTAGCTGGAGTTGATATTTCATTTGATAGTGATCTAATGATTAGGTCTTTGAGAGGAGATTTTAGAGGGAGAGAGAATGTCATGTTATATAAATTTCTTCAAAATGATAGTATCCATAAGACGGAGATGCCTATACAATTACTTCCAATGCGTTCTGCCATTTCTTTTGAGAATGATGAAAAGGATATGCCTAGTTGGTTTTATATTGGAGGAAGATCTGTTCTAGATTTAATTCCATTAGTAAAGTTTCATTACTCTTATGTTCCAACTAATAAAAGTATTCCAAAACTTCTTAAGCCAAAACAATGGCCTAATTATGCTCATAGTATTACAATAGCAGATGTTGATGGTAGTTTAATGCCTACAGTATGGGTGAAAGGAGGAGGTAGTTACCCTATAATGAGTCCATCTATTACTGGCTATCATTTTGAATCATCCAAAGGTCACTATATAAATATTCAACCTGTAACTGAAAGTATTAAGAGCGTTATAGGTACAGAGGTGAGTGTTTATATGAAATCTTCAAATGGCTTTTCTATAGTGAGATCAAAAAAAATCTCACCCGTAGATAGTTGGGGTGGAGGCGCCGGTCAGTATTTTTGGTGGATACCTGAAGGATATAAGATTGTTCGAGTAGAAGTGAAGTGGACAAGAGGTATAACAAGAGAATATTTAATTAGTACTAATGAAAAAAGAATCTTACTTTATGAAAAAGATTAATTCTAAATATATTTTGAAATATTTAAAAGGATTATTTGAATATGCTTTCATGTTCTTTTTTCTTTTACTTTTTTATGTTCCAATAGTTTCAGCATCAACTCAAACTAGCTTGTTGACATCCGATTCATTACAGTTTAAAATTGACTCTAATGATTTTTATGGAGTATACAAAAGTGTCATATGGCATGGAGTCGAAGTTGGAGGGATAAAAGAAATTAAGCGTAAATGTGATAGTCTTGAAATGGAATGTACATTTTTTAAACCTTTCTTAAAACACTCGCCTATAGAACTCAATAATGATTCTACTGAATCAATTGCTGTGGGTAGTTTATTAGCAAATGTGCCTAGAGAAGCTTTTATGAGTGAATGGGAGTATAGTAATTGGAATAGTTTAACAGATTATACCTTAGGCTGGAAGATATCTACTCCAGATTCTGAATTATGGGGAATAAGACCAACTATTACAGATTTTTTTATTCCAAGAGATAAGGATGGGGTTGCATTGTTTCCATCCGAAAAGATATTAAATGCGTATCAAGTTAATGCCTATATTTTTGGCAAAAGTAGAATTTTATTATATGTAGGTTCTGAAATAAAAACATTACCTAAAACTTCTGATAAAGAATATATTCTTAATATTTCAAATCTAATTCAACATAACGGCAATTTAGAACAATATGATACTTTAATAAATGGTTACAAATATTCTGGATTGAGATTGTTAGGTGCAGATAATTATACAGAATTTAATATCTTAGGGAGGTCGTATTTAGATAAATGGATTTATATTTTTTATGTAAATTGGGGACCTGAAGAAAAGCATTTAACGCTTCCAACTATAAAAAATATTATCTCAAAACTGAAATTTAACTTATAGTATTAAGTTTTTATTCATGTAAGTTTGCCCGTTTCCATTTGTTTTATTTAATGAAAACAAAGGTTATTTTTTTATCTATACTTTAATATAAGGTAAATTTTGTTTAAATTTAATCATTAAAAGAGTGTATGAAAAATATTCTATTGTTGTGTACAATGTTGTTCGCTTTTGTTAATCCAAAAGTTGTGCATGGGGCGAACGAAAAAGATGAGATAGGTATAATCGATAACTCTATCACTCAATTTTTATTAAAAGAAATAGATTATAGCAAGATAAAGCCTATTAATATTTCTATTGATGTTTTGAAAAAGTATACTAATAAGTATACAAATAATAAAAGTGAGAGAGAAAATCTATTAGAAATTATTAACAGTGGAAAATATTCCGATAATTTTATAGCTTTTGAAAAAACTAATTTTGTTTTTTTTGATTCTATAGTTAACAAAAAAATAGAAAAATTAGAAGGGAAAAGTGATATTCCTGATTCTACATACAAAATTGTTTACTCAGGAATTGGAACGAATGGAGATTTAATTTCTGTAGATGTAATTTTAATGAATCTAGATAAAAAAGGATACAGAATTTTTGCCTCATTTCAGAATCTATTACAATAAAATATTTGCTCATGATAAAAAATCTACATAATTATAAATCCTTTTTTAAAAAAAGTATTTTTTTTATTGCTCAATTTATATTTTTTCAGTTGCTGTTTGTTTCGAACGCTTCTGCACAATCATATAATGATGGAGGAATAAGGGTTAAAGTATGGGTACATGCTGTATACGCTGATGCTAATTGTGAAGAGCGAACTCCTATACCATTTATAGACGGCTCAGGCAGAAATCAAAAATATGTATTTAAAGATATACAGGTTAGAGGTCAACATTCTGGAACTTCTTTTCGATCAAGTAATCCTGTAACTTTTAATGTGACAGGGAGAAATAATAGATTTTGGAAAGCAGATGCTTTTAGATTTTATGATATCCTTGGTGGTGGAAGTTCAAATCTTTTAACTCCTCCAGAAGTGCCTTGGGGAAATTTACCTATTTTAGCAAAATTGTTTCAGCCACAATTGAATACAGCAATAGATAATACTCGTGGCTTGTTAATATTTGATGAAACCTTCTCTAACGAATCTGCACCTAGTGTAATTCAATGGAGGATGGATGATGCTTGGGAAAACGATTGTAATTTACCAGGAAATAATAACTATAAGGATTCACCAGATCCCATCTGTAATGAAAATTTCATTTCTTTGCCATCATATCTATATAGCGGTGAATGCGTATGTCGATTTACATTAATTCCTAAAATCTGTATTTTCGGAATTTGTACACCTGAGATAAAATTGCCATGGATTGAAGGTTTAACACCATTATATGGCCCTAGAGGAGATGATCATAGACAACGTAAAAATGATTTCTCTACAGACGCAATTCCTTTTAGAAGCGGATCTCCTGGCGTAGTTAACTACTTCATGTCCGAAAAAATGGGTACTGGTGGTGATGGAGGTTATGCAGTTGTTTTTGCTTACCAATGGGAGTTTATTAATGAACCTAGTGTTTGTAATTCTAATGCTAATGGTAATGTTTCTTTTGCTGCTAATCCTTTAGGAGGAAATAAAATAGATGGTCCTATAGATTTATATGTATCATTTGATAGAATATTTTCTGCATCAGATTTTGACGGAGGATCAAATTGTTTTGGACTACCAAATGTTTTTGGTTTAATACCCATTTTTGCAGGAGATGAAAATTTACGTGTTAGATGGGCAGCTCGAGATAATTTGGATCCTGCTATTGGTGCTACAACAAATGTTTTCGGCCATATAGGTGATCCAAATGGGGAACTGACTCAAAATAGACCGAGATGGAATTCACGAAATGTTCCTATGTTAGAAAAACATTATTGTGACTATCCCAATACTTGTTTAGACGGAAATATTAATATGAGTGGCTTTCAAGTGAAAGTGGACGCGTGGGAGGAAGATGGATGTGGTCCAGATGAAACCTTCTCTACTTCCAATTGTCTTTTAGGGAGTTTGTTTTCAGGGGGAGTGGATGGTGATGATAATTTCTCTACTTATACTTCTCCCGTGGTTAATTGGAGATTATCTCCACCCAATACAGATAATTATTATTATCTGCCTATAAATGTTTCTAATTCATCATTAGAAGGTTGGTTTGCTCGTGTAAAATATAGATGGGAAATTCAAGATCCTGTTGCACATTTATTGGATACAACTGAAATTATAAATAAGTGTTATAATGTTGGAGGACCTATTGTAATAAATTCAACTACAACAAATGCTACTTACATGCAGTGGGAGTATTCCAATTGGTCTGGTCCAAGTGGCGCTCCACCTGATCGTTGTCCTCCAGAGGATGCTGTATGGTTTGAAGCTACGGGACACCCTGGTGCAAGATGTGAGAATTTAACAGTTCCAGCTAATGAATTTAGAGGAACAAGATACTATAGATTAAAAGTTTTTAATAGAAATGGAGCAGGAAGCAAAAGTAGCTCTGGTGATAAGTATGCAGTAAGTTATTCTGAATGTAAAAGAATATCAATT
>DATJBS010000041.1:0-1793 GCA_035515235.1 Chitinophagales bacterium
GCACTCTGCCAAAGTCCCCTTTAGGGGATTTAGGGGTGGCAATGAATGAAATTGACTTTTCGGAGTAGACTCATAATATTAAAATAATAAATGTTCATAACTCATTTTTTTAACCCAATCTTTATATATTTTTTAATTAAAAAAATCTATGCATAAGTTTACCGACAACAGCGAAGAACAACGCCTTAAAGCGTTGAAAGAATACAACTTAATAGAAACCAATGTAGATTTTAGTTATATCCTTGAAACAGTTGCCTTTATCTGCGAAGTGCCTCTTTGCAATATTGTGGCAGTGTATGAGGATGATTTAATTATTATTGCATCCACAGGTATTGAAATAAAAAAGCAGCATAAACGTTATGGTTCTTGCACACAGTTCACATTAGAGAGAAATCAATTCTGTGAAATAAAAGATATTAAAGTGCAAGAAGGGATTGATGACAAAACTTATCTACTTGAGGATTTTGACATTCGGTTTTATGCCGGATACCCGCTTACCGATTTTAAAGGCAACAATTTAGGGGCATTAAATATATACGATTCCAAAACGCGCACTCTTACTGAGCAACAAAAATATTTCATTTCAAAAGCAGCAGAACGAATTGTGATGTTATTTCTTCAAAAACGGGAAGAGCAACGACTTCGCCATTTCGATACCATGTTCAACAAATCAAAAGATCTTATTGGGATATCAACCATTTCAGGCGAAATTTTAAAAGTAAATCCTACATTTTTAGAAATTGTTGGATTAAGTGAAGAAGAAATTCTGAAGAGAAATTTGAGAGATTTTTTTCATCCAGACTCACATTCTATTGGCAAAGAAGTTCAAGAGCGATTTTTGACAAGTGACACTAATTTAACTTATATGATTAAGTTTATTGGAGCAAATAATAAACTGAGACATATAGAATGGACTGGAAGAATTGAGAAGAGTACCGGGTTGGTTTATTTTATTGGTAGAGATATAACTAAGCACGAAGAACAATCTGTTTTATTGAAAAATAGTGAAGCCCGCTTCCGTTCTTTCTTCGAAAACTCTCAAAGTTTTATGGGTATGCACGACCTGCAAGGTAATCTCCTATCTGTAAATAATAGCGCAGCAGAAAAAATTGGCTTTCCGGTTGAGTTCTTTAAAGGCAAAAACATGCTTACATTTCTTCCGGAAGAACGTCATGAATTGTTTAAAACATATCTGAAAGATATAAATGAATCAGGTAGAGCAAACGGTGTCACACACATAGTTTTGAAAGATGGTACTGAAAGGGTATGGCTTTATGATTCTATCATTGATAAAAATAATAATGGTGAAGCGTATGTTTTAGCAAATGGTGCGGACATAACCGAGCGCTTTAAAATGGAAGAAGAGCTTAAAGCTGCCAAGCTGAATGCTGAAGAGGCTAACAAGGCAAAATCAGAATTTATTGCCAATATGAGCCATGAGATTCGTACACCCTTAAATGGAATTATCGGATTTACCGATTTAGTTTTAAAAACTCCGTTAGATGAAACGCAACAACAATACCTCAAGATTATCAATCAATCGGGAACAACATTGCTAAGCATTGTAGATCAAATTCTTGATTTCTCAAAAATTGAATCGCGAAAAATAACGTTGGTCAATGAAAAAATAGACCTGCAAGATATGGCAGCAGATGCTTGCGCAATGGTTTCGTATACATTGGAGAAAAAGGGATTGGAAATGCTATTAGACTGTGATGAAGAGCTACCACGCTATATCTGGGCAGATGAAATAAGATTGAAGCAAGTGTTGGTCAATTTGTTGAGTAATGCGG
>DATJBS010000042.1:0-71972 GCA_035515235.1 Chitinophagales bacterium
AAGAAATCAGCTGTCCGAAAACACACTTAGTTGAAAAATAGTTACTTTTAGACATCGTTCTAATGTTTTGTAGTTATTACAAAAGTACGATATTTTTGAGTAGCCTTAATCGGCTACTCTTTTTATTCCGGACAACAATGAATTAAAATATTAAAATGGCACAAAAATTTAATTCAAGATCGACTGCTGATGAAGTTTTAGCCGGACATGATTTTAGTGGGAAGAATGTCATTGTAACTGGTGCTAATTCAGGAATCGGATATGAAAGTGCTAAGGCTTTAGCGAAAGTAGGAGCGCATGTGATTTTAGCTTGTAGGTCAGAAAGTAAAGCAAAACAAGCTATCGAAAAAATTAAAAATGAAATTTCGAAAGCTTCAGTAGAATTTATTCCATTAGACTTAGCATCTTTTCGCAGTATTGAAAATTTTGTAAAAGCAATCAAAGTAAATCAAGTTGATTTGCTAGTGAATAATGCAGGTATTATTACTTCGGAATATCAAACTACACCGCAAGAACATGAAATTACTGCTGGAGTGAATCATTTTGGACATTTCTATTTGACCAAATTATTATTGCCTTTATTGTTGAAAGCTAAAGCAAGAGTGGTCGTCCTTTCGAGTGAAAGTCATAAACAAACTTTAGGTTTTGATATAAAAAAATGGCCACAAAGTGAAAAGGATTTTGGATTCAATAGTGCTTATGCAAAATCAAAATTAGCGAATATTCTATTTGCGAATGAACTTGGAAGAAGATATGAAGATTTGACAGTGACGTCTTGCCATCCAGGAAATATGGTGACTACTAATTTTGGCGAAGGAACCCCAATTACAAAAGTGTTATTTCAATTGATTAGCCCTTTTACGAAGTCTCCTGCACAAGGAGCAGGTACGCCGATGTTTTGCGCTAGTCAGCCTTCTGAAGTTGTGAGTGGAAATTATTTTTCTGGCAACGAAAAAACAAAGACAAGTGTTTTAGCTCGAAGTTCATCTTTAGCAAAAGACCTTTGGGAATACAGTGAAGAAGAAGTTGCTAAAAATATTAACCACTAATTAAGGGCTTCAATATTCTTTTGGAAAATCATAAATACCCAGAATTTTAAGGAAATCAAGGACACATTCTACTACAGAGTGAAGTTGTGTGGAGTTTTTATTTGAATAGATGGTAATTCTTATAAATTAGTACTAATTTATTCCTCTAAATACCACACTTATGAAGAATTATGTAATAATAGGTCTAATCTCTTTCTTGATGACTTATAGTTGGAATGCCGACGCTCAAGCTATTTTGAAAGGGGGAAGTGCAGATAATGAAGTTTCTCAAAACTTAGAAGAAGGAGCGACAGTATTGGATGCTAACTTAGGCTTTATTAAATCTATAGATTTAGAGCAAGGTGATATTTTAGTATTATTTGAAAGATACACCAACGCGAAAATTTCAGGTAGATATAAATTAATCACTTCCAGCGAACCAGAATTAGCGATAGGATTCAAGTGTATGTATGCCATCTTATTCAATAATGATAATGACGAAGTGATGGGTTTTGAAGATCCTAACTTTTCCGGAAAAGCCATGACATTTCAAAAAGGTAAAAATGCAGTTCCTGAAGGTTTTGGGTTGAGTTCTATATATATTCCTAAAACTCAGAACGTTAAACTTTATACTATAGATCCAGATTTATATCCTAATCAAGAAGTAGAGCATAGACCTATGGGACCCGGTATTCGTCCATTTATTGGAGTAGATATTAATGATAAAGTAAAATTTGTACTAGTAGAGTAAGTTTAAAAGCGAAAAGCTTGAAATAATTATCTTTTTTAAGTTTTAAAACATTTACAATGATGTATTTTTGTAATTCATTTACAATTCACATGACTATGTTTAAAAACAAATCCTTTCTATTATTTCTTAGTGTATTCTTTGCATTGACTGTATTTATTTCTTGTAAAAAAGATAATCCTGCTGTAGAAGGAACAACTTGGAGAGTAGATAATACAAGTTTTGTTGCTGATAAAAATGGAGGATTCTTTTTCCAAAATGATACAGCTGCTATTTTCGGAGCCTCATCAAAATCTAAGGATGTGATTTTTTTCATCTTTAAAACTAAACCTAGTCCAGGAGTTTATAATGTTGTAAATACTGTCAGCAAACCGGATATTCCTACGTATGATGATAATGAATGCTCAGTTATTATTACTACTAAAAACCCTCAAAATATTTATCTTCCAGTAACTGATGATGTAGGAACTGTAAATATTAGCGTTTCAGGCAAAAAAATGATTGCTACTTTTTCTGATTTAAAATTAGGGTTTATAGATCCATTATCTGCGGATATTGTAGTAGCATTCGCCTCAGGCTCTATCATTGAAAAATAAAAACTAAAAAATCAATCATTGTTTATTGATACACTATCATCGAAAAGTTGGGAAGAAGTTTCCTTACAAATCAAAAGCACTACTGAAGGTGATGTCAGAAGAGTATTGAATAAAAATACTTTACTAAAATCTGAAGACTTTGCTGTTTTAATATCTCCTGCAGCTCAACCTTTTTTGGAAGAGATGGCAGCAAAAAGTGTTCAATTAACAAGAAAAAGGTTTGGAAATACGATTCAAATTTTCGCACCACTTTATCTTTCTAATGAGTGTCAAAATATTTGCACTTATTGCGGATTTAGTTTGACCAATAAAATTCCTAGAAAAACATTAACAGACGATGAGATTTTAGCAGAAGTGAAAATTCTTAAATCTAGAGGAATTGATCACGTTTTACTAGTTACGGGTGAAGCTCAGAAAACTGTAGGTGTAGATTATATTGGAAATGCAATTGAGTTGATTCAACCATATTTTACCAATATCTCAATAGAAGTACAGCCACTAGAAGAAGAAGAATACAAGTTATTGATTGATAAAGGATTATATTCTGTTTTAGTATATCAAGAAACTTATCACAAAGAACAATACAAAAAATTTCATCCCAAAGGAAAGAAGTCGAATTTTGAATATCGACTAGATACACCGGATCGTTTAGGAAGAGCAGGAATTCATAAAATTGGAATTGGAGCTTTGATAGGATTGGAAGATTGGCGAACAGATAGTTTTTTCACGGCGATGCACTTGGAGTATTTGGAGAAGAAATATTGGCAATCTAAGTTTTCTATTTCCTTCCCAAGAATGCGTCCACACGAAGGCGGAGAGTTTGAAGTATTTGAATCTACAGAAAGAGATTTGTTACAGTTAATATTTGCGTGGAGAATTTTTAGAGAGAATATGGAGCTTTCACTATCTACAAGAGAAAGAGCCCATTTTAGAGATCATGCAGTTGCATTAGGTGTCACTACGATGAGTGCAGCTTCTAGTACAGAACCTGGAGGATATGCAGCTCCTGATACTCATCTTGAGCAGTTTGAAATAGATGATAGTCGTTCAGTAGCAGAAATAGAAGAGATGATCCGTCAAAAAGGTTTAGATCCAGTTTTTAAGGATTGGATGATGATGGTTTAGAGGAAATTGTTAATAAAGATTTTTAAAAATCTTTTAAATAAAAATATTGCAATTTGATTACTATTGTTTTTCATTTCAAGAAGAAATGTTTCGTGATCAAGAGTTTTTGCAAATAAATTATTTATCGAAAAAAAGAAAGAGATAAGGATTAAAAATCGAAGTGCAAATTTAATTATTATAGGAGAGTGGCAATATGAAATTCGAAAATGTCAGTTTTAACTTTGAGTAATATACGTTGTTTTAATATTTTTTATTCGCGATAAATTACTAATCTGAGTCTTCTATATTTTGATTCATTGCTTCCAAGCATGAATAAATACGCATTGTTTTTATTTCCATTTAACCATTTAATTTCATCTTGAAAGACTGATTGAGCTGTATCCGAAGCCACTTTGATAAATGTCGGTTCTCCTAGTTTTGAATTTAATTGTTTTATCAGTTTATCGTATTTTATTTGGAATTTTTTGGTGTCTGTTTCTCTTGAGTCAAATCCGTATCCTGCACGAGGTTCCGTCCATTGGTACATAATTGCTCTAACTAAACTATCAGTTGATGTATAATAATATTCAGTTATTAGTTTGAATTTTTTATTTACAATCCTTTGATACGTTTTTGGTGTTTCTAGTTGATGTTTATTCTTATTTGGATAAAGACTTTCACCAATTCTTACATCGTAACTTGGAGATATATCTTTAGAACCCAAATCAGTTTCTTTGTTTTCCACTTTTTGAACGGTCAAATTATTGAAGTTTTCGAATTTTTCTGCTTCAAATATCTCTTTATTAGCGACACAAGAAATTAGAATTGCAAAAATCGTTATTAATATAAAGATTGTTTTTTTCATAGTATATCCAATTTTTACATTTAAGAATTTTGGATGAAATAGCAAGCAATCTTTGTTTCAGGTTCGAAAAATACAAATAAGTCTCCATCACTCCAAAAGTTCATTTCTTCGAAATATTGTTTGTACCAATCATCTTCTGGATGGACATTTGTTTTAGAGACTTTAACATCAACGTAATCTCCTAGCTGACAAAGAAATTTCATTGTTTTTTTTGATATTGGACACATAGGAATATCAGGGTATTGAATCCAATTAGGAACACCTGTAACACCAAATCCGAGACTGCGTTCTGCAACCTTAATAGTGTTAAAGTTCTTTTGTTCGAATATTACAAATGAGTCATTTTTAAGCTCGTCATATGCTGATCCAGTATTGTCGATTTCTTCTTTATTTAAAATGATAGGATTTAGTGGATCATTATAATCAATCCAAACCTTATCTATATCTAAATAGATTGGACAGATTAAATGTAAATCAAAAGGTAACCAATCAAAGGCTTGATCCTTATTGCTCAACATTCCTAAATATTGAAATGAACCAGGGCATTTGTTCTCAGGAATTTTGAAATCAGAAGGAGTTTCGCCACCTAAATAATTTATGCCAATATTGGATTCGATCAAAGCATATAAATGATTGGTTTTGAAATCTTTGAATATTAATTTTCCAATAGAACCCTTAATGTTTAAATAATCATATAAGTGACCAGAGGTTTCCTGCCTTCCATCAGAATATAATTTTGCCTCACATAGAAGATTGTTTAAACCAAAGTTCAATTCAACATAAGTACCCAAGTTTTTGGCAGTTTTCTTGTCAATTAATTGTGTTTGAATAAAACTATAACAATGTTCCTCACCGTCTAATTGAATTTCCCATCCAGCTAAGTATTGAGTCTTTTCAGTAAAGTGTTCGTTTCCTTTAAATATTTTTTTCATAAATTTCACTTTCTATATGGTTTTAAACGGTAAATCTAAATGCAGTCAGCAGATTAAAATTAATTAGAGGTGTTAATGTATTAGTTTTTTCCTTTTTTCTTCGATATTTTCTCTTAAGGTTTCATTTCATATTTATAACCAATTTATTTATACCACACCAAAATGGATACAAATTCACCCGAAGAGACGACATTGTTTGATAAATTAAAGTATATAAATTTGTTTGATATGTGAGTGTTTTATAGATCATCTAGATTGTATTCGATTCCACTCCCAAATACTTCTTCGCTTCATTCACATATTCATCTACACTTAAATTTACTTTACATCCTTAAAGCTGAAAGAGAACTTTAAGTTTGCTATTTAAATCAATAATATCATTTTCTGATAATCTTCCGAGTAGACCTTGTACTAAAGACTTATCTATTGTTGCAATTTTACTTATTCTTACAAGTGATTGTTTTTTAATTCCATTTTTATCATTTGGCAATAGAACAATATCTGTTGGTTCCTGCCAATTAATTTGTGTTGTGACAAAACAAACTGTAATATCAAGATTCGTTTCAACTAGGACAATTGCAGGACGCAATTTACTTCCTGTTAAATTTGTAAAAGGAAAAGTAATTAAAACAATATCTCCCTTAGCCATTATACTTTTCTTTTAAATCTTTTGTAGAATAAAGATCTTCTTCCTCATTTAAAAAATTAAAAACTTTGCCTTGTGAAGCAAGTCGTTGAATACTTTCTGTAATTTGATTTTCTTCAAACTTCTTAAAGATAAAATCAGCAAAATTAGAAATCTCTTCTGCCTTATCTTCTGGAAGTTGATTGATAGCTTTTAATGTTCTTTCAATGATTGCTTGTTTTGACATGATTTTGCTTTTTTCAAATTTAAAACTTTTTTCTTTCAATGTCTATTTAGTGCATTTTTAACGTAAGCGATAACAATATTTTTTAATTCATACGCAAAAGCTCTAAAAACATTGTTTTCATTTGTTCTAATCCACCCCCAAATACTTTTTCGCTTCATTCACATATTCATCTACGCCTAATTGTACACCTTGTTTTACAAATTCTAAAGGGATGGTTTTAGTGATTTTTCCGGGACTACCTAATACCATAGAACCATCTGGAACAACCATTCTCTCCGTTACCAAAGCATGTGCGCCAATGATACAACCATTTCCGATGACTGCTCCGTTGAGAATCGTTGCACCCATTCCAATCAAATTATAGTTGCCAATACTCGCTCCATGGACGATGGCTCCGTGACCAATCACATTATCGTGACCAATCGTAATAGGTTTGTTATGGTCTACGTGAAAAATGCAATTTTCCTGAATATTGGTTCTTGCACCAACCGTGATTTTGTCATTGTCTCCACGTAAAACTGCACCAAACCAAACGGATACATTGTCTTCTAGTGTGATTTGACCTAAAACTCTCGCAGTGTCTGCTATAAATACGTCTTTGCCTTTGACCACTTGTGCAGCCAATTTTTCTTGATAAGTGATTTTGCTCATAGCATTAAGATACGAAGTATAGTGAAAGATTGAAAAAAATATCGGAGTTTTGAACCTATGTCTGAATTGCGTTGGAATCCCTTATTAGGTACTTGGACGATTGTGGCCGCAAATCGCCAAAATCGACCGAATATGCCGAAGGATTATTGTCCATTTTGTCCCGGTGAAGGAAAAAACTTGCCAGAGGATTTTGATGTTTTGATGTTTCCAAATGATTTTCCTGCATTGTCTGAAGGTTTTGAAGGTTCATGGGATATTGACCAAAGCGAATTATACCGAACTGCGACAGCAAAAGGAAATTGTGAAGTGATTTTATATTCTTCGAATCATACCAAACAACTACACGAACTTTCGGATGAACATGTAGGGAAATTGGTGCAATTATGGGTCAGTAGATTTGAATTTTATCAAAAAAAAACCATCGTCAAATACATCTATGAATTTGAAAATAGGGGCGAAGCGGTGGGAGTGACGATGCCTCATCCACATGGTCAGTTGTATGCATTTCCTTTTGTTCCCTTAAAGATTGAAACTGAATTAGTCAATTGTAAAAACTATTACGAAAAATATCAGCGTAATATGTTGGAAGATATGATTATAGAGGAAAAAAAAGTAGGTTCAAGAGTGATTTTTGAAACAGATACTTTTCTGATTTTCTTGCCTCATTTTACAGATTATCCGTATGGAATTTTCATAGTGAGTAAATTGCCAAAAGTTCATATCAATGAGTTTGATTTAGATCAGCAAAAGGAATTGGGTATTGTATTGAAATCAGTCAATGGAATGTTTGACTGTCTGTACGATAAGCTATTTCCTTATATGATGTGTATGCACCAAGGCGCAGTCAATGATGAAAAATGGACAAATCAACAGGATTATTATCGTTTTCACATTGAATATTATCCACCCTGGAGATCGGAAGATGTCATTAAATATTATGCTTCAACAGAAATGGGAGCGTGGGCTGCTGCTAATACTAGAAATGTAGAAGATACAGCAGTGGAACTTAGAAATGCTTTAGAAAAATTTAAATCAAAACACAAATGATAGCTGTAGAGAGTCTTCGTCCAAAATATGAAGAGATTTTTGGTAAACTGGGAGCTTTTGAAGCTTATTTTTCACCAGGCAGAGTAAATTTAATTGGTGAACATATCGATTATAATGGTGGTTATGTGATGCCTTTTGCCATTGATTTGGGCTTGACTGCAATTTTTGTTCCTGACTATTCTTTAGAATTGAAAGTTCACAGCGTAGATTTTGGAGAGACAATAACACTTAGATTAGATTTATTAGCTGAAGTAGAAGGAAGCAAAAGATGGCCATTGTATGTGATGGGATCTTTGAAGAAAATTGCGGAGAGGAATATTCCTTTGAAAGGAGGGAGCATCATTTTTGAAAGTGATTTGCCATTAGGATCTGGCTTATCTTCTTCAGCAGCTTTGGAGTGTTTGATGATTTATATGATGGCTCCAGATTATTATGAAAATGATAGATTGGCATTAGCATTAGATGCGCAAAGAGCTGAAATTGAAGAGGTGGGATTGAAATGTGGAATTATGGATCAATATGCTGTAGCTTTCGGTAGAAAAGATTTTGCACTTTTTTTAGATTGTCAAAAATTAGTTCATGAATATGTTCCTTTAGATTTTAAAAATTACGAACTCGTGATCATGAATTCTAATGTTCCAAGATCTTTAGCTGAATCTAAATACAATGAAAGATGGCAAGAATGTCAAGATGCGTTGAAAATCATACAAAATTTCGATCCAACAGAAAACTTAGCCAATGCACACGAAATCTCTATTGGTTATATAGAAGATGATGATTTGTATTTTAGAGCGAAGCATGTCGTGACGGAGCAGCGAAGAGTTTTATCTGCTTATGATGCTTTGAAATTGGGAAGAATAGATTACTTAGGAGAATTGCTTTGGGCTTCTCACACTTCATTGGATGAAGATTATGATGTCGCGGGAGATTCTTTAAATTCATTGGTATTTTATGCCAAAAAATTTAAGCCTTGCATTGGAGCAAGAATGACTGGAGCAGGTTTTTCTGGTTGTGCAATAGCTCTGGTCGAAAAAGATGCTGTCAAAAGGTTTTGTGATTATGTAGGTAGAAAATATGAAACGGATCAAAAGATAAAAGCAGACTTTTATATTGTAGAATCTTCTGATGGTGTAAACCGAATTGCATAAAAAAAGGAGCCCAATAGGACTCCCTTGAATTTCAGTTTTTTCAATTATTTTTTAGCGTCTAAATCAACTTTAAAGTTAATTTCTTCGCTGATTAAATCATCTGGTTTTCCAGGATAAGTAATTCCCCAGTCAGCTCTTTTAATGTTAAAATCAGCAGTTCCTTTAAAAGTCGTTTCAGAAATCTCTGTTACGTTTACATCAAAAGTTACATTTTTAGTCATGTCTTTAATCGTCAAGTTAGCAGATGCTTTGTGATTTCCTAAGCCGTTTCCTTCTACTTGAGTGATTTCTAATTTAGCTTCTGGGAATTTTTCTACATTAAAGAAATCATCTGATTTTAAATGACCTTCTAGTTTACCTTTGTATTCACCGGTCATGTCTTGTACATCAATAGAATTCATGTCGATAATAAAAATACCACCATCAATTTTGTCTCCTTCTATATGAATTGAGCCAGATTTTAATTGAATTTCACCATGATGAGTAGCTGTAACTTTTTTGCCAGTCCATACAATTTTAGATTCGTCAGTATTGACTTTTAATTCACTGCCATTTCTCTCAGCCACTTCTGTAGCATCAGTTGTCTCTGCTCTTTCACCATCAGGATTGCTGACGCAAGCAGTAAATAATAAGCCAGAAATTCCGAATACATAAAATAATTTCTTCATAAATTGAGATGTTTAGAGTGTTTAACGTTAATAGATATTTATTGTTCAATAAAATTAAAAATAATTATTTCATTATAAGTACAGTTTAAGCTTTTTTTTAAACATATTATTATTCGTCTTTACCTAGATAATGGTCTATGATATCAGTAGTTTCTTGCATTTCTGCAAGTTTTAATAAAGACCTATTCACTTCATATACAAGAGAAGAATTGAGTGGAAAAGCAAATCCATATCCTTGTTTGAAATATTCAGCTTTAGCAATATTCAAGCTTTCTTCTTGATGAGTTTTGATATAATATAATAGTTGTGGTCGATCATAAACTACTGCATCTACTTTCTTATTATTGAGTAATTCAAAAGCCTCATTAAGATGAGCGACAGGTACAATTTTAGCTTTGTAAGATTGGACAAATTCTTCTGAAGGTGATCCTGATATTGTAGCTGTTCTGCGACTTGCAAGTTCTTCAATATTTGAAACCGTAGAAGTACCTAGGGAGGTCAAAGTTAAGGTGCTAGCAATTCCAGCAACCATAGAAGTTGCAAATATAATAGAGATGACCATCCAGCTTCCTGCTATAATTCTTCCTGCTAATGTGCCCGGGGCTTTGTCTCCATAACCTACAGTGGTCATAGTTACAATGGCTAACCACATTCCTGATCCTATTCCGTTAAGTGGTTTTTCTGAAAATTGATCAGGAGAATGTTTGCGCTCGGCTAACCATAATAGAGTTCCTACAATGGAAAGAATGAAAAGAAAGATAAAAACTGCATAAATTAATTTGACGCTAAATAAGGGTTGAACTTTTTGCCATAAACTCAATTTGTCAGATCGCGATACTATGGATAAACTTGAATTATAAAAGGGTTGTGAAAATCTGACATGCTCTAATCGACTTGAAGTAATACTGATAGGTCCTATGGCGATATCGAGCTGATTATTTTTGACAGCAATTAAAGCAGCTTCTACATTATCGAACTTTCGATATTTGTATTTCCAATTATTCTTAGTCGCTATTTCATTCCATATTTCTATAGATATTCCTTCTTTATTAGAGCCTTCTTCAAAAACAAAAGGTTCATTTCCTACTACACCTACTATTAAAGAGTCTTTTTGTAATGAACTGCTATCAGTTTGTGCTTCAATAGATTGTAAGGAAATAGAAAAAAATAAAACTAGGATAAATAGATAAAATGATTGGGTGCTTTTAATCATGCAATGACTTTTTTTGATAAAATATTTTAAAATAAAAATGATTGATGAACTATCTATTATTTTTATTAATTATTCAATATACACTAATAACAACGTACTTTTTGAATGAATGTTTCTAAGAAAATAAAATTCCTTTTGAGCTTTAAATGTTTTTCAAACTATCAATCCAACTCATTTTCATTCAAAGTAGTGGTGATTTTAACATCACTTGTCAATCTTTTGCTTAAATAAGAAACCTTGATCAATTCGTACTCAAAATAGTATTTCATACATGTAATTTTAGAATGTAGGAAATCATCAGCACCGTTTTGAGCGATTTCATTGTTTGCGACGTTAGAGATTTTCATCCACTGCCAACTCATTGCAATAATTCCCATCATTTCTAAATACAAAGTGGCATCCGATAAGAATTGAGTGGGACCTTCTTTTTGAGCTACGCCCATTAAATGCATCGTAGTTTTTTGAATGATACCTAAGTTTTTCTCTAGTTGCTCAGCAAAAGGTTTTGTTTCTTCAGATTGCTTAGCTGTCTCGATTTCTTTTAAGATTTCTTGTGCTAAAAGCATCACAGCTTGACCATTTTTAGCCATGATTTTTCTACCGAGTAAATCCATTCCGTGTATTGCTGTAGTGCCTTCATGGATAGGGTGAATTCTCACTTCACGATAATATTGCTCCAATGGAAAATCTGTTGTAAAGCCGTAACCACCTAGGCATTGTAATGCCCAACTTGTAGATAAGCAAGCAGTTTCAGAAGGGTAGGACTTCGCTATTGGTGTTAATGTATCTAGTAATAATTGATATTTCTTTTTTTCTGCACCTTCAGTTACTCGGCTCATGTCTTCATAAAGCGAACATTGCATTTCTAAAGATAAAGCACCTTCAATGAATGACTTTTGTGCTAATAATAACCTTCTAACATCTGCATGCTGAATAATTGGAACTTGCGGCATTTTAGGATCTTTTCCTGTTAATGGCCTTCCTTGAGAACGTTCTTTAGCATATTGTAAACTAGCGTAATAAGCTGCGGTAGCTATAGAAGTAGCATGAAGCCCTACGGAAATTCTAGCTTCATTCATCATTTGGAACATATAGCTCAAGCCTTTATTTTCCTCTCCAATTAATTCTCCAACGCAATTTTCATTTTCACCAAAAGATAAATGAGCAATAGGGGCACCTTTATAGCCCATTTTGTGATATAGTCCTGCAGTCAATACATCATTGCCGATTAAGCTTCCATCATCTTGTATTTTCTCTCTCGGCACTATAAATAAAGAGATTCCTTTTATTCCCGCTGGAGCACCTTCAATTCTTGCTAGCATTAAATGTATAACATTGTCTACTGCATCATGATCACCACACGAGATAAATATTTTCTGACCTTTCATTAAATATTTACCATCACCAAGTGGTTTTGCAGAAGAGACTACATCTGTCAATGAACTTCCTGCTTCCGGCTCAGTTAAAGCCATCGTGCCTTGCCATTTGCCGTCAAAGATAGAAGGCGTATATTTTTTCTTTTGTTCTTCAGTACCGTAAGATAAGATCAAACCTGCTGCTCCCATACTTAAAAAAGGGAAAGCTGTAACAGAATAATTCGCGCAACCCATAATGAAACTTGCTGCATACATTATACTAACTGGTAATCGATCGCCACCATATTCCATTGGAGCAGCACATGAAATCCATCCACCTTCTCCCATGACTTTCATGATATTCCGCATATTTGGGTGCACTCGGATTCTACCATCTACTAATTGCGGTTCATCTCTATCCATCTCTGTGAAAATTGGAAAGAAATATTCTTTTGCCACATCTTCAGTTGCATCCAAAAACATATCAAAAGTAGATGTATCATGATGTTCATATAATGGGTATTCGGCAAGTTGATCAATATGATGTACTTGATTAAGTATGAACTTTAGATTTCTCTTACTGTAAAATGAATATTCCATGAAACTATTTTTAGATGAATTTATGAAAACTGAGCTTATATGACACCAAAATGAAGGAATTGTTGATGAATTGTTGGTTTAATTTTATTTAAAAGCTTGACACCATTCAATATAGTTGAAGTATTGATTATATTTGAATTCTAAAATCATCCCTATTCATGTATAAATCATTACGATTCATCACTTTAGTCTTTTCTTTTAGCTTATTTATGACAGCTTGTAAAAAGGAAACACTTCTTCAAGAACCTACAACCAAAACCAATCTTTCTTCAGAACAAGAGCAAGTTGTTTTTGAAGAAATGGCAAGATATATTAACGAAACTTCACCGATTTCTTTAAGAGAAAGAGATTTGCTTAAAGAATTGAGAATAAAAGCTCAAGATATCGAAGCATACTATGAAGGAGTAGATCAAGAACCTAATTGGGAAGCTAAATACAATAGAATTAGAGCTAACATGAATCTAAAAGTCAATGAAGTTGTGGATTTAGCAGCTGACTTTTATGATGATAATGAAGGCAAAGTTATTCTGGCAAAAAACTCTTATGTCTTAATGAGCTACCACTTCTTAGAAAATTATATGAGTGAGTTCATGTGGACTAAATTGGGATTGTTTGCTGCGAATGAAGTGAGAAATGGTATAGTTCTATCGTTTGTTTTAAGAGATGTATTGAAGAAAACCAAAATTGATTTAGTTATAGATGGATTAAGCGGATTGGATTTATCTGAAACATTATATGAGTCCAATAGGATTCTAATGAGAGGACAAATCAGTGTATTTACAGATATAGGTGCATTAGGTTTATTGAATCATAGATATGGTCAAGAACCATTTTTGGAGGCTGAATGGTTGACTCAAGAAGCTAGAAATGGATATGCAGTACAAAAACAAGCAGAAGCTGCATTGCAAGCAGGAAAAACTAAAGAGTATCAAGATTTACAAACAGAAGCTGCGATTTGGTTTGGAGCACATGAGCAATTATATACTTTAGATCCTCTTTGGAGTACAGATATTATGGGAGTTTTAGCGGATGTCAATATTTGGTTACATAATGGTACAAAAGGGAGCTTAGCTTTATTTGGAGATATTTTTATCGGTACGAATAAATTTGGTGAGCTATTATTAGGTAAGGTCATCAAGATTTCTATCGATAATCATGATTTGACAAGTGGATATGATAGAGTAGAAATTGCAAGAAATGGTTTTCACCAACTTAATGAAATGAGAAGACATTCTAGATGGAAACCTTGGGTGGAGTTTTCTGAAAAGAAATTAGGCAACCAGCAAGGAATTTATAATATCAATTTTAGACCATAATTAGACCGGAGACAATAGACCGCAGATCGTTTTGATGATTGACTGATGAGAATCTTTTAATTATAAAATCTAGAAAGTAAAAAGACACCAATTAGTATTATCTAGTTGGTGTCTTTTTTTATCGGAAATGAAATTTGAATGTAATTAGTTTTTATGAAAAACAAAGCATTCAGATTGCTTCACAACATTACGTTCTCAATGACTATTCTGACTTCTAATTTTGAACTTCGTAATTTGAACTTCTAACTTCGTCCTTCTAGCCTAATCTTCTAGCATTTCTATCAGTCTCTCTAAATCTGCAGCAGAATAAAAAGGAATAATAATTTCACCTTTATCTTGAACCCCTTTTTTGATGCGCACTTTTGTTTCCAAAGCGTCAGTTAATCTACTTTGAACTTGGACATAAGCAGGAGGTAATTGTTTGTTTTCGGCAGATTTTGGAGCACTAGTTTTGGTATCATTATTCAAATTTCTAACTAGTTCTTCTGTTTTTCTTACAGACAAACCTTTGGACTCTACTTCTTTAAAAGCTATGATTTGTTTTTCAATATCAGCGATAGTGATGAGCGCTCTTGCATGACCCATGCTGATACTTCTTGCTTTTAAAGCATGTTGTATCTCAGCAGGAAGTTTGAGCAATCTCAAATAGTTAGTAATTGTAGATCGGTCTTTACCTAATCTTCCACCGAGTGTTTCGTGTGTTAGTTGGCACTCATCAATTAAACGTTGGTAGTTGATAGAAATCTCCATAGCATTCAAATCTTCTCTTTGAATGTTTTCGATTAATGCAATTTCTAAAGATTCTTGATCATTCGTCTCTCTGACATAAGCTGGAATATCATTTTGACCAGCCATTTTAGATGCTCTTAATCTTCTCTCTCCAGCGATTAATTGGAACTTTTTGGCTCCAATTTTTCTAACTGTAATCGGTTGGATAACACCATGGATTCTGATAGAATTGGCTAAGTCTTTTAATGCATTTTCATTGAAATCAACTCTGGGTTGAAAAGGGTTGACCTCTATATCTTCTAATGATATTTTAGATACCGTATTGATGATAGAATCTACATCATATTCATTGATTTTGATTACATCATCATCATTCATATCAGAAAGCAATGCTCTGATACCACTTCCTACAAATTTTTTCTTTGCCATAATTAATTCAGTTCTGCACTATTTGAATCTCCAAAAGAAGAAATAAGATCATTTGAATGTAATATTTCTCTAGCTAGATTTAAATAATTAAAAGCTCCTTTACTGTCTGCATCATACATGATTACGGGCATTCTCATACTTTGAGCTTCACCCAATCTTGTATTTCTATGTACAATAGTTTTAAATACACTATCGTTAAATCTTCGTTTTACTTCTTGTACTACTTGATTAGATAAATTCAATCGAGAATCATACATCGTCAATAAGATACCTTCTATTTCTAAATTAGTATTTAATCTAGATTGAACAATTTTGATAGTATTCAATAATTTCCCCAATCCTTCTAATGCGAAAAATTCACATTGTACAGGAATTAATACAGAGTCAGACGCAGTTAAAGCATTGACAGTGATTAATCCTAAAGATGGTGAGCAATCTATAATGATAAAATCGAAATCATTTTTCAAAGGTTCTAGCATCATTTTCATGATTCTTTCCCTATTTGGATGATTGATGAGTTCTATTTCGGCACCGACTAAATCTAGATGAGATGGAATCAAGAATAAATTTGGTGTATCTGTTTCTAGCACAACATCTTTGGCCATTTTCTCATCGATAAGACATTCGTACAAACTTATTTTGATAGCTTTGGGGTCATATCCACAGCCACTAGTGCTATTAGCTTGAGGGTCAGCGTCGACTAATAGAGTTTTATACTCTAATACAGCCAAACTAGCAGCTAAGTTAATCGCTGTTGTGGTTTTGCCTACGCCACCTTTTTGATTTGCAATACTAATTATTTTTCCCATTTTGAATTGCCCTATTATAACTCAATGTTTTCTCCAATAGCTGGAAGTAATAAATTGATTCCTTTATTCGTAAAGGTGTCTTTTGCTTTTTGGTGATCGATTTTTATGAATCCGAAAGTATCATAATGAACACCTACGACTTTTTTCGTTTGCACAAATTCGCAAGCGATAGCAGCATCTTCAGCATCCATAGTGAAATTATCACCAATTGGAAGTATTGCAAAATCTACTTTCGCCCATCTTGGTATCAACTGCATATCTAAAGTGAGTGCTGTATCTCCACTATAATAAAAATTGCCTTCGTCAGTCATGAACAAAAACCCCATCGGATTACCTCCATATGAACCATCCGGTAGGCCAGAAGAATGTTGAGCTACTACACATTTTACTGTGCCGAAATCAAAATCCCATTTCCCCCCAGTATTCATTGGATGAACTTTATCAAGATTTTGTTTTTCTAACCAATCTGTTACTTCGAAAGAAGCGACACAAGTAGCACCCGTTTGTTGGGCTATAGCGACGCAATCTGCGATATGATCAGCATGTCCATGTGAGATAAATATATAATCGCAGGAGATATCTTTAATATTAATAATGTTGTTCGCCAATTCGTTTGGAGTAATAAAAGGGTCAAAAAGAATAGTCTTACCTTTAATTTCTACTGCAAAACATGCATGTCCGTAATAAGTTAATTTCATTTCTCTACAATTTCGCTTGCTCAAAGATACTAGTATTCCTTTTGACATCTTTTAAATCAAGTCTTAATTTGCCAACAAATGACTGTGGATAATAACTTGCAAAAAATTAATGAACATGTATCTTTGCCCTAATAGAAAAAATATGATCACTTTAGTCTCTGGTACAAATCGTCCTAATAGTTGGACAAGAAAAGTTTTGGATGTATATAAAATTCAATTAGATAAAAAAGGTATCGATTGCCAAGTTTTGGACCTAATGGATTTGCCAAATGAACTTTTACATATTGACATGTATGCAAGGAAGGTAGATAAGTTTGCAGAAATAGAAAAAAACATACTCTTCCCTACGAGTAAATATGTTTTTATCATTCCAGAATATAACGGAAGTTATCCTGGAGTTTTAAAACTAGTCATGGATGGGAGCGATGTGAAAAAAGCATTTCATTTTAAAAATGCTGCTTTAGTTGGGGTTTCTGACGGTAGAGCTGGGAATTTAAGAGGCATGGATGATTTGACAAACGTATTGAACCACATGAAAATCAATGTTTTACATTGTAAAATTCCTGTTTCTTCAGTGAGCAAACAATTTAATGAGCAAGGAGACTTTATTTCTGAAGAAACTTTGCGTTTAATCGATCAGCAAATTGATTTATTAGTTGCTATGTAAATTTATGCTCAGAATTTTAATTGGATTACTTATATCTTTTTTCTTCTTGACAGCTTGTAATGAAAAAGCTATTCAAGATGATAGAAAAGTATTTCGATTCAATTTAAGTTCGGGAGTAACTTCATTAGATCCTGCTTTTTCCAAGGATCAAGCGACTATGTGGATGTGCAATCAATTGTATAATGGTCTATTGCAATTGGATGATTCTTTGAATGTGATTCCTTCTATTGCAAAAGATTACGATATTTTGGATAATGGATTGACTTATGTTTTTCATTTAAGAGAAAATGTATTTTTCCACAATCACTCTTTATTTCCAAATAGAAAAGGTAGAAGAGTTATTGCTAGTGATTTTGTATATAGTTTTAATAGAATTATAGATGAGAAAATTGCTTCAACTGGAGCTTGGTTGTTCAATGAAAAAGTAAGAGATAGTATTCCTTTTGAGGCTTTGAATGATTCTACTTTTGTCATTCATCTAAAGCATGCATTTAGACCGATGGCGAGTTTGTTGACTTTACAATATTGCTCAGTTGTTCCCAAAGAAATAGTTGATTATTATGGCAAAGATTTTAGAAATGTTGCAATTGGAACGGGACCATTTAAATTAGTAAAGTGGCAAGAAAATGTTGCTTTAGTTTTAGGAAAGAATGAGAATTATTTTGAAAAAGATAGTCAAGGAGTTCAATATCCATATATCGACGGTGTTAAAGTTACTTTTCTAAATGACAGAAGTGTAGAGTTTTTACAACTTCTGCAAGGCCATTTAGATATGGTTTCGGGAATTGATAAATCATTTAGAGACAAAGCCATTGATGCTACAGGTCAACTGCAGTCCGAGGTTGCTTCACAAGTTACGATGCTTAGAATGCCATATATGAATACTGAATATTTAGGATTTTCTATGGGTAAAGTGAAAAATACAGCCATTCAAAATAAACTAGTTAGACAGGCTATCAGTTATGCGATTGATAGGGAGAAGATGATTACTTATTTGAGAAGTGGTATTGGCAAACCTGCTCATTATGGTATCATACCTATCGGAGTGAAAGGTTTCAATGAAAATGTGAAAGGCTATTCCTTTCAGCCAGAATTGGCCAAGAAACTTTTGAACGATGCCGGATATCCTAATGGAAATGGAATAGAACCTATATTGTTGAGTTCTAATCCGATGTACCAAGATTTGACCGAATATATTGCTAAGTCATTGGAGAATATAGGGATAAAAGTCGTCGTGCAATTATCTCCAGGTTCATTTTTGAGAGAAGCCATGTCTAAAAATGAAGTTGATTTTTTTCGAGCTTCTTGGATAGGAGATTATCCCGATGCAGAGAATTTTTTAGCTTTATTTTATGGAAAGAATAGCGCTCCTCCAAATTATACCTTTTACAATAATCCTAAATATGATCAATTATATCAAAAAGCGTTATCTGCTTCTACAGACTTAGAGTCTAAAAAAATTTATGGACAAATGGAGCAAATCATGTTAGATGACGCTCCAATTATTCCCTTGTTTTATGATGAGCTGATTAGGTTTACCGGAAAGAGAGTTCAGTATCTTTCGAGTAACACCATGAATATGTTGATGCTCAAGAATGCTCAACTTAATTAAGTGGTTTAGTAATGATATAAATAGAATTGGTCTGATCTATAGGCTGAGCTCTATCTAGTGGTTCTAATTCTAATTTTTTATTTATAGTGCGAATCTTATGTTGTGAATTATTTGTTTTTGGAACATCGCTTAAAATTGGAGCTAATTTTCCTTTGAGTTGAATATTAACTGTCGGTATTCTATTTTGCATGATGGTATAAACTCCGCTTTCTGGAAGTTGTATAGTCCAGGTTTCATTATTATTCATTAATTTTTGTTGTATAAAAACACCTTCTTTAGCATAAATACTTATCATGGTTTTGGTATCTTTTTGAGTATAAGTAGGAGTGATTGATATACTAGTATTATTAGAGTATAAATCAATGCTATTTCTAGCTTTTATTGGAGATTCATAAGCCTCTAAAAATTCTTGAGGACTTGTTTTTTTTGCAATTTTGTTGATGGTTTGATTAGAAATATTTTCTTTAATTATTGGAGGATATGATTTTAGATCTTTTTGAAAGTTTGCTTCTATTTCTTGATCTGTAATATATTTTATCCAGTTTTTATCTTGAGTATTTCTGTAAGTATATTTTGAATTGAGTGCTTTGTCTGTATTAAAATGTTTAGCAAAAATTCTTGTAAGAGCATTAACATTTACTATATTTCTATTGCTTGAATTATATAAATAATCAAAATATATTTTCGTTTTGGCTATGTCATTTCTATTCTTACTCCATTCTAAATATAATACTAAGTAATGAATATAAGCTTTTAGATCGCGTATTCTTTGAAGCTCTTCTGAGCTTTTAGCTAATTGAGAGGCTTCATTTAAGTCATATAAAGCATAGTGTGCATCTGTCAGATTGAAATTTCCTTTACTATGCCATCTATTAAATAATCGTTGTATAGGAATTTTAGATTTGTTGAAGCAATTATCTAAAAATTTATTGTAAATCTCTTCCCAAGATAAACTTGGATTCATCATGAATTGACCTAACATGGTCATTAAAAGAGTTGCATTAAGATTAGTAGCAGATTCGAAAATAATCATATCTACTCCATTAGAATTTGCAAATTTAATTCTATTGATATAATCTTGTATAACTATAGCAGGCTGATCTCCAGTCCATTGAGGTATAGCAAAGTATTCTCTCTCGCCTAAATTATGATGAGTTTCTATCCAAGATAACATCATTCCCATCGGACTGAATATAGTTTGAAAACCCTTTGGAGCCACAACCACTTTGACATTGTCTTCTATTTTAAACGTAGGAGGTTCACTATGTTTATTGTAAGCTAATAGACCGAGGGTTTTATCCGGATGTGTTTTTTTGATTTCTTTAGCTATTTGATTAGCAAAATAAAATACTTGATTACTGATACTTCCTAATTTACTGCAATTGACACATGTGCAAAATCCTGCGCCATCAGAAGGTTCTATACTGAAAAATTTAAATTGAGGATTATCTTTAATTCTTTTAATAGTATAATCTACAAAAATATTCTGCATGTTTTTATTGGTAACACATAGTTTACTAGTCTTACCGTAACCCAATCTTTTTCCACCTATTTCAGCTAAATATTCTGGATGCTTAGAGAATTCATTTTTGTATAGATTTATAAAACCTGACCAAATATGAATTATACCTCCATCATCATATTGTTGATGATTCATTATTTTCCAATCAGACCAAGTGTATTTATCGGTTGTATTTGTTAGTGGATTTACATAATTACTAAATCCATATTGCGGCGCGTTTTTAATGTATTTAAAGGAATCTTTATTGGAAGGAAAAGGTTTGGATGATATTCTCCACCAGGGATTAGGATGATACCAGATTTTATCAGCATCTTCTATGAGGTGAGTAGCGTTATTGTCCTTAACTACAACTACTTTTTTGGATGTCTCAAAAGTATCTTTATTCTCTTCATATACCTTTACATATTCTACCTCTGCGAGCTTTTTCTTATTTCTAGACTCTTGAATTATTACACACGAGCTGAAAATAAAACTGATCGTTAAGAAGAAAAATAATTTTTTGAAGTACATGTAATGTTTTTTTATGAAACAAAAATAGGGATTATCTAGTGATATTACTTTGAATAGTCTCGAAAATAGGAACTCTTAAGATTTGTAAATAGATGTTTTTATTTCGATATTACTAAATCTCTTTAAAAGGTAGAGAGTTTTTTGTAAATTAATAGATTGATAATAATTTCTTTTTATGCTATATCACACAGACAAAACCATATTGTTTTTTAATGGAGAATTTAAAAAGGTCAAAGATTTTAGAATTAGTCCTTTTAATCAAACCTTGCATTATGGTTATGGTGTTTTTGATGGCATAAGAGCTTATAATACTGCTCAAGGTCCTCATCTTTTTAAAGTAAGAAGACATTTTGATAGGCTCATTTCATCATCAGAAAAATTAGGGATTATAGTTCCTTATACGACACAGGAGTTCATCAATTTTGCATATGAATTGATAGAACGAAATGGTATGAATGAAGCCTATGTTCGACCACTAGTTTTAATGGATAAAAATATGACTTTGAGAGCTGATTCAGAGCATCCAAATGTATTAATGACCTGCTGGAAATGGTCGAGATATTATGAAAACAATCATCTTAAAGTAATGGTTTCATCTTTAAGAAGACCGCATCCTAGAACTACTTATATAGATTCAAAGATAGTTGGTCATTTTAGTAATGATATTCTTGCCACTAAAGAAGCTAAGGATAATGGATACGACGAAGCTTTGATGCTTGATGTAGAGGGATACGTAGCTCAAGGCCCTGGCTGTTCATTTTTCTATGAAAAAGATGGTAAATTATTTGTTCCACCTAGCTCTAAAGTTTTTCCAAGTATAACTAGATTAACTCTTATCGGTATAGCTGAACATATGGGAATAGAAGTAGTGGAAGGAGAGTTTGGAGTAGAAGAAGTAATTAAAGCTGATGGAGCATTTTTTACAGGAACAGCGGCAGAAGTAGCCGGAATACATTCCATTAATGGTCACAATTTAAAACTGCCTTGGGAAGATACAATAGGACATTTGTTACATAATAAATACAAAAGAATTGTATCTGGTAGAGATACCAATTTCTTAGAATACTTTTAAATTTTATGTTTTTGTACGAGCATCTGAAGTGAAATAAATATTAGAAATTACAGCAAAGGACACTGTTAGAATTCCTAAAATGCTATAGATACTATATTGTTCTTTAAACAAGAATGTACTGAAAAGAAATGCATTAATAGTTCCAATAAACATAACACTCGTAGCTCTAGCAGCATTTTCTTTCTGTAAGGCTTGAGTCATTAATAATTGACCTAATTGAGTGAGTAATCCTATCAAAATAATAAATATCCAATCTTTACCTTTGGGAAGTACAAAGTCAAAATAAGTCCATATAGACATAATAGGTACAGCTATAAATGGAAAGTAAAATACTATAACTGCCGGATGGTCTGTAGATTTTAATTTTCTTACAATCACATAAGCTAGCCCTGAGAATACTCCCGAGAATACTGCTAACGTAAAATATAATGGAGAAATATTTCTCTCAATTCCATTAATCATCACCACTCCAATAATAGCCAAGGTGATTAAAAACCATTGGATAGGCCGAACTTTTTCTTTTAAATAAAATATACCAAAAATAGCAGTGAAAATAGGAGCACTATATTGTAATGTAGCTGCTGTAGCTAAAGGTATTTTCTGTACTGCCGTAAAAAAACAGGTTAATGCCACCGTACCCCAAAAACCACGAGCAAATAATAGCTTTTTATTATTTCCCCATGGAGAAAGATTTAGCTTTTTGACATGAGCATAGCTTATCATCAAGGTGATTAATCCACGGAATAAAATCAACTCATGTGCAGGAATGTGAGGTACATATTTTACGCAAACACTTAACAAAGAGAAACAGAGTGTGGCTAATGCCATTAACACAATTCCGTTATTCATCATTCAGTAAAGATATTTCTTTACGCTGACCAAAAAAAAAGTCTTGCATATTATACAAGACTTTATCTTTGAATTTTAAATTTTGCTATTTAATCAGTGGAGCTTTTACAATTTCTCCTTTAGAATTGATAAAGATTTTCATTTCTCCATCAGAACTTTCTAATTCTATTTTATAATAATCAATACTTTTCACTTTTAAATACTCTACGTCCTCAATTTTATAGTTTGAATAGTTACTTTGTATTGTTTTTCTTACTTTATCAGGTAATTCGTTAATAAAGATATCTTGATATACCGCAAGAATTTTACCTTTTTCATTCATAATGACTTCATATTCTTTTAAGTCGACTTTGAATTCTGCTTGATAGTTTCTACCATCTTTCTCCCAAGATAAATCTCTTATGTTTTTATAATTTTTTGTAATAGTATTTTGTACATCACTAGGAACTTGATCTGGAGTTAAATCACTTGCATATAATGAAAAGGAAACAAGTATTGAACTAATTAAAATAAATAAATTTTTCATATGGATGGTTTCTATAAAAAACGAAATCCAATGCTTTAAGTTTCAAATGTATTGCACTAGAAGCCGTAAAGAGATATAGCTGTTTTTCCTTTGCCAAATTTTCTCACTAAATGAAAGGAACTATCTTTTTCTATAAATAAAAACTCTTTCATATCATTACATACTGTACTAAATGCTATATAATTTGCTGGAATTGTCAAACTCTCGCTAATATCTAAAAGTCTTTCTCCAGTTTCTAAATTGGTTTGTTCTAGACTGCAAAAGAGTGGGAAAGCAGATTGTATTTCGTTTGTTGATATATTATTTTCTTTCAAATATTCCCAGAATTGTATTCGGTTTTTTTCATACGAAATATATTGCAAAGTTACATCCCAACCATTACTTCTAACGTTCGGATACAACCAGAAATGTCCAGTAATAAAAGCTAAAAGCACTAACGATGAAAATATTCTGTAATTTTTAATCCGTTCTAATCTACTGATGACTAATAAAATCATGACTACATGAAGAATCATAAAATATCTATGTCCAATAGGATTGCTAAAGAATATCATACTTCCACACAGTCCTACAAAAACAAAAAATAGAATTACAAGTAGATTTCTTTCAATTTGATTCCACTGTGATTTTCTAAAAGCGAGAAGAATAAAGAAGAACATTATGCTTAATGCTATGACCCCATAATCTACAAATCCTCTAATTATTCCTATGATATTGCTTGAAATTTGTTGAATGTTTGCAATATTTCTTTGTGATTCCCAAGTTGAAGATGGTGTAGAAATCATCCAACCTGTCACAGAATAATGATAAGCATGCCATGTAATAATTGGTGCAATCGAGAGGATAATTATTGGTAAATATGCTTTCCAGTTTTTGATATTTAAAATCACATAAACGAACAAGCATATCATGGCTATCATTTGACCTCTGATACTACAAGTACTTAAACCCCACAAACCAAACACTAAAAGCAATTTTTTATGCTCTAATATTCCAATTATCGCTAACAATAAAAACCCAATTTGCACGATATCGTATGACACTAAAGTGGACTGAGTTAATATATATGGATGCAGTAAAAAGAAGAGAAGTCCAAAAATTCTTGCAGGAATAGACAAGGTGACTTTTTGCATTAAATAGACAAAGCATACCATCATTAATCCTAAAAATGGAAGCATTGAAAAATGACTCACCATCAAAGACTTTCCAAAGATTTTCCAAGTAAAACTCAAATAAATTTGAAAAAGAGTAGGATGTCCTGCGTCCCAAATAATAGGAGCTATACCTTGTTGAATGCCATTATTGTAAAACCATTGAGCTACAGATGCTGTCAGTATGCTATCCCAAAAAAAAGGAATGTTTGATGAGCATAATGTAACTATCAAATAGAAAATGATACCTATCGCCAATAATTTTTTACTAGTTGGATCAAATTTCATCCGCTAAATATCCTTTGTAATATTACTCTCTTTAATAACAAAAGATGGTCGACCTTTTACATTATCTAATACACGTCCTAAATATTCCCCCAAAACTCCAATACATATTAACTGTACTCCTCCAAGAAATAATAGAGAAACCATTAATGAAGACCAACCTTTCACAAAATCTTCTGTGAAATATCTCACCCAAATTGTTCTGAAAAACATGGCTAAAGCTATCATAGCTGTTATGAATCCCATCCAAGTTGCCATTTTTAAAGGGAAATTAGAAAAAGCACTGATCCCATCCATAGCAAATTTAAACATCTTAGAATAAGAGTATTTTGTAGTACCACTATGTCTAGCTTGTCTTTCATATTCTATATAGGTCTGACTAAAACCCGTCCAAGCGATTTGACCTCTTAAGAATTTATTTCGTTCTGGCATATCGCAAACCGTCTTACAAACCTTTTGAGAAATAATTCTAAAGTCGCCTGTATCCAATGGAATAGGCACTTCTGAAAGTCGATTTAATATTAAGTAAAAGTATTTAGCTGTCAGCTTTTTATGCCAAGATTCTCCATTTCTAATAATTCTTTGAGCATACACCACTTCGTATCCTTCTTGCATTTTGCGATATAAGTCGATGATAGCCTCAGGAGGATCTTGAAGATCTGCATCAATAATTACCACAGCAGCACCATTAGCGTAATTCATACCTGCAAAAACTGCATTTTGATGACCGAAATTCCTGCTTAAATCGATAAATTTTACATTGTCATCTTGGCTAGCCAAAGATTTTATAATAGTAATACTTGAATCCTTACTGCCATCATTCACAAAAATAATTTCGTATTGATTGGAAATATCTTTTTTCAAAGTATCAGTAAGCCTATTGTAAAGCGTTCGGATATTTTCTTCCTCGTTATAAATTGGCACTATTACACTAATATCTAGCATGATTCAAAAATAGCAAATACATTTTATTAAATCTTAATCATACAAACGGTCTTGTAAATAATTATGAACTTTAGATTTTATATCTTGTCAATTACTTAGGAATAAGAATTTATGAAAAAAACTACTGAAAATCTTCCAGTTTATGCTGAAAACGTAGAATGGAAAGTGGCCAAACAAATTTATGATAATTGGGATGTGTTAATCAATAATTTTTTAGACTTGACACAATATGGTAAAGAATATTTTGAAGATAAAAGGTTTAAAGAATTATTCGGTTTAGCAGTACAGCGGTATAAACTTTATGGAGTAATGGCTGCTGAGACTTATACTGTAATAGAATCTTTATTAGGAGATAAACTATTTGATATTGAATCTTGGGAGAAAATTAAACACTATTATGCGCAATTAATTCATAATAGATACGATAAGCCCAATACTGAAACTTTCTATAATTCTATTTCAAGAAAAGTCTTCAATCAAGTCAGTGTAGGATTTACAGAAAGATTTGAGTTTTTTAATAATGAAGATTACCACGTCATAGAGTTTACCGAACCTAAAGTATATAGAGAAATTACTGTTCATAAATTGACAGCTGATGTTTTTAAAGATATTTTACTCTCTTTAGACTTCAATGTAGCATGGGAAGATATCGATAGAGATTGCAAAAATATCATGGACGAATTGACTCCGACGATGATATTTCAAAAAAATAATCTCTTTTTAGATTCTATCGAATTAGTCAATACTATTTTTTACAGAAATAGAGGAGCTTTCGTAGTCGGTAAATTACGATATAGAAGGTGGGTGATGCCTTTTGTAATTGCTATTCTGAATGAAGAAAAAGGATTGTTTGTAGACGCCTTTGTCAATAATGCATCTGACATCAGTATCATGTTCAGTTTTACGCGCTCGTCATTTATGGCGAATACACAGAAGCCCGTAGAGCTGATAGATTACCTCAAAACGATTATGCCATTCAAGCCTATGTCTGAATTGTATGACGCCATCGGATATTTCCGGAACGGTAAGACGACGATGTATCGAGATCTGATGAATTATGTAAGAAATTATGATGACAAGTTTATCATAGCTCCAGGAATCAAAGGGATGGTCATGAGCGTATTTACATTGACAAATTATCCATTTGTATTCAAAATCATCAAAGACAAATTTGATAACCCAAAGAATGTCACCCGAGATCAAGTTGTCAATAAATACAAAGACGTAGAACTGAATGATAGAGTAGGTCGTATGGCGTATGCGCATCAATTCGAACACCTTAGATTTCCAAGACATTTTTTCTCAGATGAATTAATTGAAGAACTCCGAACTGTAGCTACTAAATCAGTCACAATCGAAGAAGATTACGTGATCATAATGCATTGTTATATGGAGCGTAAAATGGAGCCGCTCAATCTATATTTAGAGAAGGCTAGTTTGGTCGAATCTTGTAAAGCCATGGTAGATTATGGTAATTGTATCAAAGAATTAGCGAAAGCCAATATATTTCCCGGAGATTTACTACTCAAAAACTTTGGAGTGACTCGACATGGGAGAGTGATTTTTTACGATTATGATGAGATTTGCGATGTGACAGATTGTAGATTTAGAAGATTACCAGAAGCATTAGAAGGCGAAGAACTTCATGGACACGAATCGATGTTCTCAGTAGATCCATCAGATGTTTTTCCTGAAGAGTTTAAAAATTTCATGGTTCCAGATGGACCTGTTGGAGTGGTGTTTATGCATGAACATGCTGATATTTTCACTTCAAAATTTTGGCGACAAATTCAAAGAGACATCAATAAGGGAGAGTATTTAAGATTTTATGCGTATCCTATACACACAAGATTTAAAGATCACAGAAATGATTAACTTTTTGAAGGGTTGACTGTTGTAGTAGATATAGTTATTCCCGTTTCTGTGGATAAATAACTTTCATTTCATTTTTAATTCATGGTATTTTTAACTGACTCAAACAGTTATGGCTGAAGCAATTTACGAAGAAGATAATATTAGAACACTCGATTGGCGGGAGCATATAAGAATCCGACCGGGGATGTATATAGGTAAATTAGGAGACGGTTCTTCTCCTGATGATGGTATTTATGTATTGTTGAAAGAGGTGATAGACAACTCCATCGATGAGCACATGATGGGGCACGGTAAACAAATTGACATAGAGATAAAAGACGGAAAAGTTTCTGTAAGAGATTACGGTAGGGGTATTCCTCTAGGAAAAGTAATTGATTGTGTGTCCAAAATTAATACCGGCGGGAAATATGACTCTAAAGCGTTTCAAAAATCTGTAGGATTGAATGGAGTAGGTACAAAAGCAGTGAATGCATTGTCTTCTTCATTTACAGTAAGTTCTATCAGAGATGGCCAAATGAAAAAAGCTGTTTTTGAAAAAGGTATTATTATTGAAGATAATCCACTAGAAGTTACAGATGAGAAAAACGGAACAGCTATCGAGTTTTTTCCAGACAAATCTATTTTTAAAAATTATTCCTACGTTCAAGAATATATTCAAGAACAAATAAAATACTATGCCTACCTCAATGCAGGTTTAGTCGTCAGTTATAACAACAAGAAGTTCGTCTCAAAAAATGGTTTGTTAGATTTATTAACTGACAAATCTGATGATGCACAGTTGAGATATCCTATTATTCATTTAAAAGGAGAAGATATAGAAATCGCTTTGACACACGGTAGTCAATATGGTGAAGATTATTATTCTTTTGTGAATGGACAGTATACTATTCAAGGGGGAACGCACTTAGCAGCATATAGAGAAGCTCTCGTGAAAACATTGAGAGAGTTTTATAAAAAGAACTTTGATACAGCAGATATCCGTCAAGCCATTGTGGCTGCAATAGCGATTAGAGTTCAAGAACCTGTTTTTGAATCTCAAACCAAGACCAAATTAGGTTCTCAGAATATGGCTCCTGAAGGAGAGTCGTTAAAATCTTTTGTAAATGATTTTGTCAAAGAAAAATTAGATCCATTTTTACACAAAAATCCACAAGTCGCAGAAGCTTTACTCAAGCGTATCCAACAATCAGAGAGAGAGCGCAAAGACATGGCAGGTGTGCGTAAAATCGCAAACGAACGTGCAAAATCAGCTAATCTTCACAATAAAAAATTGAGAGATTGTAGGGTGAATTACAATAATGAGAAGCATCCTAGACATCTTGAAACGACTTTATTCATTACGGAAGGCGATTCCGCGAGTGGATCAATCACCAAAGCGAGAGATGTAGAGACACAAGCAGTATTTAGTTTGAAAGGTAAACCTTTGAATTGTTATGGTCTGACCAAAAAAATTGTCTATCAAAACGAAGAATTTAATCTTTTGCAACACGCACTCAATATTGAAGAAGATATAGAGAACCTCAGATATAATAAGATAGTAGTAGCAACAGATGCCGACGTAGATGGGATGCATATCCGATTGCTTTTATTGACTTTCTTCTTACAATTCTTTCCAGATGTTGTGAGAAAAGGACATTTATATATATTAGAAACGCCTTTATTTAGAGTTAGAAATAAACAAGAAACAATCTATTGTTATTCTGAATTAGAAAAGAGAGCTGCGATAGCAAAGTTAAAAGGCAAGCCAGAGATTACAAGATTTAAAGGATTGGGAGAAATCTCACCTGATGAGTTTGGTGGTTTTATTGGAGAAGATATTCGCCTTGAACCAGTAGTAATGAAAAAGGAAGTCAAAATTGATGAGATTTTATCTTATTACATGGGGTCTAATACTCCCGATCGACAAGTATTTATTATAGATAATCTCAAAGTAGAGAAAGACGAAGTTAAAGAAGAGCTTGTAGAAGAAAATTTAGTAGAAATAGCAGAATAATACCATAAAACACACAGAGCATATTGAAATATTCAATGCATTAAGTTGTCTTAACTCCTTTATATGGTTAAGTACAAAAATATTTCAGTATTTTCGCACTCTTTAAAATAAGATCAATAAAAAATGGAAGATATATTAATTAGAGCAGGTCAGTTCTTATTGAGTTTGACACTACTCGTTTTCTTACATGAAATGGGGCATTTTATCCCCGCTAAGTTATTCAAAGTAAGAGTTTCCAAATTTTATGTGTTTTTTGACTTCCTCTTTCCTTTACCTAAAGTTTTAAATTTTTCTCTTTTTAAGAAGAAGATAGGAGAGACAGAATACGGTATTGGATGGTTTCCATTAGGCGGTTACGTCCAGATAGAAGGCATGGTAGACGAAAGCATGGATACCGAAAAGTTAAATCTTCCACCAGAACCTTGGGAATTTAGATCTAAACCGGCTTGGCAGAGATTGATCATTATGGTCGGCGGAGTTGTAGTCAATATTGTAGTAGCTATGATTATTTATAGCGGCATACTCATGTATTACGGACAGACGTATTTACCCATGAAAAATGCTACCAATGGTATCATGATAGTGGATTCATTAGGATACGAACTAGGATTTAAAGATGGAGATAAAATCATATCAGTCAATCAAAGACCAGTAGAAAAATTCAATGAGTTTACTAAAACATTGCTGATTGATGAAGCAAAAACAATTGAAATCATCAGAAATGGTGTAGATACTGCACTTCAAGTTCCAACAGGATATGTATCAAAAGTGTTGAGCAATACAGCAAAAACTAAAAAACTCAGCTTAATAGAACCACGTATTCCTGTGGAGGTAGCTGCATTAGCTCCAGGATTCAATGCCGAGAAAGCAGGATTAGAAGTTGGAGATAGAATTGTAGGAGTGAATGAAAGACCTACTTATTTCTATGACGAAATGGTCAGAGAATTCAAAGCTAATAAAGGACAAGAAGTAGAATTGCAAATAGTAAGAGCAGGTGAAAATGAAAACCTTAAAGTGCAAGTAGACTCTAACGGCACTATCGGAATCAGACCAGAAGTCGACCTTTCAAAATACTATGACATTGCTACTGTAAAATATACTCCATTACAAGCGATTCCAGCAGGAATTAACTTAGCAGTGACTTCATTGACAGACTATGTCAAACAAATGAAATTGCTCTTTAATGGTACTGCAAAAGTCAGTGAATCAGCAGGAGGATTTATTTCTATAGCTAAGATATTTGGTACAGAGTGGGATTGGTTTAGATTTTGGAATATGACAGCGATGATTTCTATCATTTTAGCTTTCATGAATATTCTACCTATTCCAGCTTTAGATGGCGGTCATGCGATGTTCATCATTTATGAAATGATTTTCAGAAAACCACCTCCGTTGAAATTTATGGAGTATGCACAGATGGGCGGAATGATTTTCTTGTTATTTGTAATGTTATATTTCAACGGATTAGACTTTTTTAGAGAGTTTTTCAAATAAAAAAAATAGAACTCTTGTGTGAAATAGATTTATTTCTATATTTGCACCACGTTAGCACATACGTCAGAGTTTCTAAGCGGAAATGGCGGAATTGGTAGACGCGCACGACTCAAACTCGTGTACTTAGGTGTGAGGGTTCGATTCCCTCTTTCCGCACATCCACTGAAAACCTTACAATTTATTGTAAGGTTTTTTTATTCCTAGCATTCCTCCAGCAATAGATTACTTTCAAGTGTTTTTTTTTATTTGGGCAGCATTTCCGGCTTTCGTTCCATCTTCTCTACTTCCTCTTTTTATCGGAAGCAGAGTGATATTCCACTCTATCCGGGCTGCGGTGCAGAGCCAAGGAAGCCAAAGGTTGTGAGAGACTCTGGATAGTCATAGCGAGCTTGTTCCGCGTAGTCATTGCGGACTGAATCCGCGTTGTCATTGCGGGCCTGTTCCGCAATCTCTAAAGCATTATAATAAGATTCTGAAACGAGTTCAGAATGACAGTTCCGGTTAATGACAGAGTCGATCGTAGACTGTATTCTATAAATGAAATCCCGTAGGGATGACATTTTGGTAAAATTTTTGTAATGTGATATAAAAAATCCCAGAGGTATGACATTTTTATGCATTGCATTTTTTTATGAGATTGCTTCGTTTTTCGCAATGACGTAGTATAAACAGTTATTGTGGGCTTGTAGCGCAATCATTATAAGATATAAAAAAGCATTCGTGAAATGCGCCGTAGGTGCACAAGCTTTGTAACAAAAAACCTCAAGCGATAACCGTGTGCCGTAGGTACACAACTTCTATACTATGAAATTTATCATGAAAATATGTTTAGCCTCTACGAGACAATTTCTTTCTATAATCGTAATTTTCTATCAAGCTTGAGTATCTAATGCACTCTATATCTTTAAGTTATAATTACATGGATATGCTTTTTGCCATACGGTTTCAATCGTGGGTATATAGATACTAGTACTGAATCAAAAATAAAGTCAGATTTCTTATTCTTACCTAAAGTCGTTTGAATGTAATCTCGTCATTGCGAAAAACGAAGCAATTTTTTCAAAAATTAAAAAGTTTTCGTGAAATGCGCCGTAGGTGCAATAGCTCTGTAACAAAAAAACCTCAAGCGATAACCGTGTGCCGTAGGTACACAACTTCTATATTATGAAACTATCTCGTAATTATGTTTTGTCTCTACGAGGCAATTACTTTCTGAAATGGTGATTTTCTATTAAGATTGAGTGTCTAATGCACTCTATATCTTTAAGTTATAATTACATGGATATGTTTTTTACCCCACGGTTTCAACCGTGGATATGCAATTATTATTCAATACCCAAAACCTCTAAAATATTCTCCAAGGTACCTAAGACATCGCAACCTTCATAAATACTAAAATCCACAGTATCGTTTTCGCTCTTGCCTGCAAGAATTATGATGGTGTCCTTAGGTGTTACTTTTAAAGCTTCTGGAATAAAAGTCTCCCAACTAGCATTATCACTACACAATACAATGATTTGTGGTTGAATCTCTTGAATTTGATTAATCACTCCATTCCAATCTTCGGGATTTTCAGATTCGTAAGAAGGGATGCCTGCAGTAGCTAAGAAATTAAAAGCAAAAATAGCACGAGCTTTTCTCATAGATACCGTTCCGGACTCCCACAAAAATGCTTTAGGAGTGCTTCCAGTAACTTCTTGATAGTTTTGCATTCTTATTCTCAGTCTTTCAAAAGGTTCTGAAATTCTGTAAGTCTGAAGAGTAATAGAGTTTTCTTCTTTTTCTGCAAGAGATGGGAGAGGATTTGCACCATCGAGGATATTTGGATATTGATTAGTTCCCAACATGACTAGCTTTCTATTGGCAGCAGCTTTTTTCAAAGATAAGCGGTGTCTATAGATGAAAAATTCTGGAATAGCTTTCCCTACAAAAGATCGGACATAGCCTTGATATTTTTCTATGGATAAAAAAACATTCCAAGCAGGACTTTTTAAATCTTGAATCAATTGTTCTACATAGAAGCTTCCTTTAGTTGGGTCAAGGTTTTTATCTAGATAGGATTCTTCTAAAAGTAAATGTTGGATATTTCTTGAAATTCTTTGACTGAAATCATTTCCTTGATAACTGTCATACGGATGAATCATGACAGCTTCTGCGCCACCTAAGATTGCGCTAAAGCCCTCAGTAGTGAGTCGCAAGATATTAGTTGGAGTGTCTAAATTGCTTCTGTATATTTCTGCGCTTTCTGCTAAAATTTTAATTTCTGCACCTTCGTACTGATCAGCGATAATATTGGCTAAATGACGGAGGACTTTTATTTTTGCTATTTCAAAAAAGAAGTTAGGACCTATTGCGGTTCTGATTAGAATTGTACCTATGCTATTAGATGGGATATTTGCTTGTTGTAATTGATGTAGATTTTCTTGTAATGCAGCAAGTATAAATGCGATTTCATCAATGATATGTCCTCCGCTATTTTTGTAGATAGAACCATCTATACTTAAAATTCCCCAAGAAGCTTGGAGTTTTTTTCTGATTTCTATCCATTTTAATAAAGATTCAGAGTCATATTCTTTGGACTTTCCAAGATGCAATTCATTCAAAGGATTTATTCCTAAATGAATAGAGTTGTTTTTGTGTTTTTCTAAGTATGGTATTTGATCATCTGTCCAAGCTATATTTTGAAAACTCATGGAAGCATATTCTAACTGAATATCTTTCGCTACTTGCTCTATATCTATTGTATCACCAGTACCTATAAAATGAATGTGTGAAGCTCCACCTAGTAGATTTTTTAAAGCTTGTTGATTGGCATCTTTTGAAATATGGATAGGTGCAGTAATCTGCCATTGAGCGGAATCTCTATAAGAATTTAAAGATTGCGCTTTTTGATCCGTATAATAAGGTTGTACTTTTATATTTTCTGGACTCGTCCAAACTAAGGTGTCATCATAGTCTTTGCCTTTCAAATCTTGAATAATTTTCTCTTTCCAAGCTTCAGGTGATATTGAATCTAATTTTGCAAAAATCTCTTTATTGGACATACTACAAATATAGTAAATAGGAACGTTTTAATAATTGTTTCAATTTGAATTATATTGATTCTTCAAAAATCCATTAAGATATATTAATAATAAATTTATCTTTTAAATTTTTCATAAAACCCTTAATTTTTTGCAAAGTTTTGATTTTTTGACTTGCGCTTATTGAGGAAGTGGTATAGATTAAGGTTAATTAAAAACAAAATATTATGACAACATCACAAGAATTAGAAGGAAAATGGGACCAATTAAAAGGTAAGATCAAACAAAAGTATGCTGAACTTACTGATGACGATTTGAAATTTGCTGAAGGTAAATCAGAAGAACTTTGGGGAAGACTTAAAGAAAAATTAGGGAAAACTAAAGAAGAAATCAGAAACGAAGTTGGTGATATGTAGTATTCGCAAGAAAACTATATAACCAAAAAGAGGATGTATGTTACATCCTCTTTTTTATTGCCTATAAGTCAAAGATTAATTGACTGGTTTTACAAATATTAAGTAAGTAGGGAAGTGGTCACTATAGCCACCCATATATCTATTGCTATCAAATGTTCTCTTAGGATAATTTTTATATCTACCCGTTTTTTGAATCATAAAGTCTCTTTTAAAAATTACAGCTTTATGAAAATAGTAATTGTCGGTATACTCTTTCAAATTTCCTGTAGACATCATGACTTGGTCAAATAATCCCCAAGAATCATTATAAGCTGAAGAACCTATTCCTTTTTTATAAAAATCAACCCAAGGATTATAAATGTCTCCTTGTTTCAAATCTTTTAATTTACCTTTTGCCCCTAATACATTTGCAATACTCGGACTGACAGGCTCGTCGTTAAAGTCGCCCATGATAAAGATTTTGTAATCTGGATTAATTTCAGTCAAAGAATCTACTTTGTTTTTTACCACTCTCGCTGCTGCAAATCTTGCTGGAGCAGAAGCTTCTTCTCCACCTCTTCTTGATGGCCAGTGATTCACAAATACAAAAGTTGGATCGCCCATGAAAAGACCTTCTACATATAGCACATCTCTTGTGAAGAAATCTCTTTCTCCTTCTCTTCTCAAGTTGACTTCTAAAGGTTCACTATGTTTTACTTTGAAGTATTTAGGATTGTAAAGTAGAGCTACATCTATTCCTCTTTTATCAGGAGAATCATAATGTACGATTTGATAATTTCTATCCTTTAATTTTGGTGCAGCCGCTAGTGTTTCTAATACACTTCTGTTTTCTATTTCTGCAACACCTATTATGGATAATCCTTCAGGAGTTTGATCTAAAGAAATTATTGATAATACGTCAGATAGCTTAGAGATTTTATCTTCAAAAACTTCTTTATTATAGTTTAAAGCACCACTCGGCGTAAAGTCATCATCGTTCTTTAATGGATCATTAATGGTGTCAAATAAATTTTCTAGGTTGTAAAAACCGACGGTTACGACTCTATATTGTTGTTGAGCCTGTAACTGAATTGTCAATCCTACTAGAATAAATAATGCATATATCTTTTTCATAAAAATGGTAATTCGTCGTCCAAATTAGCAATTTACATGCTAAGTTTTTCCTTCTAACATTAATTTCAGTTTTAGTTAGAAACTCTATGAGCAATTTATTCCTTCAAATGCTAAATATCCTTAGTTTTGTATTCAAATAGATTTTATTTCATGGTTAAACGACTGATTTTTGTTCTAACCTGTTATGCCAGCACTTCAGGGTTGGTTTTTGGACAGGAAGCTATAGACACCACCAGACCTGTTGCTGTCGACGAATTAATTGAGAACCAACTTACTTTTGATGAAGCACCTATAGTTTCATTAGATGATAATGATGTTTCGCAAGGAATATCTTCTCAGCTTACTGCTGGTAGAGATCCGTTTTTTTCAGCTGCTACTTTTAATTGGGGCGCTGCTCGATATCGAATCAGAGGATATGATAATGACAATTTTATCACCTATATGAATGGAGTCCCTATGGACTTATTAGATAGAGGTGGCTCTTCTTTCTTTCTTTGGAGTGGTTTGAATGATGTTTTGCGTAGTAGAGATAATTCATTAGGATTAAAACCTACATCTTATTCATTTGGTGAAATCGGTGGACAATTTAGTATAGATTCTAGAGCCTCAAAACAGTGGAAGCAGTTAAGAGTTAGTTATGCATCTACTAATAGAAATTATAATAACCGAATAATGGCGACTTATAATACCGGATTGACAAAGTCAGGATGGGCATTTTCGGTCTCTGCATCTAGAAGATGGGCTCATGAGGGATACGTGCCGGGTACATTCTATGATGGTTGGTCTTATTTTGCTTCAGCTGAAAAAGTGTTCAATAAAAGTCATTCTCTAGCATTCACAACTTTTGGCGCTCCTACTAAATCTGGTTCTGCTGCAGGTACGGTGACTGAATTGCAAGAATTAGCTGGATCTAATTATTACAATCCGTATTGGGGATATCAATCTGGAAAAGTAAGAAACTCTAGAGTGAATAAAAGCCATCAACCTACTTTCATATTGACGCATGAGTATAGTCCTTCTAATAAATTAAATATTATGACAGCGGCTTCTTTTACTACAGGTATAAGAAAAAGCTCTGCTTTAGATTGGTATAATGTAAGCGATCCTAGACCAGATTATTACAGAAATATGCCGAGCTATATCAAAGAAGATTATTATAGAAACTTATTGATTGATAGAATAAAAGCTGACCCGAGTTTGATCCAAGTGAATTGGGATAGAATGTATGACGTCAATTTAAATAATACAGAAACTATTAAAAATGTAAACGGAATCCAAGGGAATGATGTGACAGGTAAACGTTCAAGATATATCATTGAGCAAAGAGTATCTAAAGTCCAAAGAGTGAATTTGAATTCTGTAGTAAATGCTACAATAGATGAACATTTGAATTTCTCTGGAGGAATTTCTTACCAATACCAAAAAAATAGATTGTATAAAGAAGTAGGAGATTTATTAGGTGGAGATTTTTATGTGAATTTAAATCAATTTGCTGAAAGAGATTATCCTGGATCAAATGCTAATCAAAATGACTTAAATCATCCTAATCAAATCGTAAAAGTAGGAGATAAGTATGGATACGATTATGATATGGTATTTCATAAAGCTGCAGCTTGGGGACAATTACAAGGGAAATGGAATCAATTGGATGCTTTTTTAAGTGCTGAAATTTCTCATTCTACTTATTTCAGAGATGGTAATTATAGAAATGGATTGTTTGTAGATAATTCATTTGGAAAATCTGAAGTGAAAAACTTTTTAAACTATGGTGTAAAAGGTGGAGCTACTTATAAAATCAATGGTAGAAACTATGTTTATGCAAATGCTAGCTATTCTACAAGAGCACCTTACTTCCAAGATATATTTGTATCACCAAGAACTAGAAATAGTGCAGTCGGAGATCCTAAAAATGAAAAAATAGCTTCAGTAGAATCAGGTTATGTATTGAATACTCCAAAAGTGAAAGCTAGGCTGAGTGGATATTTGACGAAGTTTAATGATTTGACAAAGACGATGACTTTCTATCACGATGTTTATAGAAATAATGTCAATTACACTTTGACAGATATCGATAAAATCCATTTCGGTGGAGAATTAGGTATAGAAGCGAAAGTTTACAAAGGTTTGACAGCTTCTTTTGCAGCAGCATTAGGTAGATATTACTTTACATCTAGACAAAAAGCTACAGTCACTGTAGACAATAGTTCTGATGTTTTAGCTTCCAACGAGGTGATTTATTCTAAGTTCTTTAAAATGGGCGGCACACCACAAACTGCGGCAACTTTAGGTTTGAATTACCGTTCACCGAAATATTGGTTTGTCAGTGCAAATTTGAACTACTTCGATGATATGTGGTTAGATTTTAATCCTATTAGAAGAACTTGGTCAGCAGTAGAATCTGTTCCAAATCCTTCTGATAATTATGATCAAATTATCCAACAAGAAAAATTAAAAAGACAACTTACATTGGACGTATATGGTGGATATTCTTGGAAAATCAATAATATCATGAAAGGTCTTAAGAAATCACATTTTATATACATGAATGTGGGAATCAATAATATCACTAACAACAAAAATTTAGTGACAGGTGGCTATGAGCAATTGAGATTTGACTTTGAAAATTCAGACATCAATAAATTCCCATCTAGATACTTCTTTGCATACGGCATCAATTATTTCTTCAGCATTTCTTACAAATTATAAACTATAAAATCATTTTAATGAAATCATTTTCAATCATATTCAAAACGCTTTTAGTTGCTGTATTAGCTTCAACTTTAACGACTAGTTGTATTAAGGATAAGTATGACGAACCAGTTCAGCTACCTGATGTAGATCCTAATTTAGAAGTCAATCTTACCATTGAGCAATTAAAAGATTTATACAAAACTGAGCCTGTTCAAATCACAGAGGATTACATTATCTCTGGAGTAGTGATTAGTGACGATCAAGATGGCAACGTTTATCAAACACTAATTATTCAAGATGAAACAGGTGGAGTAGGTTTTAGAGTTCAAAGAACAGATCTTTTTACTGATTTCCCTTTCGGTAGAAAAGTATATGTAAAATTAAAAGGCCTTTGGGTAGGTTCATTCAATAATTTGATTCAAATCGGTGCTGCTGATGACGGACAAGGTAGTGTTACACTGATTTCTGCTTCATTCGTAGGAGATTTCTTTGTTAAAGGACCAAGAGGTCAAGTTGTTACTCCTTTAGAAATTGATATTGCTGATTTGAGTAGCAAGTATCAAAACACTTTAATCAAATTAAAAGATGTTCAGTTTATTGAGAGCCAAGCAGGTAAAGTAACTTACGCCGATGCTGTAAAAAAGCAAAATGGAACTACGAATCTTGAAGATTGTAATGGCAATAAAATAGAATTGAGAACAAGTGGGTATGCTAAATTTGCTGGAGATGTTGTTCCTGCAGGTAAAGGTGATGTAGTAGCTATCTACCAAATCTATAAAGCGTCAAATCAATTATTGATTAATCGTACAAGCGATGTACAATTAACGAATTCTGATAGATGTGGTGGTGGAACAGTAGATCCTCCATTAGATACTATCGCACCATCAGTGCCAGGACCAGATGCTAAATTATTATTCCCAGGAGCTGACTTTGAAGATTTCGCAGTGTTTAAAGCTCAAGTAGACTCAAAGTTTGGCTTGAAACCTTATGCTGTAAGTGCAATAGGAGAGGGTTTTGGTGGAGGTAATGCTTTAGCATTAAGAGGAACTCCAGGAGGAAATGATTATGTATTTTCTATTCTTGCTTCAGCTCAAGCTACTTTTCCAGTAGGAGCGAAGTATATTTCGTTTTATGTAAAAGGGAAAACTACTGCGGTTGACCCTAAAGATTTAAAATCAATATCTATAAATGTTCAGAGATCTAATGGTACTAATTATGATGTTTTTAACGCATTAAATTTATCTTCAAATGCCCTATTGAAAGCATCAACAGAAATACAATCAAATGGTAATGGTACTAATGATTATAGAGGTGTAATAGATACTAAAGATAAATGGGTTTTGGTAACTCTTGATATTGCTGAACTAGATGTAAATAGAACCAACACAAGTACAATTTTCTCAATTAAAGTAGGAAGCAAATCTACCTTTGATTTATTAATTGATAATATAGTGGTTTGGTAATTTCCAATAAACTCTTATATAAACAAAACTCCGAATCTATTTAGGTTCGGAGTTTTTTTTATGCGCTTATTATTCTTTAAGATTCACTGGAGGTTTTAGATATTTAGCAAGGAAGCATCTTATCTAGGACTTATTTCTACATTGCTTTTTTGATGCTAAAGATGTATGTTCTATTAATAATTTAATCTATTAGTAGAAGAATTTCCGAATAGCTATAAATACAAATACCATAACTGTATATCCTAAAAAGAAAGGGAGTATAAATGCTTTTAAACCTAAAACTAACATGATTGCAATGATGAGTAGTTGGAAGCCTAAGCCAAGCGTAGATACACTCGTCATGAGCCAATTGGGCAAGTCTTTACCTTTATAAGCATTGCTATCTAATACGTAAATAGTTCTGTCAAAAGCTCCATAAAATAATTTATACAACCCAAAAAGGATATTCACATGCTCTTGGCTTTCTCCTTGAAAAGCGATAGGCGTTTCGTCTTCAAATACTCGACTAGTTGTATCGCCATTAAATTTATTTCTTAGAATCACGTAGTAATAATTATACAGTGTTCCTTGTAATTGTAAGCCCAAGAAAGCTATCAAGCTCACCCAAACATTAGTGTCGCTGATTATCCAAATAGAAATGAATATTAATGCATTTAATACAATATCTGCTACAGAGTCTAAGTAGCGACCGGTATAAGATGGCGTTTGTTTGACCCGTGCTAGTTCACCATCGGCTGCATCGAGAATAGACTTGAAAATTAAAAAGAATGCGGCGGACCAATAATGACCTTGAATGATACAATAAATAGCTATAAGACCAGATATTATAAAACCAATGGTAACATGAATGGGAGTGAAAGTGGTATCCTTTAAGGAGTGGGCGATGAATCTAGCGACTGGTCTTCCGTAATCTGAAAGATCAATAAATTGATGCTCTTTAGGCAATTTTGACATGCAATATCATAGAGGTGCTCAATTCGGAATATACCATTGAGTAGGGCAAAGATAGGACAAAATAAATCTGAGGAATCATTTTTAGGAGTTAATTATATTGAAAATGTAAGACTTTTATTGTAGATATTATCAATGTTCATTCTCCTTAGATAATATCTTTTACCTCTAATAAATTCATAAAGTTTGAATTGATATGATGTATTTTACTGTGAAATCAATATTTAATTTGTTGTCTGAAAACGTTGTAGTTTATTCTTGATATGCTTTCTTAGTCAATCGTTTAGAAATCCACCAATAATTTCCACATGGATCTATAATTCCTGATTGTCGATCCTCATAGGGCATATCTGCAGGTTCAAATTCTACTTGAGCTCCACATTGTATAGCTCTTTGATGAACCTCTTCCACATTGTCTACATAGATATACATGGAGGTTTTCATGCCTCCAAATTTCCCATTAGCTTCGCTGATCATAAAGCAAGTATCTCCAATTTGTAGTATGCAATTGGAAATCCGTCCACTTTTAGGATGAATAGAACGATTCAACTCTTTAGCATAAAAAGCATTCTTTAAGAAATTAATCAATTCTTGTGCTTGATTCACGATGAGATAAGGTGTAACTGTATGGAATCCTTCTGGTTTATAAGTTTTGAAAATGTCTTCCATAGCATATTATTTATTGGTAATTATTCCTTATAAACAGAAAATCCAACACTAATGTTTCTCAAAAAACAAATTGAGCCACACCAATGTCGGAACTGTATTAGAATTATTTTTAAACTGTACTTTACTCAGGTAAGCCGTAAGTTTCAACTACATAATCTATATCCTTATCACCTCTTCCGCTTAAGTTTACTAAAATAGATTTTTGTGGGTGTTCTTGAGCTAATTTTATCGCATAAGCCACAGCGTGCGAGCTTTCAAGTGCTGGAATTATTCCTTCTAATCTACTCAATTCATAAAATGCATTGATAGCTTCTTCATCATTAATGCTATCGTAATTTACAGCATTCATATCTTTAAGCATACTATGTTCTGGTCCGACACCAGGATAATCAAGTCCACTTGCTACTGAATATACTGCTGAAGGCTCGCCATTTTCGTCTTGTAATGTATAACATTTGAAGCCATGAATAATTCCTGGAGTTCCGAACTTCATTGTAGATGCATGATCACCTAATTTCATAGAGCGACCACCAGGTTCCACGCCATGAAGTTGACATTCTTCGTCATCAATAAATGCAGCGAATATACCCATAGCATTACTTCCTCCACTTACACAAGCCACTACATTATCAGGCAGCTCACCTGTCATTTCTAAGAATTGCTCACGCGCTTCTATTCCTACTACTCTTTGAAAATCACGAACCATCATAGGAAAGGGGTGTGGTCCTACCACCGAACCAATGCAGTAGATTGTATTTTCTGGATCTTTAAGATAAGAGTCAAAAGCAGAATCTACGGCTTCTTTTAAAGTTTTCAATCCATGAGATACTGATATAACTTTTGCACCTAGTATTTGCATACGCACTACATTAGGATGTTGTTTTTTAATATCGACTTCGCCCATGTGTATTTCACACTCCAAACCAAAATATGCAGCAGCAGTGGCTAGAGCTACGCCATGTTGACCAGCACCAGTTTCAGCAATAAGTTTCTTTTTGCCTAAGTGTTTAGCAAGTAAAGCTTCACCCATACAGTGGTTCAATTTATGAGCACCGGTATGATTTAAGTCTTCTCGTTTTAAATAAATACGTCCACCATATTTTTCTGATAGTCGTGCGCAATAATAAACAGGAGTTGGTCGACCTTGATAATGCTTGCGTATGCTTCTAAGCTCTTGAATAAAATTGTGAGATTTACTGATGGTATGATAAGCATCAGCTATTTTTTTCATTTCTACTTCTAAAACAGGAGGAACAAATGCACCACCATACTCTTCGAAAAACCTTCACTATTAGGGTACTTTTTTAAATAATTGCTCATAAAATGTTTTTATATAAATATACTAAACGGATTAAAAATATCCGACCTTTTTAGAACGAATAAAGAATGAAATTGAACTGAATGATACAATAATGCTTTCTTAATTGTAGAGATTTTTTTTCTTCTTTAGGAAAAATGAGTGCAAATTGATTGCTGATTCAGAGTTTGTTTGTTTTTAGAATTTAGAGAAAAATTGAGTAAATGAAAATAGGGCAGAAGTAAGTTGTTAACTTATCTAAAGCCCTATTTACTATTGTTTAAAATTTTTATTAATCTTGTTTCTCAGGAGAGAGAAACTTGTAAGCCATTCCCGCTAAAATTGCACCCACTATTGGAGCTAGCCAAAATAACCACAATTGACCTAATGCCCAATCTCCAGCAAATATTGCCTGACTTGTACTTCTTGCAGGATTGACTGAAGTATTAGTTACAGGAATGCTAATAAGATGTATTAAGGTTAAGCCCAATCCAATGGATATTCCTGCAAAACCCTTTGGTGCTTTTGAATGAGTAGCTCCTAAAATAATCGTCAAAAACATAAAAGTCATGGCGATTTCAGATACAAGAGCAGACAACATGCTATACCTTCCAGGTGAATGTTCTCCATAACCATTTGCTGCAAAACCACCTATTTCAAAACCTGGTTTTCCACTTGCAATAAGATATAAAATACTAGCTCCTGCGATTGCACCTAATACTTGAGCGGTAATGTAAGGCAGTAATTCTTTTTTGTCAAATCGACCGCCCATCCATAGTCCAATGGATACTGCTGGATTTAAATGACATCCTGAAATGTGTCCAATTGCATATGCCATAGTTAATACTGTTAATCCAAATGCCATTGCTACGCCCACAAATCCAATACCTAATTCAGGATATGCTGCTGCTAATACAGCACTTCCACAACCACCAAGAACTAACCATAATGTTCCAATAAATTCTGCTACTACTTTTTTCATAAACTACTTTAATTAAAATTGTTATTACTAATTATTTATTTACTATTAATATTATATCTATATATTGTTTCGCTTAGTGAGCGAAATGAGGCCAAATTCTAATTAACTACTATGGCTTCAAAACTCAAAATTAACATTTCATATCAGAAATCCAAAGTTGATTTGAACAGAAGTGACAAGGTTACCTCATTAGTAAGTAATATAACTTATTGATAATCTTCTTTGTATTGTATAAAGTAATATTTTATTTAAATGTATTTATCTATATTTCGCTTATTGTTGATTAATTAATGGCTCTAAGTCCAGTTTATAAAATTTAATCTTTATATACTTTTTAAAGAAGCCTAGATATATTTTTATGAAGTATTTTTATTTGTTATATTGAAAATATTTTATTTATTCAGCTAGTTTTTTCTTAGCCACCCTAAGGTTTGATTTTTCTTTATTTCCCACTTACCATTATAGTTGACCAAAGGAAATGTGGCTCTGGATTTACTTGTAGGACCTGGATTTTGTTGTATAATTTCTACTGTGTTATCAGTTACTTTTGAAATTATAGCTACGTGCCCATATTTGTTGTATGGAGTAGCACCAAAAATGATAAGGTCATTAACTTTTGGTTTACTTTGACTTTTATTAGTATACTGAACTAGGTTTCTTCTTCTGTTGTTTTGTCCGTCTGCTAATTTGTGATCAAAGAAATCTTTTGCGTGACCATAACTGTCCGGCATTTTATGGTTGAAGTATTCATAGTAATATCGTTTAACAAATTCTACACATTGGTATTTTAATCCTAAGTTATAACCATCAGCAGTTGTATTGCGTCCGGAAACATTACCGACATTGCCATTATATTTTACATGAACCCCATTGAGATGGTCAATTTTGTCTCCTATGTTATTTTTTTTATAAGCAAAAGGTGGGTTAATAAATAATATTCCAGCTAATCCTAAAATAAAGATTCCAATAATGAGATAGATATAATGTTTTGTTTTCAATGCTCTATAATTTTATAATTATTTAGTCTTCAATAAATCTAGATACAGTTGCTCCACTTTTTCTCTTGCCCATGGTGTTTTTCTTAAAAACTTAAGACTCGATTTTATGGATGGATTTTCTTTAAAACAATTAATATTAATTTTTTCAGCAAGACCGTTCCAATGATAGTGCTCTAATAAGACCTCTAAAATATTAATCAATTTTACTCCGTGCAAAGGATTATTTTTCTGTTCGTTGGGTGAAGAGTTATTGTCCATTAATAGATATTATTAAAAAGTTATGAGTTTGATTTTAATAAACATTTAAGTGTTTATTTTTTCAATATTCCTTTTTCTACACTTTCGTTAATTAAATTTTCTGCATAGTTCCAGATGGAAGTCGAGCCGTCTTTGATACTTTTCTTTTTATCGTAAACTTTTTGATAAGGAACATTAAACTCTGCCCAAGTTCCACCATTGTTAGAAGTGTTTTGTAATAGTGGTTCGAATCTGTCCATAGCTTTTGCAAACTTAGCTTCTTCAGTTCTACCTTCTTCAAATTCCTCCCAAATTGCAATCAATTCTTCCGCTTGCTCTGTAGGTAAAAGTCCGAATATTCTTTTGGCAGCAATCAATTCTTCTTCAGTATTATTATGATTTTTAACTGTATCATAAATGAATACGTCGCCTGCATCAATTTCAACTATATCGTGAATTAAAACCATTTTAACCACTTTCAGTACATCTATAGGCTGGTCAGAATGTTCCGCCAATATTATTGCCATCATTGCCAAATGCCAACTATGCTCAGCATCATTTTCATGCCTTTCACTGTTGAATAATTTAGTTTTTCGTTGAATGTATTTCAACTTGTCTATCTCTTTTATAAAATTGATTTGTTTTAATAAATTCTCTGTCTGCATTATGCTATAAATCTAGATAGTTTTTTGGGGATGGCACTACGTTCTTTTAAATAACTAAAAGTGACATTTTTTAAGTTTAATAATTGATTTTGTATTTAATTAAAAAAGTTTTGAGTTTACCGAAATAAAAAGATGAAATATCTTAGAAATACATTCAGAGATTTTTATTCTTGAATTGAAGATGCTCCATTTCTTTTCCTACTAGAGTCATTTCATCTATGATTTCAAATCCTAATTTTAAATATAGTTTTTTAGCATTTGGATTGTCCTTGTCTACAAGTAAGCCAAGAGTTTTATTCGATTTATAAGAATATTCATCAATTAAAAATTGCAATATTTTTGAACCGAGGCCTTTACCTTGACGATCTAGACGAACTCCAATACAATCAATATATAATTCTCCTTTTTGGGTTTCATCCTCAGGACTATATTCTCTGTCAAACATTGACTTAATCAACGTATGTATAGGAGCTCTAAGTTCTTGGAGTTTTGCTCCGTCGTAAAAATTAACAACTGCAACTACTTCTTGATTACTTTCTATTACCCAACAGTTTTCGTAGGAATATTGATTGGAGGGTTGACTAGTAGAATTCTCTAAAAATCGGGTGGCTTGTTCTAAAGAATTTATTCCAATAAACTGATAGACTATATCTTCCATCGCTAACAATAGGAGTTCTGCAATTTCCTTGGAATCTTCTACTTTAGCTTTTCTGATGAGCATTCCTCTTCGTTTTTTTTAGATTAAATTTAATTTTATGTCAAGTATTAATTTAACTTTTTTAGAAAAAGATATCATCACAACGATGTAACGAATTAAGAGCTTTTATAAGCTCCTTTTTAAAGTCTATTTTTATTAATACCAAATTAAAAAAAAATATAAAAATAACTCCCATAAATTCTATGTTGATTTGAGTGTTGCGTTTTTTAATTTATTTTCGAAATTTCTTTTTCTGTAGCTAATTTTAAAAAAGTTCACTTGCATTAGATTAATTGATAAATGACAATTAATGCCTAATTTGAAGGTGGATTAACTTTCTTTATTATTTATTAGCGATTTATTTTAAGTATTTTTCCCGATTCAAATTTATTGAGTATGGGTTTTATTATCACGTTTGTATCAATCTTTTTTACTTTTTTAGGGAGTTTCAAAAAATCTAAACCGAGAAGAGTACCTTCTAAGGAAGATAAAGCCAAACGTGTAAAAGACTACCCTGATCCTTATCCAAACGGTTGGTTTAATATCTGTAATACTGTTCAAGTCAAAAAAGGCAAAGTTATAGAAGTAGACGCTTTTGGTGAGAAATTAGCAGTTTTTAGAGGTGAAAATGGAAAAGTTTCAGTTGTCGATATTTTCTGTCCTCATTTAAGTGCTAATCTAGCTGAAGGACGAGTAGAAGGCAATGAATTAGTTTGTCCTTTTCACGGATGGAAATTTCAGCAAGATGGAAAGTGTTCTCATATTCCTTACTCTAAAAATACACCACCTGCTCAAGCTAAACTAAAGACTTGGGAAGTTATTGAAGCGTGGGGATTAATATTGGTGTGGTACCATGGAGAAGGCAAATCTTCAGAATGGAATCCAGAATTTTATTTGCCAGAAATAGCAAATTATAAATATCACGGAGTTAAAAAAGATACACTTCATATACATCTTCAAGACTTTGCTGAAAATGGAGCGGATTATGCACATTTTAATTTTGTACATAATTTATTAACGATTCCTTTTGCACACAAGTTTGTTTTCCTAAAACACGATGTCAAAATCACTTTTGGAGAAGGAGAGGAGCGACATTTAGCGCAATTTACTGATACTGCTAAACTACATTGGAAAAAATCTGGTGATCAAATTAAAGATGCAGGTGGTCAAGCTTTAGTAAGGTATTTTGGTCCAGGATTTTTGATATTCAGATTGTCATCAAAATTAGCACATGACGTTACTATCATTAAGTCTTTCACTCCTATAGGTCCACTTGAATTAAGAATGGAAGATCACATTTTTGCACCAAAAGGTACTAATCCATTCGCTCTTAAGTATGTCCTATCAGAAGCTTCGGAGCAATTTCACGATGATATATTGATTTGGGAAAGAAAAGCTTATGCCAAAAAACCATTGCTCATTAAAGAAGATGGGCCTATCTTAAAAATGAGAAAATGGTACAGTCAGTTTTATTCTAAAGTAGGGCAAAAACAGTATGCTGTTCTTGAAGAAAATTTTACTGAAAACTAGTATATAAATTTTAAAATCGCAACACTAAAAGCGATGATGAAAATAGATAGGAATATTTTCCAAAATGAATTGGCCATTTTCATTTCCATAAAATAAAACGCTACAGCTATAAATTTCACAGCTGCTAGAAATATTATGATCGGAATGATATAAGCAGTGGCGACTCTAGATAGCAAGCCCGCACTCACTGTTAATGTCATTAATAAAGCCCAGATAAAGATATTTTGTCGAGTCATTTCTAGAATATTAAGTATATAACAGGGAAAACTAAAAGCCAAATTAAATCACACATGTGCCAAAATGCAGCACTTGCTTCTACATCTTCTACAGAAGTATTGTTTTCTTTTCTCATACCAAAAAGAATAATCGCTAAAATAATTAGACCGACAATTACATGACTGAGGTGAAATAATGTGAGCATCCAATAAAAAGTAAAAAATACATTTGCATCCATTCCTAATCCCGCATCAATTTTTAGATAATACTCTATAGATTTTAAGATGAGAAAAAATATTCCAAAAAGCATAGTAGTCATTAAATACTTTTTAGCTTTTAGAAGATTGTTTAGTTTTAATTCGTGAACAGAATTTGCCATAAAGAATCCGCTGGTCAATAAAAAAACAGTATTTATTGTACCAAAAGTTGTATTTAATTGTAATCTAGATTCATGAAATAAGGCAGGCTCTTGCTTGCTCACATAAACCATTGCAATAAGCGCAATTCCAAAAGTAATCAACTCTATAAAAATAATGATCCACAATAGAATACCTCCAGGAGGGTAGTATAAGTTTTTATAATCAATTTGCATGATAAGTTTTTAATGACTGAATTTTTGATTGCTAAAAGAGTTAGAAATCTATTCTTCAAATTTACTGATTAGTTGAATAAGGAGAGCTGAATTCATTGAAAATATACTGTTTTGTTGATTATTTTCTTGTCCTCTAAGACTTTACATTTCAAAAAATATTTGGCTATTTTCATTTTTCATTTTGTTATGAATTACTTTGTTTTGATGTTGATGATTAATTTTTGATGAGCTATTTTAGATTAATATCAATGTTATATTATTCTTTATGTGATTAGGAGATTTTATGAGACATAGAGTAAACAAGATTGTAATCAAATACAAATTATATTGTACTTTTGTGCCCTGAATAAGAATTTTACATGAAGCGTATCAATGAATACAAGAAACTCTTTGGAGTTGAAAAAGAAATCGATTTGAAAATCTTAAAAAAATCATACCGTGATTTAGTTAAGGAGTGGCATCCTGACAAATTTCAAGACGGTGATGATAAACAAGAAGAAGCAGAGATACAAAGTAGAAGGATTATTGATGGGTATCATTTTTTAGTGAGCATTGCACCTGAGACTATCGAACAAAATTTAGAAAGCTATACAGAAACAATCAACAATTCTGGCATTGTAGATTTTAAGCATAAAGGGCAGTTATTAGAACTTACATTTAATGACGGTTCTATTTACGAATACTTTGGTGTGAGTAAACAAGTTTTCCAAAAATTGATCAATACAGATAAAATCAATCGTTTTGCAAGACGTACAATCTATCCTAACTATGTCTACAGAAAAACAAAAGATACATTAGAACCTGCTTAAGGTTTATTAATTATCTGATTTAACTAGTGCCTTATTATAGATACTAGAAAAACTTTATAAATAAAGTCTGTTTTTGAATCAGACTTTAATCCATATTATATTTTTTTAAAGAGCTTACTTTCTCATAAATGGGAGAGTAGCTCTGTTTAAAAAGGCAGGTACAGGAAATTTCATTCAGATACAATGCGCATTAAACCAATCTCTAGCTTAGAGAAGTTTACCGATACTCTGGATTTTCAAAATTCCACCTTTCACCTTTATCCCAATCTTTACGAGAGTTTCCGTACTTCGGATAACCATCCTTTTGTTTAAGTAAGAGCGCTAAGTGCAGTAGATTATAGGTCATGAAGGTGGTATTTCTATTGGTAAAGTCACTATCAAATCCAACAGGAACATCTAGTTTTTCATCTTTCCACTCTTTATCACCATAGCTAGGCCCAGGACCTACTTTGCCTATCCATCCACAATCTGCTTGAGGAGGAATAGAGTAGCCTATATGTTGAAGCGCATATAAAATGCCCATAGCACAATGCTTTATTCCATCTTCGTTACCTGTAATGATACAACCACCTACTTTGCCATAATAAATATATTGACCTTTATTATTCATTTTACCACTCATAGAATACAATCTTTCAATGAGCTTTTGAGCTTCAGATGATTTTTCACCCAACCAAATCGGTGTGCCAATAATTAGAATATCTGCAGCATTAATTTTTTCAAATAGTGAAGGCCATTCATCTACTTCCCATCCATATTCTGTCATATCGGGATAAATACCACTTGCTATTGGTTGATCAATCAAACGTATTTCTTCAATACTGACTTTTTCTTTGGTCATGATAGCTTTAGAAACATCCATCAAAGTATCAGTATGACTTTTTTCGGGTGATTTCTTTAAAGTACAATTGATATAAATAGCACTTAATCCACTAAAATCTGTAGAATCCATATAATATTAATTTAACTACGAATTGCTTCTTCAATAGGACTTTCACCTGTAATGATTTCCAAAACTTTTCTGTATTGTATATCATCATCTAAAACTCCGACTAATGTTTTAGCAACATCGTGTCTTGATATCTTACCACTTTTACCGAGCTTTTCACTCAATTCAATTTTACCAGTTCCATCATCATTTTTTAATGCTCCGGGCCGTACAATACTGTAATCTAAACCGCTGATTTTTAGATATTCTTCTGCATTGTGTTTAGCCTTTAAATAATCTTCTATTTGTGGAATTGAAGAAGGATTATCCGTGCCCATTGAACTTAGCATCACATACTTCTTAACTTTTGCTGTTTTAGCTGCGTCGGCTAATCTTTTTGCTCCTTCTTGATCAACTTGTATAATGTCTTCACCTCCAGAACCAGCAGTAAATATGACTTTATCTACATTTTTTACGGCTTCTGTTAAATCATTTTCTAAATCAGCTAAAACTGTAGTTACATTTTCTTTTTCAAATCTTTCTTTTTGTTCTTGTTTTCTAACCATTGCAATTGGATTGTATTTATCAGAATCCTTTAATAAATTAATAATGATTCTTCCAGTCTTACCGTTTGCTCCAGCTACTAATATATTTTGTTTATCGTTATTCATGTTTTTTGTTTTTTTTTATCAATTTCTTGATGTAGTTGATTCGTTAATCGAAGGTTGAACTTTTCTAGTAAATGGATTAGTTGCTCGATTTTTATAAGCATGTATTCCAGAACCTATTCCAATTATTATTGCGCCAATAATAGCACACCATGTAATGGAGGATATTTGCCCGTAATGTCTAACTGCAATAGCTATAAATGCCCAAATAAAAACTCCTGCATATTCTCTCATATTTCTTAAGTATGTCATATATAATGCAAGAAGTGTGGCAACGAAAATCATGATAATTGTCCACGTGACTTCTGAAAGTCCACCTGTCCATTGGATGCTTTTGAGATAAGCAGAAATGTTTGCGATGGTAGCTACACTAATCCATCCAAAATAGATGTCAATCGGCCACCAAACAAAAGCGATGTATTTTAAAGGTGCATCCCAACGTTGCATGTTTAGGCGAACTACTGTGATGATGAGCATTGTAAGAATGAAAATCATAATAATCACAGATATACCTGCTTGTTCGTTGAGCCAAAACCAAACCCATAATGCATTTCCAATGTAGGATAGAATTAAAGTCGGTGCAGCTTTTTCGATAAAATGATCATTGCTTATATTTCTAAAAGCCTGTATGATCATATTGATTCCAAGTCCAATTAATCCGATATAAATGATTCCCCAAATAGCAAAAGCATATCCTGCTGGAGTGAATAAACTATCGAATTTTTCACTGACGGTTGCCATTGTATTATTATTCACAGCGCCAGTATTAGAATAATAACTCCAGTATATCACTGCTGATAAAACTATAAAATGTAAGACTGCTAAAACTTTATTCTTCATGTAATTTATTTTGATTTACATGTTAGTATGTTTCCCTTCGGCAATTTCTTCCACCACTTTTTTGCAGAAAGCAGGTAAATCGTTTGGATTTCTTGATGTTACCAATCCGTGATCTACCACCACTTCTTCATCTACCCACTGAGCTCCGGCATTGATCATATCTGTTTTGATACTTGAGTAAGAAGTTATTTTTCTTCCATTCAATACATCTGCTTCTGCTAACATCCAAGGACCATGACAAATCGCAGCAACAGGTTTGTGTTCATCAAAGAAACTTTTTACAAAACTGACAGCTTTGCTATTGACTCTTAATAAATCTGGATTAATCACTCCTCCAGGTAATAACAAAGCGTCATAATCAGAAGCTGAAACTTCATCTAATGTTTTATCTACTTCATATTCCGTACTCCAATTTCCATCTTTCCAGGATTTGATTTTATCACTTTTTAAGCTCACAACATGTGTAGCAGCTCCAGCCAATTCAACTGCTTTTTTGGGTTCAGTAAATTCAGATTCTTCAAATCCATTAGTTACTAAAATTGCTACTTTTTTATTCTCTAATTTTTTCATAATTTTTATTTGTTCAAATTCGTTTGAGCTGATTTAGCCATTTCCAAATGATGTTCTAATACTGGTACAATGCTCTGTAATGTTGATTTCAATTCTGCATTATCAGATTGAAGTACGAGCACATCTTTAACTACTGTAATTACAGCTTCGTGATACACAACTTCATTGTCAATATAAGCTTTATCAAATCTATCGCCTGAATAAGAATTGAGCATATTAGAAGTGACCTTTTCACCTTCGATTAATGATCTAGTGACATCATTATCATCGTCAGGAGTTACTCCTAATTTTGTAGTTAAGTCTACAGCGGTTTTGATAATTCCTTCATGATCTTTAATCATAGTTTCAGCAAATTTTCTAACCTCTGCATTTTTTGATTTGTCTAAAGCTATTTTACCATATTTTATATCAATTTGATTTGCAACGACTGCTACTGAAGCGATTTCGGCATCTGTCAATTTTGTTTTAACACTATCTAAGTTTTCTACTGCTGGTTTTGTAACAGGCTCATTAATCATATCATTGTCTGATATTGCTTTGTCATTTGGATTGTTACAGGCAGTAAATGAAAACATAAATACTAAAGTGATTGCTGCTAATGTCCATGCATTGATTTTTTTTGATACTTTCATAATTTTAAATTTATTCGGTTGATAATATATTAAGGGTTTTTGACTTGAAATAATTCGAATGAATGTTCTCAAGTTTTAGATTTAAATTTTTACTTTTTGATGAATAAATGTTTCAAACCAATTATTCAATTTAATTCAATTGAATGTCAATTGCTTGAATAGAAGTATTTTTTATTGATAAAAAAGTCTAATAGAAACAAATTATTTATGATTTTTATAAAGCTATTACTGACTTAAACATAAAAAGGAGGATACTCATTGTGAATATCCTCCTATATAAAAAGAAAAAAAAGGTTCAGAATTTAACGCTCTTAAAAGCACTCATATTTTAGTCAATTACTTGAATAGAGCCTTTCATGGTCATATGTATAGAACAGAAATAGTCAAAGCTTTGGCTAGGAGTGTTCTCCCAGGAATCTCCAATTTTCAAGACTCCAGAAGTCCAAGATTTATTGGGATATTCTGAAATGTCATGATCTACTATTCCTTTATTGATCCACACGATAGTGTCACCTTTGTGAATTGTTAAATCAGCTGGAGTAAACTGCATTTTCTCTATTACTATAGTATGTTTTGTAATCCCTTCGCTTTCTTGTGGAACTGGTGGTTCTATGCTTTCTTCTGATTGATGTTGAGTTAACATTTCATCAGAAGGTGAAATTGAAGATTGGCAACCACTCAGTAAAACCATTATGGCGAATGTCGTTAAAAACTGAAAACAATTGATTGAAGACTTCATGATAAATATTTTTTTAAAAGTTGGTGTAGCAAACTTTATTTATGAAAATTAAAATTATTGCTCATGATCAATTAAATTTTATTAATTGGATGAAGAATCTGCTACACCAACAAAAAAGATTTTACTTTATTGATTCATGTTGGTCTGAGCCATTTTAGCCATCTCTAAATGATGCTCTAATAATGGAACGATACTCGTCAATGTTGATTTTAATTCTTCATTGATAGATTGAGGAATTAAGACATCTTTTACTGCAGAAATAACTGCTTCGTGATAAGCGACTTCATTGTCAATATACGCTCTGTTGAACTCGTCACCTGAAAGTGCGTTCAATTTTTTTGAAGTTTCTTTTTCTCCGTCTTGTAATGATTGAGTCAAGAAGTTGTTATTATCAGGAGTAAGATTTAATTTATTAGCTAAATCCACAGCAGTTTTAATAATTCCTTCGTGATCTTTAATCATTGTCTCTGCAAATTTTCTGACCTCTTCATTTTTTGATTTTACGAGGGCAATTTTTCCATAGTTCACATCGACTTGGTTAGCAGTGACTGCGGCCGAGGCTATTTGCTTTTCTGTCAGTTTATGTGCTTCATCGAATTCATGAACTGGCGACTCTACAATAGGTTCTTCAATAATTTCATCTTGTGCTAAATTGGAATCAGTTGGCTGATTACATGCTGTAAATGAAAACACAAAAACAAAAGCTATTGTAGCTAATGTCCATCCGTTGATACTCTTTGATACTCTCATGATTTTAGTATTTAATTGGTTGATAATTCTTGTTTATATTCTAAATTTGTTTTTATTTCAATTAAAATGAGTCGATTTCTTTTAATACTTTTCCTACCATCGGCGTACAATGCACTAAATTGAAATCAAACAATTCTGATGGCACGTAGGATTTTTGTATCACTTCTCTCAACATTTTATTTGCACGACTCAATCGCGTTTTGACATTAGACTCAGTTATTTTTAGCAATTCTGCAGTCTCTGCAACATTCAATTCATTGATCTCTCTCAAAGAAAAAATCATTCTATATTCATGTGGAATCTTACTAAGTGCTTCTTCAATTATTCTTCCGAGTTCATGGTTTCTAACTAAATGATCCGTTTGATTATTGTCATTAGAGTATAGAGGTTTTGATTGATCGTTAACATCTTTCATAACTTCATTTTTATAGCTTGATTTTTGACTTTTTTTGAAACAATTGTTCAACATGATTCTTATAATCCAGGTTTTAAATTGGGCAGTTCCTTTAAACTGAGCGAGATTTTTATAGGTATCGACAAAAGTGTCTTGCATTAAATCTTGAGTGTCTTCATGATTATAGTTATATGCACGACCTACTTTATATAAATATGGATTGAATCTTCTCACGATGATTTCATAGAGCTTTTTATCTCCTTTGAGGATTCTCTCTATAATCTCAACTTCGCTTAATTTTTCAGAATGTTCCATTTCTAATGAATGAGTTTTTTAAAATTTATAAAACTGTTATAATTCAACCCATACTATATTAGAGTTAATGAGTGATAAAAAGGTTACAAATAAGAATGAATCTTTTATTCAATTTAAATCAATTACTTGCCAATTGCTTGTTTATATATTTTATAATTCATCTTATATGCATATTAGATTTTAAATATTTTGAAAATATTTTTGGAGAACAGACAAAAAAAAGAGGCTATTCTTTACGAACAGCCTCTTCCTTTTTTTTAGAAAAAGAATTATTTTTTCTCTTCTTTTTCTGGACTCATGACTACTCTGATGAAGTTGTCACCTTTTAAATATTCTTGAATAGCTTTTTGTACTTGAGTTGCTGTTACAGATTGAACATCTTTTACTGCTTTTTCAGCATCTTGAATAGGTTCGTTGAATGTGATAGATTCAATGATTTCACCTGCCCAATATCCGTTTTCTTTTATATTGACTTCCATTTCTCTTTTGAAAGTTTCTTTGACTTTATTCAGCGTAGCTTCATCAACACCATTTTTCTTGATGTCTTCGATAACTTCCATAGCTGCTTCTTCAATTTCAGCAGCTTTAGATGGGTCAGCATTATAAGTGATCAATGTAGAGTATTCAGGAGTTGGGATTCTAGAGAAATCGCTAGATACACTCACACCATACACTCCACCTTTGTCTTCACGTAGGTTTTCTCTTAGTTTGATATTCAATACTCCAGACATTACGTTGAAAATAGTGCTCTCACTTTTAGTCCAATTTTTCTTACCACTATAAAAGAATAAAGCATTGGTTTTAGGCGCAGCACCCATCGTTATTTCTTTATTGACTTTACCTTTTGCTACTTCTACTTTAGGATCTTTAAATTGTTCTTTTTTACCAGTAGAAGGTAATGAAGCAATATACATTTCCACTAAAGGAGCAAGATTTTCATCTTCAACATTTCCTACAATAACAAAATTGAAATCTGCAGCATTGCTGAATCTTTCTTTGTAGAATGAAATAGCTTTATCAAAACTGATTTTGTCGAAATCTTCAACAGCAGGGAAGCTTCTTCTAGGATTCTTTTGGAAGATGGTTTCTAAAAGTGTTTTTTGGAAGTAAACCATTGGGTTCGCTAACAAATTAGAATAAAGACCTTTGTTTTTAGCAATATAAGATTGGAAAGTTAAAGAGTCTTTTCTCGGAGCAGTAAAATTCAAATGAATCAATTGCATTAAAGTTTCTAAATCTTTTGGAGATGCAGATGCATTAATTCCTTCTTCTAATTCTTTAATGAAGGGAGTAGAGCTAACATTTTTTCCAGCTAAAGCTTTATTTAAACTGCTTTTATCAAACTCGCCAAAACCACTTTCTGTTACCAAAGCAGCAGCGTTAGAGATACTGTAAATATCTTCTAATCCGTATAATGAACTTCCTCCAGGGCTAATAGCTTGGATTAAAATTTCATCATTTTTGAAATCTGTAGGTTTGATATAAACTGTTGCACCATTACTTAAAGTCCATTTTTCTACATCATTTTTCTCATCTTTTGTTTTTTCAATGATTTTTCCAGCAACAGGAGCATTCGGTAATAAATTAGTTTCTACTACTTTTTCTTCTACAGCTTTCAAATCAGAAGCAGCTACAGACTTTTCTATTTCTAAAATTTCTGCTTTTGTAGGTAAATTGGCGGCATCTTTTTCAGGAGCAGTGATAATAACTACTGTATTTTTATGCGTAATCAATTGCTTAATAGTTGCATTGATTTCCTGTGCAGAGATAGTAGGCAATAAGACTTGTATCAACTGATTTTCAATTTCGATACCAGGCGCAGCTACATTTTCAAGGTAATATTTTACATATTCACTCGCATAATTCGCTGATTCTGTTTTGTCTTTTTCTTTTAAAGCAGTTTCGTACCCATTTTGAATTTCTATCACAGCACGGTCAAATTCAGCTTTTGTAACGCCGAATCTTTCTACTCTATATATTTCTTCGTATAAAACCTTAAGCATTTCTTCAGTATTTTCAGCTGTACCGATAGCTACGGCAGCGAAAGCATCTAAAGTTCTCAATTGGTTTTCATAGCTAGATTGTGCTATAAAGAACGGAGGCTGTGGTTGTTGTAAGATTTCTCTAAGTCTCTCATTAATGACATTATTGATGATCATTTGTTTGACCATATCTCTAAATCCAATCACGTTATTATTCGAAGAAACCGGATGTTTCTCAAAAATCATCGCTTGAGTATAAGGTGCTTCTTTGTCCGTCACGATACTTACTAAAGTCTCTTGGTGAGGAGGGACCTCGTAAGTTTCCTTTTTTCTCGCATTCGGTACTGTAGGAATAGTAGAAAATCTTTCTATGATTTCTTTTTCCATTTCAGCTACGTCAAAATCTCCTACTAATACTACAGCCATCAAATCAGGTCTGTACCAATCAGTATAAAATCTTTTTACCACTATTGGAGCTGCATTATTAATAATCGCAGTATCACCGATAGGTAGTCTTTCTGGATATCTTGAGTTTTTCAGTAATACTGGAAAGAATTCATATTGCATTCTTTGCTGTGGACCTAAAGAACTTCTCCACTCAGATACTACTACCCCTCTTTCTTTGTCAATTTCTTCTGTAGCAAGTGTCAATCCTGTTGCCCAATCTTCTAAAATTAATAATCCTTTCTCTAAGATTTCAGGTTTGTCAGTAGGCACTTGAAGCATGTAAACCGTTTCATCGAAACTTGTGTATGCATTTAAGTGAGGACCAAATTTCACTCCGATACTTTCTACGTAATTTACTAAGTCATTTTTCTCAAAATTCTTGCTGCCATTAAAAGCCATATGCTCTAAAAAATGCGCTAAGCCTTTTTGATCATCGTCTTCTTGATTAGAACCTGCATTGACAATAAGACGCATTTCCATTCTGTTTTCAGGCTTGGAGTTTTTGCGTATGAAATATTGTAAGCCATTGGGTAATGTACCTTGTTTTACATTTGGATCTAGAGGAAGAGCTTGCTGTCTTGCAGCTGCAATAGCAGGATCTTCAGTTTCTGCATTTTCCTTTTTTACAGTAGACTTAGAGGATTCTACTGGAGTTAGAACTTGTTCCGTATTGTTTTTCTTCTTTTTGTTTTTCCCACAAGCTTCTGCTACATTTTGGGAAGAGAAAAAAGTAAAAACTACGGCTGCAGTTAAACTCAATACACTTAGTTTTCTAAGATGAATCATGTATAGTTATTTAGTTTTTATTTGTCAAAGTTACATTTTTAATGAAATTTCATGTAAAATGCTTTCTAGATAATAGTGCTCTTTAATTTAAATAAAGTTAAACATAAGAATGGTTTAATGTAGATTTTTTAAGAATATTCATTGTAGAGGAATGTTTTTCAAAATACTAACAAGTACCTTTATCTTATTCTTATGATCATTAAACTTTTTGCTCTATGTTGAATTATAGAATGATAAAATATCTCTATGTAATTTTTTGTGTTTGTTTTCTTTCTATTTCTACCATTTCTGCTCAACCTCAACACAATACTCCTAAGCTGATAGTCAATATAGTAGTAGATCAGATGCGTCAAGATTATCTCTATCGATTTTGGGATTTATACGGAGAGGATGGATTCAAAAAGTTAGTCAATAATGGTTATAATTTTTCTAATTGTCATTTTACCTATTTCCCCACTTATACTGCTGCTGGGCATGCAAATATAAGCACAGGAGCTACACCTTCTGTACATGGAATTGTAGGAAATGATTGGTTTGAAAATCAAGATGGTTCAAAAATGTATTGTGTAAGCGATACAAGTGTAAGCGGTGTGGGGACTTCAACGAGAGTCGGACAGATGTCACCTAAAAATCTTAAAGCAACTACTTTTGGGGACGAATTAAGACTTGCAAATAATTATCGGTCTAAAGTTTTTGGAGTTTCTTTAAAGGATAGAGGTGCAATATTGAGTGCTGGACATTTAGCAAATGCCTCATATTGGATGGATTTGAAGGAAGGGAATTTTGTGTCTTCTACTTATTATATGAAGGACTTGCCAGAATGGGTGAAGGCTTTCAATAATAAGGATTTGGTCACTTCTTATCTTAATCAAACTTGGATACCCTCTGTTTCTTCGAGTATATTAGAGAAATATACTGACATTGACAATAGTCCTTTTGAAAATATCTTCAAAGGTAAAACCGAAGCTACTTTTCCTTATGATTTGAAAAGTTTAAGAAAAGAAAATAAGGACAAAGAACTGATAGCTGTCACGCCATTTGGGAATTCCATTTTGCTCAATTTTGTTGAGGAATTGATAAAAAAGGAGCAGCTAGGCAAGAATTCTGAAAATGTAACAGATGCACTTTATTTGAGCTTTTCTGCTACAGATTATATAGGACATTACTTTGGAATTAGATCAATGGAAGTAGCAGATACGTATATCAGACTAGATCAAGATATTGCTCATTTAATAAAGTTATTGGAAGAGCAAATCGGTAAAGATGAGTTTGTAATTGTGTTGACTTCTGATCATGGAGCTGCTGACAATTCCAATTATTTGAAGTCTAAAAAAATGGATGTCACTTTTTTTAATAGTAATTCCGTCAAAGTAGATTTGAAAGCCCACTTAGAAGAGAAGTTTGGCGCAGATCTAATAGATGGTTATAAAAACTTACAGATTTATTTGAATCATCCTTTGATGAAAACAATGAATATCGATGAACAAGAAGTGAAAAGGGAAATCATTGATTTTATGAAATTCCAACCAGGAGTTTTAAAAGTTTTTGCTTCAGAATTATTGAGCAGTGGAAGCATAACAGACCATATCTTACAACTATATATGAGAGGTTATTATCCTCAAAGGTGTGGAGATGTAATTATCATGTTGCAGTCAGGATGCTTGGATCAAAGTTGGTCTAATTTGGGAACAACCCATGGATCACCTTATACTTACGATACACAAGTGCCACTTTTATTTTATGGTAAAAATATTCCTCAAGGTAGAAGTTCTAATTTAGTACAAGTCAGTCAGTTAGCTGCCACTCTTTCAGCAATGATAGGGATTAATGCTCCAAGCGGTTGCTCTGTAAATCCTTTATTGGATTATTTTAAATAGGCTGATGAGAGATCCTGAACCATTGCAGATTCAGTCCGTCTAGTCATTGCGGGCTTGTTCCGCGCAGTCATTGCGGATTCAGTTCGTTTAGTCATTGCGGGCTTGCCCCGTAATCTCTTATAGATTCTGAAACGAGTTCAGAATGACGTGGTAGTACAGAATGACAGTGTATTACGTCAATATGGATTAATTCCGTCTAGTCATTGCGGATTTAGTCCGCAATCTAAGATTCTGAACCAAGTTCAGAATGACTGTCTTTGTAAAAAAACCTAAGATTCCATGTAGTTAATTCCTACTGAATCACCACTTTTTTAGACAATACATCATTCTCGATTTGAGCTTTAATCAAATAAACCCCTTTCGCTAAATGCTTTAAATCTAGAGGTAAATTAGATTGATTTTGATGATTCAGTGTTTTTGCAAAAACAACTTGTCCTTCCACATTCAAGATGCTGATTTGAACTGGAGCTTTAATGTTTGCTTTCAATTCTAAAGTAAATTGACCATTAGAAGGATTTGGATAAATATCTAAAGAACCTTGCAAGGTTTGATTTTTACCAATATAAGTGACTGTTTTATAATTGATTTCAGCAGCAGCAATATTAGTTTGAATTGGAAGATTATAATCAAAGAAAATATCTGCTTTGTTTTTGATACTATCACCGATCACCAAATCTTCTTTCAATTTTATGCTAAATGCTACATAACCGTGTTTGTCAGGTTCTGTGAATGGTAATTGGATATCACTAAAGATAAATTGTACTTTGTTGCCTTGGCTGATTTGAGTATGGCAAATATGTGAAGCGTCTGTAATTTGCATAGTGCTGATTTCAAAAACTGTGGTGTCAATGAAATCTGTCACCACTATATTTTCAGCATTAGCTGTTCCTGTGTTTTCAAAACGAATGAGATAATGTACATTTTTACCGATGAGTTCAGGAGATACAATTTCTCCTTCTAAGCAAGTTTTATCATTCGGATCAAAACTACCTACGACAGTTTGATTCAGAGTTGCCAAATTGTCATCTGGAGTTTCGTCAGTCGCTCCTGTAATTGTTGAGGTAAATTCTAAGACATCTCCACTATTGATAGCTGGATTATCAGTAGGAGAATTGGTGCGCATCGTGATGAGTGCAGAACGAGTTTCAAAAGGAGCTAAGTTGCTAAAGTCATAACTCACATTTCCCGCACTAGTATTATCTGCAATAGGAGAGGCTGAGATGAAATTCATTTTCGTTTCATCATAATTGAAAGCCACTGTTCCACTTTGAGTAGTCGTTCCTTGGTTTTTATAGACGACTTTATAGGTTGCATCTGAGAAACCTGGACGTGCTGCAATAGTCGGAATTACAGAAATGGAAAGATCGTTATGAACTCCATTTGGAGTGATACAAAAAGATGGACTTATTGTATCTGGAAGAGTAAAAGTTGCAGTTTTGGGATTGACGATGAAATAATTTGGATGGTCTAAAATTGGTTGAAATGAAACAGTATCGGCATTAAATGCCGCATAAAAAATCCCATTTATGTCAGAGTATATGTAATCGGATTCAGAAGCATTTGTGATTTTTACTTTTAAATTTGGATAAATCATGTCTCCTTCTTCACATCCATTATTATTCATATCTAATTTTGCATTCCCGAATAATGTATAATATTCTCCTTCACCAGCAGAGTTGCAAAATGAACTGATAATTACGTTTGGATAACCAAAATCTATAGCAGTTTGTTTAAATTCACTAGTTTCATTAGCATCTGTACAGATATATTTTAAATTCAGATTGCCCTCAAATAATTCAAAATAATCTTTATTATAAATATTATTTTTTACATAAATTACTTCTAATAATGGATTATATGTACAAATTAAAGCAACGAGTTTTACAGGACTTTGTGCATCCAAAGTTGTTAATTTATTATTATCACAATGCAAATATTCAAGGTTGACTAAGCTACTGACATTCAAATTTGACAATTGATTCCTGCCACATGATAAATTATAAAGTTGAGTTAAGTTACTCACATCTATATTAGACAATTGATTGTCGTAACAGTATAAATAGGTTAGGTTTGATAAATTACTCACATCCAAACTAGTTAATTGATTGTCAGCACAATCAAGATGATATAGTTTACTTAGCATATTTACATCCAAACTAGTTAGATTATTACTGTAACATTCTAAAACTGATAAATTTTTAAAGAATTCTATACCCGTCAAATCTGATATGTTGTTATAAGGAATAGTTAGGTATGTTACTTCCAATGCTTCACTCTCTTGGATTTCTCCATCTCCATTTTTATCAATACCTAAAGTAATCAATGCATTTTTGAAGTTAGCATCTGGGATATTGACGATTTGAGCTTTCAATGAAAAGGACATCAATGTCAAGAGAAGGACAAGCGAGATTTGTAGATGTTTTTGCATAAAGTATTTTTATTCTTAGGAATGAAATAGTTTTAAATTTCAGAATACAATATATGAATTAATATTTGTTCATTAACAAATTTTAACTGGAGGTTTTGTTGCGTAATTCTTCCAAAGATTCTTTCAGAATGATGGAGTAGATTAACCACACGAAAGGAGTCATGCGGGAGCGAACTACTGTGTCATGCTGAAAGCATCTCAAGTTCAGAATGACAGGTATTCAATAATGGCGATGATTTTATACTGAGATCCTTTCAGGATGACATTTTGCTATGGATTGCTTCGATCCTTGCAATGCTGTCATTGCGGGCTTGACCCGTGCAGTCATTGCGGATTCAATCCGCAATCTGAGATTCTGAAACGAGTTCAGAATGACAGGGTTGGTTCAGTTTTACTGGGTAGTACAGAATGACGTTGTATCACGTCATTGCGGGCATGACCCGCGCTGTCATTGCGGATTTAGTCCGCAATCGGAGATTCTGAATCGAGTTCAGAATGACTGTCTTTGTAAAAAACCTAAGATTCCATGTAGTTAATTCCTACTGAATCACCACTTTTTTAGACAATACATCATTCTCGATTTGAGCTTTGACGAGATAAACTCCCTTGGCTAAATGTTGTAAATCAAGAGATAAATTGCTTTGATTTTGATGATTCAGAGATTTAGCAAAAACAGTTTTTCCTTCCACATTCAAGATATTGATTTGAATCGGAGCTTTGATATTCGCATTTAGTTCTAAAGCAAATTGACCATTAGAAGGATTTGGATAAATATCTAAAGAGCCTTGCAAGGTTTGATTTCCTCCGATATAAGTGACTGTTTTGTAATTGATTTCCGCGCTTGCAATATTGGTTTCAACTGGTAGATTATAGTCAAAATAGATATCTGCTTTGTTTTTGATGCTATCACCAATGACCAAATCCTCTTTCAATTTTATGCTGAATGCTACATAACCGTGTTTGTCAGGTTCTGTGAAAGGTAATTGTATATCGCTGAAAATAAACTGTACTTTGTTGCCTTGGCTGATTTGAGTATGACAAGTATGCGAAGCATCAGTGATTTGCAAAGTGCTGATTTCAAAAACTGTGGTGTCAATGAAATCTGTTACCACTATATTTTCAGCATTAGCTGTTCCTGTATTTTCAAAACGGATGATATAATGTACATTTTTGCCGATGAGTTCTGGCGATACGATTTCTCCTTCTAAGCAAGTTTTATCATTCGGATCAAAACTTCCAACTACTGTTTGATTCAGAGTTGCCAAATTATCTTCAGGAGTTTCATCTGTCACTCCTGTAATAGTAGCAGTAAATTCTAAAACATCTCCACTATTGACAGCAGGATTATCAGAAGGCGAATTAGTACGCATCGTGATAAGCGCTGAACGAGTTTCAAAAGGTGCTAAATTCGCAAAATCAAAACTTACATTTCCTGTACTCGTATTATCTGCAATAGGAGTAGAAGAGATGAAATTCATTTTCGTTTCATCATAATTGAAAGCAACAATCCCACTTTGAGTAGTTGTCCCTTGATTTTTATAGACGACTTTATAGGTAGCATCTGAGAAACCTGGACGAGCAGCTCTTACAGGAATAACTGAAACAGAAAGGTCATTATGAACTCCATTAGGTGTGATGCAAAATGCTGGAATTATTGAATCGTTAAGTGAAAAAGTAGCACTTTGAGGGCTAGATGAATAATAATTTGGATGATCTAAGATAGGTTGGAATGTATAGATTCCTCCATTCAAATCAGTTGAAAAAGTTCCATCATTTCCAGTGATAATATAACCTGTTTCTGTGTCATTTGTGATTTTGATTTTCAAATTTGAATAAGCCATATCAGTTTCATCACAACCATCATTATTGAGATCTAATTTACTTTGACCATTTAAAGTATAATATACACCTGCAGATGTTGATTCGCAAAAAGAACTTATAACAACATTATTATATCCTGCTGCACTAGCCGCTTGTTTGATTTCTTCTAAAATACAATTTTTAGCACAAACAGATTTTAAATTAGGAACTGAATTAAAAATTTTAAATCCGAAATCCCATCCTCCACAATTGATATAAACATGTTCAATCGGATTATTCGTGCAGTCTAAAAATTCAAGTGATTCTGATTTGCTAACATCCAAACTTTTGATTTGATTATTTTGACAATAAAAGTCAACTAGATTTATTAATTGACCAGTTTTTAAATTTTCAATTTCATTGTTTTCACAATATAAAAAATTGAGTGATTCCAATTTGCTTATATCGAGATTAGTGATTTTATTATTGGAGCAAGTGAGTTGTGTGATTAACTTAGATTCCTTTAAATCCAAACTTGTTAATTGATTGTTTGAGCAGTAAAGTGTCTCTAAATTAGTTTCATTACTTAATACTAAGCTTGTTAATAGATTATTATTGCAATTTAAATTTGATATTTTAGATGAATTAGATAGATTCAAATTTGTTAACTTATTATTCCAACATTCTAAAATTATTAAATTTTTCGAATCACTTAAATCTAAATTCTGAATTTGATTCTCAGAACACTTTAAAGTTGTAAGTTTTGAGAGGTTACTTGTATTCAAATTTGTTATACTATTGGAATTACAATTAAGACTAGTAAGTTCTAGGGCATTACTTAAATTCAAGGTTAGTAATTGATTACTATAGCAATTTAGAATTGACAGTTTTGAATTTTCATAAATGTTTAAATTTGTCAATTTATTATTATTGCAAAATAAGGAAGAAAGTTTGGGAGTGTTTAATAAATCAATACTTGATATTGAATTTACACTGCAATTTAGATATTCAAGGTTTATTAAATTATTTAAATCTAAACTAGTTAATCTATTAGAATTGCAACTTAATGATGATAAATTACTTAAATTGCTCACATCTATACTAGATATTCTATTAGAATTGCAACTTAATGTAGAAAGATTACTTAAACTACTAACATCTAAATTTGTTAATCGATTATTGTCACATTCTAACTTAGAAAGTTTAGGAGTATTATTTATTGATAAATAAGTTATTTTGTTATTGTTACATTTAATATCTACTAAATTGCTTAGATTATTTAAACTAATGCTATCAAGTTGACTATAAGTACACTCTAAACTAACAAGAAATTTGAGATTAGATATATTTATTTTTTTAAAGCTATTTCCATTGCACTTTATAGCTAATGCATTATAAAATTCATTGAAATCTAATTCAGTAAACTTATTGTAGGAAAAGTCAATATATTTAAAGTCGCTTAAGTTTATTAAAAAACTGGATATATAGTTATGATGACAAATTAAAGTGTCTAAATCATAAAATTTATTAAGACCACTGATGTCATAAATATTTTTGTTACTTATATCTAAAGATGTTATTCCTCTAGCTTCTTCAATAGTAATTGATCCATCGCCATTCTTATCTAAACCTTGTGCAATTAATTCAGCTTTTAAATTTCTATCAGGGAAAAAAATATTCTGTGCAGATAAATGATTGGACATCAGACTACTGATCAATATTAAAATTGTGAGGATAGATTTTTTCATGATAATGTTTTATTACTTAAATTTTAGGAATTGAATTTTCAGGATACAATATATGAATTAATATTTGTTCATTAACAAATTTTAACTGGAGGTTTTATTGAAAATTTCTTCGATAGATTCTTTCATTTATGCTGAGCATCGTCGAAGTAGAAAGACAGGTTGGGTAAGATTCTGAACCATAGCGGATCCAGTTCGTTTAGTCATTGCGGATTCAGTCCGCAATCTGAGATTCTGAAACGAGTTCAGAATGACAGGGTTGGTTCAGTTTTACTGGGTAGTACAGAATGATGTTGTATCACGTCATTGCGGGCTTGACCCGCGCAGTCATTGCGGATTCAGTCCGCAATCTGAGATTCTGAATCGAGTTCAGAATGACAGGGTTGGTTCAGTTTTACTGGGTAGTACAGAATGACGTTGTATCACGTCATTGCGGGCTTGTTCCGCGCAGTCATTGCGGTTTCAGTCCGCAATCTGAGATTCTAAATCAAGTTCAGAATGACGAGTTATTTCTTTAAAAAAAAGAATTAGATGCTAATAATTAATTCTAAATGTTTTGAAAACAAATCTCGGTTCGTTAGGAGTTGTGTGATTAAAAGTGACTTTTCCAATTGGAGAAAAATAGGCAGCCGAAAACCACAACGGAAGTATCAAAAACAAAAGGTCCAAATTATAAATTCTCATCATGATATGAGTGCCTAATACAAATCCTATCAAGAATATAGCTAGAATTTTATCATACTTCTTAGTGAAAAATGCGACAATAAATACAAATTGTAAGAGTACTGCTGAATAATAAATTCCATTCGTAAATATAGTGTGATTCAACAAAAACCGAATAAATTTTGTCTGCCAAGAATAGGGTTGAAGTATCAATAAATCAGTATGTTGTTCCCAAAGGATATTTGTCATTTGATTTTTAAGAAATAATCCACCAAAATATATTTTAGCTACTGCAGAATTGACCATTATATATGCCAATACATATCGTGCTAATTCCCATAACCTCAACCAATATTGACCTCTAAATCCAAAAGGCAAAACCGTCAGTAAAATAGCGACTACTGTCTTTGAATGTGAGCTCGTATAGGTCTCTACGGTTATGGTTTGGATGAAAAATAAGACTAAAAATATCCAAGTAATTTTCACTTTATCTTGTCTAATAAAACCTAAACATGCCAATGCTAAAATTATAACATCGATGATGATGCATAGCGTAGGATTATTGATGATTAGCTCAGGAATTCCTGATGTTAAGACCAACCAAAACGTATTGTCGACTTCTGGATTAATAACTGGAGATAATGCGATATCCATTAAAAACTTTCCAGCGTACCAACGATAAAGCAATAGGAAAATCAAAGCTCCATATACTAGCTTGCCCAGATAAAAAGCATCTTTTGGACTATCTTGTGTAATCCAATATGATGGTTTCTTCGCCTGTTGGAACCAATCGTTGAAGTTCATAAGTATATTTTTTTCGTGTAATTAAAACAGCATTCACCGGTTGATGAGTAGCATTAGCGATGTAGTTAGCTATCCATTCTGGGTAAGTCGCTATTTGTTTTTCTGAAGGTACTAATCTGTGATAAGTTAGTTTTTGAAAAGGCGTCTGTGGCGTTCCAAATCTACTCATCCACGCATGATGCGCCCAGTTATTTCCTTGTTGGTATCTATGGTAATAATTGACAGTATTGATAATATTCCCTTCCGTCCAATTAGGCAAAGCAGTGTAATTGAATTGTTCTCCATTGATATTTATAGATAGAATTTCTTTGGATTCAGACTTTTTCTGAGGGAAGGCATACATTTGATAGGGAAAAAATGGCATAGTCATAATGCCTTTATATGTAAAAAAAGCTTGCCCAAGTATCAATAAACTAACACCTAAAAACAAAAGTTTAGAAGTGTTCCAAAGCTTGTAGAGGTATAGTTTTTCTTTCATTAGAAGATTTCTTTAAAGAAAATAAAGCAAATATAAGTAGTGACGATGAGCTTAATGCCTAGTCCTAATATAAAACCTATAAAGGAACCTAATCCTGATTTGAAAGCTACTTCGACTTTTTGTCCAGAAATCAATTCGCCCACTACTGCACCTAGAAATGGCCCTGCTATTACTGAAAGTGGTCCAATAAAAGGAGTCAGTATAAATATTCCAAATATCATCCCAAATACACTTCCTCTTACTCCGGCTTTAGTTCCGCCAAACTTATGTGTTCCCCAAACTGTTACGAAATTATCTAATATAGTTACAGAGATACTGATGATTCCCAAAGTGACCAATAAGGTGGTAGAGAAATTCGCACCTTCATAAGTATAGTGTAATAATATTAATGCTAAAAATGCCACCGGTGGACCAGGTAATGGAGGTAAGACACAGCTGACATAACCTATAATCAGCAATATAATTCCTAATGTAATGATGAGTGCTTCCATTAATTCTTATTGATTGTGATTTCTGATTTTGTAATTTCTTTCCCTTGAATATTGATTTTCCATCCATCTGCTAATAATGGGTCAAGCATTAACATCAAAAACTCATTTTTTTGTTCCTCAGCAGTTTTGATTAGATGATCTGATAAAGCTCTATTTTTTATGACTTCTTTACTTTTCTTATCAATATTTGAAAGTTCTTCTTTTGTGAATGCATTAAATATACCTTGTTCCATATCAAAATATTTTGAATTGGTTTCTATGGCTAATATTTCTGCAGTAGGGAATTGGGTGATGTTCAAAGTCTTGGTTTCTACATCATAATTCATTTTATATTTCTCCATATTGTATCCTACTAAAACTCTTCCGGTTACTTGAACTAAAGCTTTCTTTCTGAATCCGGGAAAATTAAAAGTAGAGTTATCATATTTCAGCATTTCGGTATAGTGACCTTCTACGCTGACCATTTTTAAGACGGTTTCTATCTTATCTATAAATAAAGTAGTGTCGATAGTGGGCACTCTTTCTTTTGGCGTCATACAGGATTTGTAGAAGAATATACCACCTACAAAAGTTGCTATTAGGATAATGATTGTAAAAAAGGAAGATTTAGATCTCATTTGTTATAATTTCTCTTAAAAATTAAAAATACCTCTTTGATTGCTTTGTTGCACGATATATCCAATCTATTTTTGAGTTATGACAAAGGAAAGACCCGTAATCTTAGTTACAAATGACGATGGAGTAATTTCTCCTGGAATCAAAGCACTTGTAGAAGTAGCATCAGAGTTTGGCGATGTGGTGATAGTAGCGCCTGATAGTCCACAGTCTGGAATGGGACATGCGATTACTTTAGAAAATGTATTAAGAATAGAACGAGTATATCAGTTTGGAAAAGACATTCTTTCATATCAATGTAGTGGTACACCGGTGGATTGTGTAAAAATTGGTATAGATAAAATTTTGAAAAGAAAACCAGATTTATGCGTTTCAGGAATCAATCACGGCTCCAATTCATCTATCAATGTCATCTATTCAGGAACAATGTCTGCAGCTATGGAAGCGTCAATAGACGGAGTGCCTGCTATTGGATTTTCTTTGTTGGATTTTTCTTTTGAAGCTGATTTTTCAGGGGCTAAACATTTTGCAAGATTAATCATACAGCAAATATTAGAAAAAGGACTTCCAAGTGGTTGTCTTTTGAATGTCAATTTCCCAAAATTGCCGGCAGAAGAAATTAGAGGAATGAAAATCTGTCGTCAAGCGATGGCACAGTGGGAAGAAGAGTATGACGAAAGGGTAGACCCAAGAGGTGGAACATATTATTGGTTGACGGGTAAATTTGTCAATTATGATAATGGAGAAGATACTGACGAGTGGGCTTTGAGTAATGGGTATGTTTCTATCGTTCCAGTTCAATATGATTTGACTCATCAGCACGGCATAAGATTTTTGAATAAATACTGGGAGATTTAAGATGGAAAATCAAAGAAAAGTAAGTTGGTGGACTAAAATTGATAATAGAGTAGTGGGCTTTGTGGTAGGAATGATCGTTCCTTTTATTGCTTATTTGTTTATTTATTTCAATCAATATAGCCATTTGCCTTTTGATGAATTTTACCAAGTTTCAAAAATGGAAAATACAGCTCCAATATTATTAAGGATTATGGTTTTTCCCAATTTGGTCTTCTTTTTAATTGGAAATATATTTAAGAAATTTTCTTTTTGTTGGGGCGTTTTCTATGCTTCTATCTTATTCATAGTGCCCATGTTGCTGATTAAATTCTTATAGGATTGAAATACTTTTTTATCACTGGAGAAGCATCAGGAGATTTATTGGCATCTAATGTAGTGCGTCAATTAAATGAGATCGATGAAGCTGCGGTGATAATTGGTACAGGTGGAAAATACTTGGAAAAAGCAGGAGTGAAGCTTGTACTCAATATTGAGAAAATGGCATTTATGGGTTTGGTCGAAGTGGTTAAAAATCTCTTCACAATTCGTCATAATTTTAAAATCGTTCAACAATCAATTTTAGGATTTCAACCTGATGTAATTGTATTAGTCGATTATCCTGGTTTTAATCTCAAAATGGCAAAATGGGCAAAAGCTCATGGTTTTAAAGTGGTTTATTATATCGCTCCCAAAGTATGGGCGTGGAAAGAAAGTAGAGCAAAGCTTTTGAAGAAGTATGTGGATTTGCTCTTAGTGATTTTGCCATTTGAAAAGGAGTATTTCAAAACACACGAAATAAAATCCTTGGATGTAGGACATCCTATCCTTGAAAATATACCTCCGGTGAATTATGTTTTCATCAAGAGAAATATAGCATTATTGCCAGGAAGCAGAAAACAAGAAATTGATGTTTTACTGCCTGCGATGTTAGATGCGATGTCTCATTATGATTCTGAGGATATTGTAGTAGCAGGACTTTCTGAACATGGTAGAGCTTATTATAATCGAATGATACGCGGTAGAGCGACATTGGTGATGGATGATATTTATCATGTATTGGATGAGTCCAAACTAGCTATCGTCGCATCTGGTACCGCTACTTTAGAGGTCGCTTTGATGAATGTTCCTCAAGTCGTGGTGTACAAAATGAATACATTGACTTATTGGATAGCGAAGAGGTTTGTAAAGATTCCGTATATCTCTTTGGTGAATTTAATTTTAAACCAAAATGCAGTGCCCGAATTGATTCAAAATGATTTCAATGTATTGGAATTGAAAAAAGTTTCTAATCAAGTTTTATCTGATACAAAAGTCATTCAAGATGATTATCTTCGACTCCGCAAACTGCTTGGTGACGGGCAGACTGCAAAAAATGCCGCAAAATATATTTTTGATTTTGCTAAAAAGGGGGATTAGCTCAGTTGGCTAGAGCGCTTGCATGGCATGCAAGAGGTCATCGGTTCGATTCCGATATTCTCCACTTTTATGAAGGTTGTCTTTTTAGGCAGCCTTTTTTTTTGGGGGG
>DATJBS010000043.1:0-2393 GCA_035515235.1 Chitinophagales bacterium
TCTACAAAATATCCTACTATCACTCCAGATTACGAACAAGTGAATGTACCTGGAGTATTAGATTTTAAAATTGATTTTGTTAGTAATTCTAATTAAGAATCAAGATTTAGGAGTCAACATTCCAATGTAGTTAAGTTATTATGAAATGTCATTCTGACGAAGGTGTAACTGAGCAAAGTCGAAGTAAAGAATCCCTGACGCTGAGGAGTTGGCTGAGGCTCTCGAAGTCACTAGAAGTATCAAACGCATATTAATTTAGAGATCCTTCATTCCGCTAACGCTACTTTCAGGATGACAAAAATGCTTAACTTAACGACATTGGACAACAGATGATAGACAACTTTTTTGATGACAGACAATGCACGATGAACCACTTTTTAGATTTGACACTAAAAACTCATCACTTATTACTAAAAACTGATGGATATTTTAATCACTTATTTCATTTTGAAATTTCACAAAGCCAAAAACCTCTATGTCTTTCTTCTGTAATTCTAAAAACAACTGTGTAACCTTTATAAATCAAATCTCTGATAGCTTCAACATCGAAATATATTGATTTTCTATAACTGTAAGGATATTGAGGAATTTCTCTGATTTTTTTGAACAAGTCTGACTTAAACTTCCTTGCTCGGTAAGGACTACCTTTGGAAATGTATTCAATTTGGTTTTCCAAGCGATTCTGAAATGTATCTTTAAATACTATCTTCATGCTTTTCGATAATACTTTCGAGTCTGGTTTCAGCTTCATCTATATCAATAAATATTGCTTGACCATTAAGTATTTCATTGAGTTCGGCATTGAGATAGTTCTTAACTTCTAAAAATTCAGAAATTATTTCAACCTCACTTTTATTGAATTTACTCAAAAAAGACATCAACTCATCATGAGATTTCTCATTCACTCTAATCTTAACTGTTTGCATAGCTATATAAATGCTATTTCTCTAATTTACAATAAAAAGACATAAAAGTCTAGTCTTGCATTTTAAAGGCAAAACTTTTCCAAAGTTTAAAACTTTGGAAAAGTGGATATCGTATGAGTTGAGGAAAAGTGGAGTTTTTTAATCCACTAGTTCGTAATAAATCTTCAAGCCTGCAATTTCTAAAGTTTTATTAGTAGCATTATGAGTATAGGGATAATTGGCTGTGGAGTCAACATTTGCATAAATTGGATTAATAATATTTCCATCATCATCTAATTCACCATCCACCATTTTTCTGCCAGTAATATGCTTTGATGCAATGAAATGATTACCTTGATTAGGGATAACAAATGCATCGTTCAATCCAAATGAAACCATCCAATCTGCAAAAGTGTAACGGTATTTTGCTATAAGTTCAGCATACACTCCTTCCTGATCCCATTGCAACAAACCTGAATTAGGGAGGAAATCATATGCTCCATGAAACAAATAATCTTCAAATCCAATATCAGGCAAGCCTAAAATAGCCTGATTGACCAAACGTATCAAACCATCAGGAGAATCAGAAGAAGCCTGATAGCTTATTTTAACATTCAATTCCTGTCCCATAGGTGTATTAGGATATATAGGTTGATGTTTCTTCAAAGTATATCTCTCTAACAACCCTAACTCATATTCCTCTGCCTCAAATTTTATATTAAAAATAGAAATTTCGTCAATCGGACCAAAAACACTCTCCGCAGATTTAAACAATCCATTATCCTCATACATATAGCTTATATTTCTATAAATAGATTGAGCGGGCAAAGGTGGAAAAAATGAAATTTCGTAATTATTTTTACTTTTCAGAATTTTTTTATCCTCTGCAAATATCTCTATTCCTTTAAATACAGGTAAATTAGGAAATCCTTTTTTAGTGTCTTTAGAAACATCAATACTCCTGTTGTCAACAGAATTTTTTAAAACTGGATAAACATATTCGACTCCACTTCTATGTACGATAATTTCAGTCAATAATCCTTCAGAATACTCGTACCTCACCGTCATCAAATCATCTATATCAAAAGGAAATGAATTAGGACTTTCTGTCTGTTCTACTTTCAGAATCCTGACCTTTTGAGTGTCGTTCCATGTGATTTCGTTCTGCTCAATGATTTCCGCAGATTCTTTTTTGCAGGAAAAAAGAATGAGAGAGACCGACAGGTATATTATTAAATGTTTCATAATGATTCCTTTTTTATAGGTTATTTAAAAATGCTCAATGTAGCAAAGACTACTTCTCCGCCTGCCTGAATGACGACTTTATAAGTACCCGGCTCAAGATGACTAACATTGATTTCTGTCCTTCCATTAGTGATAGTTGTATTCTGGCGAATAAGTCTTCTGGCACCTCTTCTCTCTCATATTGTTTATATGGATTAGCTTTCAGAAAAAAAGAATCTACAGTAACGTTATATTTTTTTTCTA
>DATJBS010000044.1:0-58948 GCA_035515235.1 Chitinophagales bacterium
GATAGCAAACTGTATATTGATTAAGCCCTTGATATTCAATGCCACGCATAATTTCTCTGCGTACTCTGGAGATAGTTTCTCTGTATTGCCTCCATATAGTCTAGGTCCAGTTATCATAGAAACAATGAAAGAGTACGCAGAGAAATTATGCGTGGCATTGAATATCAAGGGCTTAATCAATATACAGTTTGCTATCAAAGAGGATAATGTATATGTCATCGAAGCGAATCCAAGAGCGTCTAGAACTACACCATTTATCTGTAAAGCATATGATATTCCTTATCTGAACATTGCTACTAAGGTGATGTTAGGAACTCATACTTTGAAAGATTTTGATTATTCAGAGAAATTAAAAGGATTTGCTATTAAAGAACCTGTATTCTCATTTGACAAATTTCCAGGTGTAAATAAAGAATTAGGTCCAGAAATGAAATCTACAGGCGAGTCTATCAGATTCATTAAAGACTTAAAAGATCCTTACTTCAGATCACTATATAGAGAGAAATCGATGTTTTTGTCAAAATAAACATCTATTTTTAATAGAATTGTATTGACATGTTCAAGTATATTATCGTTTTCTTTCTAGGATACTTCATACTTTCCAGAGTATTTGGTAAAATAGTCGTCGTCAAAAAGATGGAGAAAAAAGCTCCAGAAGTTGTAAAAGAAGACTTGAAAGCGGATAGATTGGAAAGGAAACCCTCCAAAATTACTGGAGATTATATTGATTATGAAGAAGTAAAGTAAAACTATGTCTTTAGATACTAACATAATGACTGCCATCAAAGAAGCGATGCTTGCAAAAGATGAGGTTCGTTTAAGAACTTTAAGATCTTTGAAAACTGCTTTCACAACTGCAAAAACTGAAAAGGGAGCAACTGGAACTTTGACGGATGATCAAGAGTCTAAAATCATACAAAAACTTTACAATCAAAGGAAAGAGGCTTTAGGTTTATACGAAAGTCAAAATAGAGAAGATTTAGCTCATATTGAAAGAGAAGAAATGGAAATATTATCTTCTTATCTTCCAAAACAATTGAGCGATGAAGAGCTAGAAGAAGCTTTGAAAAATATCATTACTACTACTGGAGCTAAAAGTCCTGCAGATATGGGCAAAGTCATGGGGATGGCTTCCAAATCTTTAGCAGGCAAAGCGGAAGGAGGAAGAATCTCTGCAAAAGTGAGAGAACTTCTACAGTCTTAGTAAAATAAGCCCACGACCAAATGAAGATATCGGGCATTTACAATAAAATATGGAAACAAACCCTGAAGTTTAGGAAAGAAATTTCCCAAACGGTCAGTGGTGTAATATTATATACTGGAATATTTGCCACATGTATTCTAGTGTACGATATGGGCTTCGGTCAAAAAGGCTCTGAGGAAGTTCATCTGCATGATTTTTATGAAGCGGTTAAATGGATTTTATTAGTCAGTTTCTCTGTTAGAAATTTTCTAAATGTTTTTAATCGGGATAAATCAATATCTGTCAAGATATTAGATGCTATTATTCTCGGGTTATTGATTTTTGCTCTAAGAATTTTCAATCCGCACTCTTCTTTACACTATCTTTTAGAATATATTCCTTCCTATAAATACCTCTTAGGGCCCATTTTTCTACTTATATTTTTCATAGAATATTCTAGAAATGCGGTAGCATATTATTCTAAGAAACTGAATCCTGCTTTAATTTTTATCCTGAGTTTCTTATTCATTATTATCATAGGAGCTTTTTTTCTTTCCTTACCGAATGCTACTCATGGCAAAATTACTTTAGTCGATGCTATATTTACTTCTACTAGTGCCGTATGCGTTACGGGTTTAGTCGTATTAGATACTGCCAAAGATTTTACGGGTTTAGGTCAAATAGTAATATTGACATTAATACAGATTGGAGGATTAGGAATCATGACATTTGCTGGATTTGTAGGCTTCATGTTTTCAGGAGGAGGAGTTTCTTTCCAACAAAGAATGATGTTAAAAGATATTGGCAACAGTGAAAAAATCAATGATGTCATCAACTCTATTTACAAGATTATCTTCATCATGTTTTTAATAGAATCTATTGGTGCGCTAATTCTTTATCTAAGTACTCCTTCAGAGTTGTTTTCCAATTGGACAGGTCATGTTTTTTTCTCCGTTTTTCACAGTATTTCAGCTTTTTGTAACGCAGGATTTTCTACTTATGCAGATGGAATTTATAATGTCGACTTAAGATTTAATTATACATTATTATTGACACTAAGCGGATTGATTGTTTTTGGAGGAATAGGATTTCCAATTGTCTTGAATTTTTACAGATATATTTTATTCCAAATCACGAATGTTTGGCACTTTCTAGTCAATAAAAGAAGATTTGAACATGCACCATATGTTTTAAATCTAAATTCTAAAATTGTATTAATTACTACGACTGCATTAATTGTAATTGGGTTTGTTTCTTTTTTCATTTTTGAATATGATGGAGTACTCAGAGAACATGGACTTTGGGGAAAAATAAGCACTTCTCTTTTTGGTTCTATAGTTCCGCGTACTGCTGGTTTTAATTCTGTCAATATGAGTTTGCTGTCATTTCCAACAGTGATTTTAATGGTATTTTTGATGTGGATTGGAGCTTCTCCAGGAGGTACAGGTGGAGGTATTAAAACAACCACTTTTGCTATAATGATTATGAACTTCTTTAGTATGGCTAAAGGAGACAAATCACTTATTATTCAAAAAAGAGAAATAAAAAGTATAGCAATAAATAGAGCTTTTGCCATTGTCATGATGTCTTTGCTTTTGATAGGGCTTGCTACTACGATGATTTTGTATTTTGATCCTCAGTTTTATTTAGATCAAATAGTTTTTGAGGTTTTCTCTGCTTTTAGTACTACAGGACTATCTTTAGGAGTGACTTCCGGATTGTCTGATGGAAGCAAGCTGGTGCTTATTTTTGTCATGTTTATTGGAAGAGTGGGATCTGTGACTTTCTTCTCGGCATTTCTATTTAAAATGTACAAGAAAAAACAAACCTATCCGACTTATGAAATTCGAGCATAAAGTAAATTAAAAGATGATCCCAAGCATTATAGATAATATTAGATACCAAACAGCTACTCTTAGGAAAGTGATTTCTAATGGGAGCAGTTGGATATTATTATATAGTGGACTTTTGACTTTCATGCTGATGATTTATGATTTGGGATATCAAAAGCCAGATCATCATCATGTTTTTTTAAGAAAATATTATTTGTTATTTATTGTCTTCGTCCTTGGTGTTTACGCGATACGAAACCTTATTAACTTATTGAATCGAGATTTAGAAAAGAAGTATAGACGAATGGATTTTGTCTTTTTTGTGGCATTCTTATTTCTCTATTTATGGTTGATTCGTGAAATTAATTTTTCATGGGTGAAACCTGTTGAAGCTTATTATAAGTACATAATAGGGGTGTTTTTTGTATTGACTTTGATTTATGAGTACTCGAAATTAGTCATCAAGTTTTACCAGAAAAATATTAATCCGGCATTCATCTTTGTATTTGTATTCTTTTTACTTTCTATTTCGGGAACATTGATGTTGAAATTACCCAATGCCACTTATGAAGGGATTTCATTTATTGATGCATTGTTCACAGCCGTTAGTGCAGTATGTATTACGGGATTAACCGTAGTAGATATCGGCAGTGTATTTACACCATTTGGTCATAAAATACTTTTAGGTTTAATGCAAATAGGTGGACTTGGCGTCATGACATTTGCTGGTCTTATTGGAAGAATATTCTCATCAGGCATCAGCTTTCAGCAACAAATGATGCTCAACGAATACATTGTTGGTGACAAATTGAATGAGGTTTCAAGAACCATACTTAAAATTGTATTTATTACTTTATTGGTGGAAACTGTCGGAGCGGCTTTTATTTTCTTTAGCACGATGGACATAGAGTTTGCCACTTTTGGCGATCGATTATTTTTTGCTGTTTTTCATAGTGTTTCTGCATTTTGTAATACTGGATTTGTCACCATAAGAGATGGAATGACGAGCGATGTGCTAAAGTTTAACTATTCTTTTCAGCTGACAGTTGCCGGACTTTTTTTATTTGGTGGAATAGGGTTTCCTATTGTTTTTGCATTTTACAAAAACATCAAATTATTTTTCTTCAATTTATTCAGAAGAGTTTTTTCGGGATTAAGATCAGTGCATTTTGCACATCACTTTGATTTGAGCTCTAAGCTTAATATCTATACTACATTGAGTCTTATAGCTTTTGCATTTGTTTTCATTTGGTTTTTTGAAGGCAACAGAACTTTATTTGAGCATGGACTTTGGGGTAAGATTGTAGGCGTATTTTTTGCTGCAACAACTCCGAGGAGCGCAGGCTTTAATGCAGTAGATATGTCTTTGATAAGTATGCCTACTGTTATGCTTTACTTACTCTATATGTGGATTGGAGCATCTCCGGGAGGTACGGGAGGAGGGATAAAAACAACCACTTTCTCTTTAGCTGTTTTAAACTTTTGGAGCATCGCTTCAGGAAAAGAAAAGATTATCATTTTTGGTAGAGAAATCAGCCAAGAATCTATCAAAAGATCTTTTGCAATCATCTCTCTTTCTTTAATATTTATGGGAATAGCTACTTTTTTAATTTATAGTTTCGATGGAGATAAAGAGCTAATTAAGATAGTGTTTGATGTGTTTTCAGCATTTAATAATTGTGGATTAAGTTTAGGAATTACTAGTGAACTAACTTTTCAAAGTAAGTTTCTTTTAGCGGCTTCTATGTTTATAGGCAGAGTGAGTGCATTAACTTTATTTTCTGCATTTTTGTATAAGAAGAGATTAACTAACTACAAGTATCCCACACAGGATATTATATACTAATAACAATATGAAATTTATAGTTTTCGGATTGGGTCATTTTGGTTATGCTTTAAGTGCTAAGCTTACAAGTATGGGACATGAAGTTTTAGGAATAGATAAAAATTTCAATAGAGTAGAAGCTTTTAAAGAAGAGATTTCCCATACTATTTGCATGGATTCTACAGATAGTATTGCTGTAAAAGGTTTGCCTCTAAAAGATGCTGATGCGGTGATCGTTTCGATAGGTGAGGATGAGGGAGCGTCTATTATGACGACTGCTCTTCTCAAAAAACTTAAAGTCAAAAGAATTATCGGTAGAGCGACTTCTTCTTTACAGAAGACAGTATTAGAAGCTATGGGTATTACAGAGTTTGTGGATCCAGAAACAGAAACTGCAGAACGTTTAGCAAATACCTTAGACATTAAAGACGTAATCGATTCTTTTCAGATTTCCGATCAATATAGAATTATGGAAATCACAGTCCCAAGTAGATATATCGGTTATTCTATTGAGAAAGCTGATATGCTCAACAAGTATAGTGTGACCTTATTGACCATTATTAGAAAAATAGAAGAAAAAAATATTTTAGGTATCAATAAAACTAGCCCTAAAGTATTAGGAGTACTTCCTCCTAACTTTATTTTAGAAGAAGGCGATGTCTTAGTGGTCTTTGGAGACTTAAAAGATATTGAGAAGTTTATTAAGTAGTGATGAGTTTTGAATGTTGAGTTTTGAGTTTCGTGCACTGAGTAGTTGGCTGAAGCACTCAAAATGTCAACCTCGTTCAGAATGGTCTTTGGTCTAAAGTCTAAATATCTTAAGTTCTTCACTCAACCTCTTTTAGGGAAATACAATGAAAGTGGTCAGTGGTCCTTCGACTGTGGTCCAATAAACTTTAAACATCTGCGCAAATCTGCGGGCTTTAAGTATTAAAACGGTCTACCGTCTTTTGGTCTACGGTCTATTCTTTACCTAAAAAGAAAGTACAAAACAATTGTAGCGCCAAATCCAAATACGAATGCTGCAATACTCCAGTAGATAAGCTTCTTATTGGAGCTCATAGGTTGACTCATAATAATGCGGGATATAATCTAAAATCAATATTTAATTTACTGAGTAGCTACCGAAGCCACTGCGTCTTTAAATATATTGGTGTGATTCCAAGGATTAATTTTTACTAATTCGCTATTGACAACAGTCATATGAGCAACAAATCTTTTTTGATCACTTGGATCAAGGCCTCTAGCAAATTTCAAATTTTCTCTAAATGGATCTACTTGAACACCATTTTTCCAAAATCTATAACATACGTGAGGGCCCGTAGCTAAACCTGTAGCTCCTACATATCCTATAATTTGTCCTTGCTTCACTTTAGAGCCTCTTTTAAGACCTTTAGCAAATCTTGACATGTGTAGATATTGAGTGGTGTACATCTTATCGTGCTTCACCTTTACGTAATTGCCATTGTATCTTGAAGATGCAGCTTCTAAAATCACTCCATCAGCGGTAGCAATAATAGGTGTACCTGTTGGTGCAGCGAAATCAGTACCTAAATGTGCCTTAGCAACTTTCAGAACTGGATGTAATCTGTTTTTATTGAATTTTGAAGAAAGTCTACCGTATTTCAATGGTTTTTCTAAAAAAGATCTTTTAAGTGCATTACCATTTTCATCATAGAAATCTCCTTTCTCATCACCAGGTAATTGATAATAAACAGCATAGTACCTTTTACCTTTACTAGTCAAAATACAAGCTTTTAGTTGAGTAGCTTTTTTAGCCACACCATCTACCAATTGTTCCTCATACTTGATGCGAATGGTATCGCCATTTCTGAGTTTGTATAGGTTAAATGTGTAGTCGTAAACTTTATCCAGCTGATAAATTAAGTTTCTTGGGATATCTAGATCTTTAAAAGTAGAATATAAATCACCTTTTATAATGCCAGCAACCTCTCTGTCTTGAGTGACTACATTTTTAGTTTCTACTTTAGTTTCAGATTGATCAATATCTAAAATGATATATTCTGTAACATTTTTCTCTAAAACAGCGTATTTCAATTGTCCTTCATCATTACTTATTAAAGTAGTAGGAAGACCAGATATGGAATAGTTAAGATTGATGATTCTAGAAGCTGATTTTCTTACTTTCTCATAATCGTTATGATTGACTCCGTTCTTTAACAAAACGGTCTTGAAAGACTCTCCTTTTTTAGGATAATAAGTTTTAGAGGCTAGAGTGTCGATTCTTACGCCAAAAAGGTAAGTGGCGTCTTGACAAGCTTGGTTAACTAAAGGCTGATAGCTAGTATCCTTTTTGTTGAATAGTTTAAATGCAGAGGAAAAGACCAAGACTGCGATTATGCTTATCGACAACAGAAAATTCTTTTTAACGGCTTTCAAATTGCGCTAATTTTTTTGTGGAAAATGTTAGGTCGCTAATTTATGACTTTTGTTTTTGCTATTCATATAACTAAAAGTTAAATAAATCATAAACAAAGTGGCGCTTGTTAAAAGTGCAAGTGATTTTATCCACAGTTCTGAGTCCATGTGGAATACTGTGAAAACAATATATGTTACAATAATTCTAATAGGTTCCATCCAAAGAATACGATTCTTCGACTCCAAAAGATACCCAATATTTAATATGACCCATAAAATCAATAAGCTATTGATCACTAATTCTGTTGAATTCATTTGAGCAGTATTGAATAAAAACAATGCTACACTTCCCAATAAAACCGTAAATAATATCAATACATATATATTGGTCAATTTGCCGGCAGACACATCATACTTTTCGTATCCAATAGGTCTTTCTTGTGGAGATAATGGACCGCCTAAATAATCAGGTCGCCAGCCTGTCCGTTTAAAAAGCACTCTGAATTTATCTAATCCTTTAGCTTCCATGAACACTTTGCCTAACCATTGATAATATTCAAAATTCACCCAGATTACATTCCAAGATTGCACAGGTTTAGTGACACCAAAATTAATAGGATCAGCCTCTTCTATAAATGTTCCAAATATTCTATCCCAAATTATAAAAGTACCGCCGTGATTCTTGTCGATATATTTAGGATCGCTTGAGTGATGTACCCGATGATGAGAAGGCGTATTGAAAATAAATTCAAACCAAGAAGGAAGCTTTTTGATGATTTGAGTATGAATCCAAAATTGATATAAAGTCTGAATCGCAGCTATCATGATGAAAGATTCAAAGCTAAATCCTATAAAAGCCAAGGGTAAGTAAAACCAAGCTGAAGCAAAAGTTTGTAGAGAGGATTGTCTTAATGCGACAGAAAAATTATACTCTTCACTTTGATGATGCACAGCATGTGAACCCCATAAAAGAGCAATCTCGTGAGCATATCTATGGAAAAAATAGTAACATAAATCTACGAATAGCAGTAAGATGACGTAGGAATACCAAGTGTCTTTAATGGTCCAAAATCTAAAATTCTCATAGACCCAATAATAAGTGACTAGTAAAAGCGATTTAGTAAAAATTCCAGTGATTTGTTGAGCAGTGCCGCAGTTGATATTGGAGACAGCATCGTTCAGTCTATATAATTGTTCTTTTTTAATAAATTGGTATAAAAGCTCCAATCCTATGAGGAGAAAGAAAATAGGGATAGAGAAAATAATTAGATTCATTATACCTCTTTTTAATTGCTATAAATACGAGATTTTATCTTTTAGATGAAACTTCTTCTATGACAAAAACCGTTTCGTCATCTCTTTTCATCAAATACTTTTCTCGTGCAAATTTTTCAAGACTTTTCTCGTCTGTAAATAATTGACTTCTTTGTTGTCTGATCTCTTCTAGCGAGCGCTCTAAAAGTTTTTTTTCTTTTTTCAAAGTGTGTACTTCAGACCATAATTTAAATTGCGACCTGAAATTATTAGAATCAAAAATAAACATATATGTGATATATAAGACTCCAATAAATAGATATTTATTAGGCATCCTCTTCTGTATGCTCTTATATAACGGGGATTGAGTTAAGTCATCTAGATTCACCTTGCTAATATAAGAACTATCTTATTAAAATGAATCAAGTTTGAATATCAATGAGTTCGGAAATATAAAGCTTGATTAATTCCGCTCTGACAAATTTCGATTTCAGCCAAAAATTTGTTTTTTAATTCTTATTCAATATTGGCGTAAGCTTTATACTTTTCGATGATTTGCTCTCCCCAATTTGGAACAATTACAAATTTATAAATTGCAAAACTAGCAATAGGCGCAAAAAGAACATCGTAAGAGTAATGCACATGTTGCCAAACCAACATTATCGCTACAATCACAGAAGCCAAGAAAAGATAAGCTTTGATGAACTTGCCTTTTGCCATAAAGAAAAACAATACTAATAGAGAGACATGCCCAGAAAAGAAGAGGTCGTTGGTCACTTGAACATTCTCTCCAAAAAAGAATTGCGTAAATGGATCTGTAAGATATATCATATCATTTGGAGCAGAAAGAGGAATCATTTTAATAAATACGCACCTCACAATCTGTAATGAAATAACTGCCCAATAACATTTAATAAAATATGCAGGACGATCGATGATGTGAAATATCATAATAATCACAGCAAAGTATTCTAAAAAAAAGATAGATGAAGACCAATCTCTGACGGTCAAAAGTGTCATAAAAGGATCGTATAATACTTTTCCAGAAGCACTCGAATTATATGCAACAAACTTAGCAGTCATTACAAAAAGTAATGTTCCGATAATTGTAGAAGTGATAAAGAATCTTTTATTTCCAGCATCAGAAAAATAATTTTTCCAAGTGGCTTTGAATTGGAGGTGATTATTTCGCGCTAAGAAATTAGACCACGCATTTGAAATCCCTTTTCTTTGGTAAAATTCAGACCATTTTAATCGGATTCTCCCACCAAAGAACTTTCCAATAAATAAGGCGACAGCAGTCAACAATAAAATAGGACCGTATTCTAAAATCAAGCTATGGTAATAGTCGAAATTCCAGTTTCTAGCTTCTAGAATTTGAGACAGATATTCTTTAAATGGATACATCAGTAATTGATTTGCATTCAAATATCTGCAAGAATTATGCAAATGTATCTTTGCCTAAAAAAATAACTATAAACCAATAACTACATATTGTTATTTCAAATTAAACCCACCATTATAAATAGTGATTATTCAAATGTGATAATTTGCTGAGGGGTTTTAGATAAGGTATTTCCGCCTTTTTTTAACTCTGTAGAATTGCTCAAAAAGTACTTTAAAGGGATGAAGTTTTTTGCACTGAAAATATAATTACCAGAGTATGTGATTTTGAAAACAAAGTCATTTTTGGAAGGTTTTCTCTTTTTTTTCTTCTTCTTAGAAGTTGTTTCTTTGTTAGAATCCGCTGAGATATAGCTCGTTTGAAATCTAAAAGGACATTCTATACTTTCTTTCAATTTTAGAAATTCAAATTGTCCAGTAAAGAGTCTTCTGCTTTTCTCAAAATCTAAACTAGGCATAAATACTTCCCAATCTGCAGCATTCATTTCAGCGACTGATACAGCTTGATTATAAGTGAAATCTTTGCCAAAAGGACTATGAATAGTAGAAATCATTCCATCTATATAAGTCAGGAGCAGATATCTAGAAAGACTATCTTTATTCACTTGGTTTTGGTCAATATACTGCTGAATAGATTCAGAGAAAGAAATGTTTTTAACGGCATTGATGAGATCAGTCTGTTGAATATATCGTGCATTATAGTCCTCCATTAAATCTGCACTGTTTTTTGGTGTGAACAGCACTCCATTTCTACGTGAGATATAGGGAATCGATAAGGCTTTTTCTCTTAAAAGTTGGAAAATATCTATCAGAAATTGAGACTCTTTAATCAGCTCTTTATTCTTAGTTTTAATCTCAATATTTAAAGGGATGATAGACAAAATCACCGTCGTATCTTGAACATCCATTACTTCCCAAATAAAAGTCGTGATAGAAGTATCATTGTCTAATGCAATGCCTTCTTCAATATTGGGTATAATATCCTTGTAAGTGACTTTTTTGAAATCCCCCTTTTTCCATTGAGGATACAGACTATTAGTTTGAGCATAGCTCATTGCATAAACTGAAAAACTAAGTACGAATAAAAAGATATTTTTCATGGATGTCTGTATCTGTCGATTAAGATAATAGTATAAATAGTAATAAAAAAGGTATGCTATTTATAACAACAACATACCAAATATCCTTTTGATTTGAAAATTGATTAATTAAATATTAATTCACTCATTTTTACAAAGAGTCTAATATCTTCTCATGCCCATTTTTGCCATTCTAATTAATAGCTCAATATCTTGTTCGTTTTTTAGTAAAGCTCCTAGATTCGGTAATTCATGTTTTGGAGTAGTATCATCAACTTTTTGATTACCTAGTTTTAATAATCTAATCCAATCAATCAATTCACTTGTAGATGGTTTTTTCTTCAATCCTTGCAGATCTCTCACCTCATAAAATGCTTTCATGGCATCTCCAACTAATTCTTGTTCGATATTAGGAAAGTGAACATCGACAATTTTTTGCATAGTATCCTTTTCAGGGAATCGGATATAATGGAAGAAACATCTTCTTAAAAATGCATCAGGAAGTTCCTTTTCGTTATTAGATGAAATGATAATAATAGGGCGATGTTTTGCTTGAATGGTTTCTTGTAATTCGTAGCAATAAAACTCCATTTTATCTATTTCCAATAAAAGATCATTCGGGAATTCGATATCTGCTTTGTCTATTTCATCTATCAATAAAACTACTTGTTCGTCAGATTCAAAAGCTTTCCATAATGGACCTTTTACGATATAATTTCTAATATCATGTACTTTTGCATCTCCCAATTGTGAGTCTCTCAGTCTTGCAACTGCATCATATTCATACAATCCTTGTTGAGCAGTAGTGGTACTTTTTACATGCCAAGTGTACATCGGCATTTTTAAGGCTTTAGCTATTTCAAAAGCCAACATGGTTTTTCCTGTACCCGGTTCTCCCTTGATAAGTAAGGGTTTTTGTAAAATGATTGCAGCGTTCACAGCTACACGCAATTCATCTGTAGCGATATATTGATCAGTTCCTTGAAATTTATTTAACATATACTATAGTAAACCTAATGAAAGAGATAAAGTTAATATTTTTTGGAAAGTACTTGTTTTATTCATTATTCAAAACTGTTTTATTCATCAGTTTGAAAAAACAAGGAAGTAAATAAAAGTTTAAATTCGAACGATATCCGCACCTAATGCTCTCAATCTCTCATCTAGAAATTGGTAACCTCTATCAATCTGATGAGCATTTGATATCACACTTTTCCCGTCAGCAGAAAGCGCTGCAATTAATAATGCGACTCCAGCTCTAATATCAGGAGAGGACATATTGATTCCTCTAAATGGATATGCTTTGTCGATACCAATAATTGTTGCTCTGTGAGGATCACAAAGAATAATTTTTGCGCCCATATCAATGAGTTTATCTACAAAAAACAAACGGCTTTCAAACATTTTTTGATGTAATAAAAGACTTCCTTTCGCTTGGCAAGCTGTCACTAACAGCACAGATAAAATATCAGGAGTGAGTCCTGGCCATGGAGCATCATAAATCGTCAAAATAGAACCATCGATAAAAGATTCTATTTCATAATGATCTTGTGCCGGAATAAAAATATCGTCTCCTCTAAATTCTATTTCAATGCCTAATTTCTTAAAAGTATTAGGAATCAATCCCAGCATATCTATTCTACAATCTTTAATCGTAATTTCTGATTGAGTCATAGCCGCCATTCCTATAAAACTTCCAACTTCTATCATATCTGGAAGCATAGTATGCTCTGTACCAGATAGTTTTTTGACGCCTTCTATTTCTAGACGATTAGAAGCAATTCCAGATATTTTTGCGCCCATTCGATTGAGCATATTGCACAATTGCTGAATATAAGGTTCGCAAGCAGCATTATATAAAGTTGTAATTCCTTCAGCAAGCACCGCAGCCATAATAATATTGGCCGTTCCAGTGACAGAAGGTTCTTCTAAATGGATAAACTTTCCAAGAAGTTGTTCAGCTTTTAAAGAGTAGAAATTTTCATCTTTATCATAAGTAAAATCAGCACCTAATTCTACAAATCCTTGAAAATGAGTATCTAATCTTCTTCGTCCAATTTTATCGCCACCAGGCATAGGCATGTGCGCTCTACCAAATCGAGTCAATAGAGGACCCAAAATCATAATAGATCCACGAAGATTGGCAGCTTTTGTTTTAAACTCATCGGATAATACCACATCAGGATCAACATTTGCAGCATTGAATACATAAGAGCCTGTAGATATCTTAGATACATTTACTCCCATATTATGAAGTAATTCTATCAGAAAATTGACATCTCTAATATCTGGAATGTTATGTATAGTGATATCTTGATCTGAAAGCAATACTGCAGAAATAATCTGTAAAGCTTCGTTTTTTGCACCTTGAGGATGAATGGTGCCTTTTAGCTGATTGCCTCCATGAACTTCAAAAGCATCTTTTGCCATTATCTAAATCGCTTATTATTATTGTTTTTGTTATTGCTGCTGTTTCTGTTTTTTGAAAAAGAGGAAGAGTTTCTGTTTTTATTTGGTGTATTTCTTCTTCTATTGGTTTGTGGATGACCTGTAGCTACAGTGATTTCAATATGCATATCATCGCTAATATTAAATCCACCTTTAGATAAAGTACGTAAATCCTCTTTAATTAATTCATTACTGACTTCTTCATTGCTCCAATTCTTGTAGGTCATTTTCATGAAGTTGGCAATCAACTGAACTAAAGCTTCCTTCTGTTCATTGTCCTCCATCTTAGCAGCTTTTGAAATCAATGTTTCAATATTTTTACCATAATGTTTCATTCTAATATTAGAACGTGGATATGGAATATCAGCAGGAATGATACGAGCATCTGTAGCGCAAGTAGGAATAGGATATGGAGAGTCTACATCTAATTCGAAATTAGCCATAGCAAATAATTGACTCCACAATTTTTCTTTATAATCTTGTGTGAGTTTAATTTGAGGATTGAGCGTACCCATCATATTAATGATGTTATCTGCTGCAACTTGTCTTTGCTCTTTAGTGGGTAATTTTTTTGCAAAATCTACATAACGTTGCATGCTACGACCATACTCTTTCATGATGATCGCTTCTCGTTTTGTATTATAAATCATATAGAGAAACCTTTTTCCAATAAAATATTGGTTGTTTGGGTGATGTAAAAATAAACAAATCCTATTAAAATTAATTGATAAATTATTATTCAATAAAGTCGAGGATTGGAACTTAGAAAAACGGACTTTTAAATTTTAATGTAAATGTGTCAAAGCTACCCTCTGCAAATGAAAACTAAACAGATTATTTTTCTAATATCTGCAATTTAGCAAATTTTAGCATAATATTTTTTTGTCCATGAGTTTCGAAAAAGATAGTTGCTATAATATTGTCTCCTTTTCCTTCAATATTTTTGACGATACCTTTTGCAAACTTTTCATGAAAAACTTCATCATTCTTTTTGAGCCCTCTTAAGTCAGAAGGAATAAAAGCTTTGTTATTACTTGCTTTAGATAAGGACGTTTTATCCTTTGCAGCCAGGTTTGTTCTACTAGAGAATGTTGAAGGAGCTTCTTTTTTTTCTGTCCTTTGATTGGCTTTTTTCATATACCAAGGTTGGTCGTTATCCCCACCTTGAGCAGAAGTATTGAGTCTTTGATTAGCAAATCTTTGAGGATTGTTGGCATTTGGAAGCTTAGCTTGAGACATGTCTAAATTATTGATACCGACTTCTTCGATAAATCTACTGACATCATTATATTGAATGCTACCAAATTTGACTCGTGAATTTGCATAAGATAAGAATAGTCTATCCTGCGCTCTAGTAATAGCGACGTAAAATAATCTTCTTTCTTCTTCTAGTTCATCTCTTGTATTGAGCGAAAGCATAGAAGGGAACAAGTTTTCTTCTAGACCCACGACAAAGACAGAAGGGAATTCTAAGCCCTTTGAAGCGTGTATCGTCATCAATTTGACTTTATTCGGATCATCGTCTTTAGAATCTTGATCTGTTAAAAGAGAAATCTGTTGCAAATATTCTGCTAAATCATTTTCTGGAGCGACTTCATCTTCTTCTAAGACGGGCTTTTCTGATAAGGTATAAGCTTTGATACCACTCAGTAACTCCTGTACGTTTTCATATCTACTGATACCTTCTGGAGTTTTATCTTGAAATAAATTTTCTACTAACCCCGTTTGTCTACCAATCATTTCAGCCATTTCGTATGCATTTTTAGTCTTCAATTGTACTTGAAAACTCTGCATCATCATTCCAAAATTAAAAATTAATTGGTAGGCTGATTTTGTCACTTGAGGGATATTTTCTGGTCGTCTGATCATATCCCACATGGAGACATTCAATTGATTGGTACCCACTATAATTCTGTCGACTGTCGTTGTGCCTATTCCTTTAGTGAGTCCAAGCACTCTTTTGATAGCTTCTTCGTCGTGAGGATTGACTAAGATTCTCAAGTAAGCTACAAAGTCTTTGATTTCTTTTCTTTGATAAAAGGAGAGCCCTCCATAAATACGATAAGGAATATTCAATCTTCTAAGTGCTTCCTCTAAAGATCTAGATTGGGAGTTGGTTCTATAAAGGATTGCAAAATCTTGATTGTTTAAATGATGTCTCATTTTTTGTTCGAAAATAGATTCTGCCACCATTTTTCCTTCTTCATTTTCGCTGCTTGCACGAAAGACTTTTATTTTATCGCCATCGTTTTTATCGGTCCAAATTAATTTTCTGATTTGGTTTTGATTTTTTCCAATCACTTCATTGGCAGCATGTACGATAAAAGGAGTAGAGCGATAATTTTGTTCCAATTTGAATATTTTCAAATCAGGATAGTCCTTTTCATAATTCAAGATATTCGCAATCGTCGCTCCTCTAAATGCATAGATACTTTGAGCGTCATCTCCCACCACACAAATATTCTCATGGACGGCGGCTAATTTTTTTACGATAGAATATTGAGCAAAGTTAGTATCCTGAAACTCATCTATCATTAAATGGGTGAAGCGATGCTGATATTTATAAAGTACTTCTGGGAAATTATCTAGCAATTCATACATCTTTACTAATAGGTCATCAAAGTCCATAGCTCCGGCTTTGAATAATCTATTTTGATACTTTTCGTAAAGTTTACCGATTAATGGTCTTCCCATTTGTTGGTCTTCTGTCGTTAGATCTGGATTGTTTTGATAATCTTCAGGGCCAATCAAACTATTTTTGGCAGAAGAAATTCTAAAGAAAACATTAGAAGGTTTATATAATTTATCGTTGAGGCCTTCTTCTTTGATAATTCCTTTCAATAGACTTTTAGCATCATCTGTATCGTAGATGGTGAAGTTTGTTGGGTAACCTAGTTTGTGAGCATCCATTCTTAATATTCTTGCAAATACGGAGTGGAAAGTTCCCATAAAGATATTTCTCGCTTCTCCTCCAACTATATGTTGAATTCTCTCGCGCATTTCTGCTGCAGCTTTATTCGTAAAAGTCAGAGACAAAATTCTAAATGGATCTATACCTTTTTGGATAAGATAAGCTATTCTATAGGTCAATACTCGGGTTTTTCCTGAGCCAGGACCTGCGATAATCATCACGGGACCTTCAGTATTTGTTACAGCTTGAGCTTGGACTTCATTGAGTTCATTTAAAATATCCATTCGGCAAAGATACATAGTATTAAAAATTGTGTGCTATACAATTAGTTTTTTTGGATATTTGTGTATGTTTTCAGAAGTAGCACGTGCGCTGGAAAAGCAATTACAACAATCTTTGCCAGGATATGTAGCGCAATGCAAGATGCGTCCATATTTGCCGAGCATGCCAGATTTAGATCTTCCGATATCTCCTTTTGCAAAAGAAAGTGCGGTGATGGCATTGTTATATCCAAGAGAAAATAAGCCTAATATCTTATTGATAGAGAGAAATATCTATACAGGTGTTCATAGTGGACAGATCAGTCTGCCTGGAGGGAAAGTAGAAAAAAACGAAACTTATCAAGAAGCCGCCATTAGAGAAACGATGGAAGAAGTAGGTGTTGAAAATTCTAATTTTGAAATAATAGGAGACCTTACTAAGATATATGTTGCTGCTAGCAATTTCAATATTCAACCTATTGTTGCGGTTTCGGAGCATCCAATTCAAATTTATCCCGATAGTAGAGAGGTTGCTCAGGTTTTAGAAGTACCCTTGGAAGAATTTTTTGATTTGAAAAGAAGAAAAGAGAAACTCATCAAAAGCACAATGGGCATGGAATTAATGGCGCCTTATTTTGATGTCAATAATAAAACACTTTGGGGAGCGACGGCTATGATTCTAAGCGAACTCATGGAAGTCATTCAGATGTCTAATCAGGATTTTTTAAAATACAAATAAGTAAAAACGCAACAGTAAAGTTCTTCTTTCTACTCTAAATTGTTGGATGAGTATTTAGTTTTTTTTTAGAAAACTTAAGATTGAATAGTAAATATGAGAAGACTAGTGCAACACTAAAAATGATTGGAATTAAGTATGCTGTTCTAAGAAATTGCAACTGGTAGGTCAGAAAGATAAAAACAATATTAGTTGCTACTAAAATTCCGCTTGTTTGTTCGTGCGTAAATCCGAGATCTAATAATCTATGATGATGATGAGATCTATCTGGAGAAAATGGAGATCTTTTATTTAAAAGTCTTAGTGTGAAAACTCTCAAAGTATCAAATATCGGAATAATTAAAATTGCGATAGCCATTGCTGGGCCAGAGGTCACGTGGAAAGGCATATTTGCAGAGGCATAAACTTGTTGAGCGCTTAATTCAATGAACTCGATAGCCATAGTTGCCGTAAGTAATCCAAGAGACAAGCTTCCCGAATCGCCCAAAAATATTTTAGCGGGAGAGTAATTATATTTTAGGAAAGCGAGTATTGCGCCAAAAATACATGCTGACATGATTGCATAATCATAAAATCCATGTGTATAAAACCATGTTCCAAAACTTAAAGAAACGACTAAACTCACTCCTCCAGCTAACCAATTTACACCATCTATCAAATTGAAAGCATTGATGATAAATACACTAGTAACAATAGAGAAAGCCAGGCTAAAATAATATGGAATGTCTGAAATACCCATGATTCCGTATAGACTAGTAAGTCTAACATCACCTAGATATACTACGACTGAAGCAGCTATGAATTGACCTAAAAACTTTTTGTATGGAGTCAGCTCTACGATATCATCTTTTGCTCCTATCATAAAGACAAAGCACAATGCACCTATAAGATATTTAATTTCGCTCTCGTTGAAAAATCCAAAAAGACAAAAAGAAATAACAAAAGATCCAAATATTGCAATACCTGCTAAGTTGGGAATAGATCCTGTATGTGATTTGCGTTCGTTAGTAGCATCATAAAGATGTCTTATTTCAGCTATGTTGATTAAACTGGGAATAATCAATATAGATAATACAAATGATAACAATGTAGCACCAATGATATTCAACTCAATACTTTCAAACATACACGTTAATTCGTTCCAGAAAGTAAAAGTAAATATTATATGGCTATTTACAAACTATCAATTATAGTTAGATATTCTTTAGTGATCTTATCTATTGAATATATTTCTAATGCTTTGCTTCGAGCATTCCTGCCCATTTTTGCTTTAGTGGCATCATCTAATAGAATAAACTGCTCAATTTTTTCGGCTAAATCTTCTGCATTGGAAACTTTACAAATCAATCCATTCACTCCATCGTCTACTGTATGTTTGCAACCAGGAGCATCAGTCGTTATACAAGGCTTGGCCATTGCAAAAGATTCTAATATCACACGCGGGATGCCTTCTCTATATGACGGAAGAACTATAGCATCTGAAGGGCAGATAAAATCTCTAGTATTTTTCTTAAAGCCTAAAAGTTCGACAATTCCTTCATTCTTAATATTTTCAATATCTTCTTCTTTAACAGCAGCAGGATTGCCTTGGTCTTGATCGCCTAACAATAGAAATTGAGTATTGGGATATTTATTTTTAATATTTTTTGCTGCAGACACATACTCGTAAACACCTTTATCTATAAGAAGTCTTGCAATCATTAGAAAAGTAATTTTTGAAGAGTCTTTGGGTATACTCGAGCAATAATCAGGATGAAAATATTCAGTATCTATTCCAGAACCGTGTACGAGTCTACTTTTTTGTGGAGGAACTAATCCTGAATCTATAAAAAGTTGTTGGTCATCCGAATTTTGGAAATATACTAAATGAGAAAACTTGAATGCAAATTGATAAAGTCGTTTAGCTATTGTGGAACTTAAACCTTTATTTAAAAACACATAACCTAAACCTGTTACTGTAGATACTGTTTTAGTTTGGGTCAGCCATCCAGCTAAACTTCCATAAATATTCGGCTTGATAGTATATTGAAGAACAAGATCTAATCTTTCTTTTTTATAAATTTTTGCTAATTCAAATACTAGCATTAAGTCCTTCACTGGATTGGTTCCTTTTCTAGAAAGCCCTGATACAAGTATTATAGGTAAGCCATGCTGTTTTAGCTCTTCAGCATGTTCATCTTTTGGAGCGATGATGATGACTTCATGGCCATTCTTTTGAATTTCTTTAATTAATCCTATCCTGAAATTTAAAATATTCCAAGAGGTATTTGCTATAATTCCAATTCTTTTCAAAGTAAGATCTCTTAAATGATCAATGTATAATATCCGACAAAGTAAAAGCTTTACTTGATAAGAAATAAAAAAATGCGCCACATTCGGAATGGCGCATCAAAAATATTACTATGAGAAAACGATTTTTTAATAGGAGTTAAAAACATCCTATTCAAATTACTGTTATGAATTTAGATACTTTTTTGGATAATTAAGAACTTTTATCGCATTAAATTAGAATCATTCTAAACTAAAGATGAATTTTAAGATAGTTTAATACTTCACTAAAGTCTTTCAACACACTATACGTACCTTTGTAAGTTAATTGCACTTTTTAAATATGTCAAAGCAGCAGCCCCTCAGCGGATTTACTTCTTGGAAATCACCCTCCAATATTGCACTTGTTAAGTATTGGGGAAAATATGGAAAACAGTTGCCTCAAAATGCATCTGTAAGCTTCACCTTAGATGATGCATTTACTCAAACTTCAATAAAATATTCGCCGAAATCCAATTCAAGCGAAGAAATATCCATCAGCTTTTTATTTGAAGGGGAAGAAAATCCTTCTTTTCAAAATAAGATTCAAGTTTTCTTGAATTCTATACAAGAGCAATTTCCATTTCTTAAAGAGCTTCACTTAGATATAGAAAGTAAAAACTCCTTTCCTCATTCTACAGGTATCGCCTCTTCGGCTTCTTCTATGAGTGCATTAGCATTGTGCTTATGTCAAATGGAAAGATCCATCACTGGTCAGTTAGAGGAGGAAGAAGACTTTTTAAGAAAAGCTTCAATTATTGCAAGATTAGGATCGGGAAGTGCTTGCCGCTCGGTATTTCCATACTTAGGCTTATGGGGAGAATTGTCACAGGTTGCAAATTCTTCTAATGAATATGCTATACCAGTCTATCATGACGTAGCTCCAATTTTTAAAACATTTAGAGATAGTATATTAATTGTTAGCGCTACAGAAAAGTCAGTTTCTAGTAGAGCGGGACATGCATTAATGGAAGGAAACCCGTATGCTGAAGCTAGATACCAACAAGCTAATCAGCATATTCTAGAAATTCTAGATGCTATGAAGTCGGGTGATATGGAGAAATGGGGAAATATTGTAGAAAAAGAAGCGCTGACACTTCACGCATTAATGATGGCTTCGGAGCCACCTTATATATTGTTGCATCCAAATACTTTGGTAGTAATCAATAAAATTAGAGAATTTAGAGAGAAAAATAATGTACCTGTTTACTTCACTTTAGATGCTGGACCGAATGTACATATCCTATATCCAGATAATGTTAAAGATAAGGTGATACACTTTATAGAAGAAGAGTTAGTATATTTGTGTGAAAATCGTCGTGTTATACATGACAAAGTAGGTAAAGGGCCTATCAAAATAAGTTAATCATGTCCAAAAAAGACGTTTCATTCCATTCTAAAATATTGCTCTTCGGAGAATACAGTATTATACAAGACAGTATGGGATTGACCTTGCCTTATGAGATTTTCAAAGGGGCATTGACATTTGATGATGAATCGAAGGATACCTCATTCAGAACATCTTCAAATCATAACCTCAAAGGATTTGCTGAATATATTCAAGAACAAATTCAATCTGGAGAGTTAAAAGTAAATTTTGATTTAGCGGCGTTCCAACAAGATATTCAAAACGGGATTTTCTTTCAATCTACCATTCCTCAAGGTTTTGGAATTGGAAGTTCAGGAGCATTAGTAGCAGCAGTCTATGATAGATATGTTGTAGATAAAGTCTCTTTAGAAGAAGTGCCTACCAAAGAAAAGATTTCGTCTTTAAAATCTATTTTCGGTCTATTAGAATCTTACTTTCATGGGAAAAGCTCTGGAGTAGATCCTTTAATTTGCTATTTGAATTTACCTTTATTGATCAAAGGAAATGAAGATATAGAACCCGTAAAAGTTGCTTTGAAGAAAGACGGAGAAGGAGCTATATTTTTAATAGATACAGGAATTGCTAGAAGTACAGAACCGCTGGTGAAGTATTATATGGAACAAATGGAGCAACCTTCTTACAGAGAATTTGTAGATAAACAATTAAAACCATTTGCAAATAACTGTATCCAAGCATTTTTAGAAGGAGACACAGAGACGCTTTTTGGATATATGAAACAGCTGTCTCATTTCCAATTTCAACACTTCAAACCTATGATTCCAAAATTTTTCAATAAACATTGGAAAAAAGGACTCGATAGTGGAGACTACTATCTCAAGCTTTGTGGGGCTGGAGGTGGAGGTTTTATTTTAGGTTTTACTAAAGACATGAATAAAACTAGAAAGAAACTTAAAGGACAAAAGCTCGAAGTATTGAGTTATATATAGGTTCCTTTTTTTTATCAATTTATAGCTTTTAGAATTTATCATCTTATCTTAGAACAAGATAAATTAAAGCTGTATGCAATATTTTCATAATTCCATTAGAAAGACTATTTGTTTTTCATTTCTAGCTATAATAGTTTTCTTTCAAAAATCAACTTTGGCAGAAATCAGCACTTTGCCTTATACCGAAACATTTAGCAATAATTTTATTTTAGGGAAAGATTTGAATTTCCTTTCTAATAATTGGTTTGGAAATGAAGTCAGTAAAAATGATAGAATTTTCCAAACAGAAAATAAAGAACTGGGGATGATTGCCACCAGTTCATTTACTCCCGATGTTCAAGCCAGATTAAATCTTAAGAATTACAAAAATGTAGCCCTTACATTTAAAGCTAAAAGCTTACCCAATCAAGAGGGCAACAAATCGAGTACTTTGTATATTTCTACCTCTGTGAATGATGGCTTCAATTGGTATACAGAAAGAGCCATTCAAGTATTTGAAAATGACACCACAGCTTTTAAAGAGTATAAATACAATATTCCGGGTATAGCTTATGGTAGAGAACGGGTTTTGGTAAGGTTTTTATTAGTAAAGGAAGTTGGTGATGGAAAAAGCCCAATTGTCATCATGGATGATATAAAGTTCTATGAAGAAAGCTCTGATAATATACCTCCAGAAGTAGATAATGTCATCATCAATACCTCTAAGAGCATCACCGTTAACTTTAATGAAAAGGTGAATAATTCTGCAACAGTTCTTTCGAATTATCAAGGATTGCCCAATCTTTCAAGCATAGCAATCAGCCCAAATGAAACGACAGTTACTTTAAACTTCTCATCAGACTACGGTATAGGAATACAAAGAACATTGACCATCAGTAATATATTTGATAAAGCGGGCAATGCTATGACAAAGCCTTATGTAAAACCAATTATTTATAACGATTTAAGACCTGATATTGTCATTACGGAGTTGATGTATAATTCTCCAGCAGAAGATGATTCTTTAGAATTCATTGAAATATATAATAAAGGAACTTCTACAGCTGTTTTGGGTGGTTTGACTTTTTCTAAAGGAATCACCATGACAATCCCAGAATATAATTTAGAAGTAGGAAAATATGTTCTATTAGCCACAAACGCTAAAGCTGCCAAAGCGTTATATGGTAAAGAGTTTTTACAATGGGAAAGTGGCGCGCTAAATAATGGAGGAGAAACACTTGAAATCAAGAATAATAATAATCAAGTTGTTACTTCAGTGAAATACGATAGAACTTGGGGAGGAGACGCTAATGGACATTCTATTTCTTTTTGCTCTACAGTCTCAGATCCTAATCTTGGCAATTATTGGATTTCCACACAAAAATCTACTGGAAAAAAAATCAATGATGTAGAGATATTTGCATCTCCAGGAGAAGGTTGCGCAAATAATATTATACCCGAAATTAGATTTACATCTTATAGCACATATGCTTTTGAAGGTGCAAAAACTATCAAGGTTCAAATACAATTGGTCTATCCCAATGCTAATAAAAGCGAAGCCATTCTATCGATTGATAATAGTTCTACAGCTACTTTCGGAAAGGATTTTACAGCTTCGGTTAGTTTTCCATATCAATTATCTTTTCCTGCAGATAAAAACTTCATAGATATAGAAATACAAGTTTTAGACGATTTACAAAAAGAAGGAGTAGAGTCAATCATCTTTAATCTTTCAGATCCTACCAATGCAAGGATTGGCGGTAGAGGAAATTATAGAATTGATATTTTGGATAATGATGCCACTATTACTCAAGTATGTGTCAATGAATTGGTGGCTTCTAATAATTCTTCAAGTGGAATTAAAGATAATTTTGGCGATGCGGACGATTGGATAGAAATTAAAAATGGAGGAACAGACCCCATCACTTTATCTGGTTATTTTGTAACGGATGATCCTAAAAATCTCACTAAATATCAGCTACCAATAAAAGATATAGATTCTCTTACTATTGCACCTAATGGATATCTCATATTGTGGGCAGACAAAGAGATGGATCAAGGTGTCAATCATGTAAACTTTGCATTGAGTGCTTCTGGAGAATATTTTGCATTAGTTATGCCGGACGGAAAAACAATAGTAGATGAAGTTACCTTTCCGGCTTTAGAAACTAATACGAGTTATGGGAGAGAGAAAGATTGTGATGACAAGTGGATTATCTTCTCTACGCCTACTTTTAAAGCTTCCAATCAGCCGACTTCCATTATGAATAGGATTCAAGCAGCATCCATAATATTATATCCTAACCCTAATTCTGGAACTACCATTTATATTTCTGAACCTATAAATTATCAAGTTTTTGATCAAATGGGAAGACAGCTTTTAAGAGATACAAATTCTAAAAGTATAGATGTAAGTACACTTTCAAGTGGTATGTATTACTTATTGACAGATGAAGGATTGAGTACTAACTTTATAATCAGCAGATAATGGGAGAGCAACAACACCATGTTTTTATGGAGAGAGCTATTGCGCTTTCTAAAGAAGGGATGCTGAATGAAAAAGGTGGACCTTTCGGATGCGTCATTGTAAAAAATGGAAAAATTATTGCAGAAGCCTGTAACTCTGTAACTTCTAATAATGACCCAACAGCGCATGCAGAGATAGTTGCGATTAGAAAAGCTTGTGATGAATTGGGTAATTATCAATTAGAAGGTTGTATAATTTATACTTCCTGCGAACCTTGTCCGATGTGCCTAGGGGCGATTTATTGGGCTAGACCTGATCAAGTATTTTATGCGAACTCAAAACAGGATGCAGCTAATATTGGCTTTGATGATGACTTTATCTATAAAGAAATCCCACTTCCTGATGCTGAGCGTCAGATTAATTTCAAACATTTCCCTTTAGATTCTGCGCTTCAAGTATTTGAACTATGGGAAGAAAAAGGAAATAAAAAACTATATTAAATCGTCGTGGAAGAAATCTATTTAATCATATGGATCGTTTTTATCCTTTTTGCTTCTATCAAGACCTATTTATTGATTAGATACTTTTCTGTTTTTGATCAAGTAAAAAGATATATACTTCTACCGAATGTCTTAATGTCCTCCATTTTCATTTTGAGTTTAATGTTAACTCTTAAAGATTTAGAGAATTCTCATAAAGTAGTCGTCTTAATTTTTACGCTACTCGGTGGGCTTTTGGATGTGCTAGGTAGAAAAAACAAACACAAAATATTCATAGTGTTTTCACTATTATTTTATATGTATGTAGTGGGAGTATGTTGGACAAAAAGCCTTAATTTTATAGTTCCAATTGGGGCATAGAATTTGTTTAATAAATAAAAAATACTATTATGAAAATCAATCAGTGGGTATTAAGTATAATGACAATTTTGTTAGTGTCGGTATCTTCATTTGCAATCGAGCCAGGTCAATCTTTAGTCAATCTCAAAGTAAAAGGAATGAGATGTGGAGGTTGCGAAGCTAAAGTAAAATCTGTACTTAAAGACGTTAAAGGAATTGTAAGTATTGAGACAGTAGATGCTTCTGAAGGCAAAGTTTCTGTAGTAATCGATGATGCAAAGACTAGTGATAAAAAAGTAGCTACAACATTAGCTGATAAAACAGGATATGATGTCAAAATCACTGATTCTGCAACAAATTCAATCAAAGGAAATACAAAAGCAGCATGCTGTAGTGGAAAATCTAAAGCAGACTGCAAGAAAAAATAAATTTTTAATTTAGAAATTGAAACCCATAGGAAACTATGGGTTTTTTTATTGGAGTGGAGAGTTTAGCTTATAAAAAAGAAATTGATTATTTTCGTATAAAACCATTTGTTATGAAAGAAGGAGATAAAGCAAAAGCAAGTCTAGAACTGACAGGATTGTTAGAATGGGTGGAAGGTGTAATAATTAATGTCCGCAACAATCCATTTCTTGGAACGGAGATCGCCATAAAAGATAACTTAGGTCGTATCTACTTCGGAGAAGCCAAATACTTTAAATCAGTAGAATATGTACGCAATTAGTTTTGATATGGTCGTTGCTAAATTGAAAACACATTATGGCGACCCGTACAATATCTATCTTATACCTTTTTAAAAACAATTTAAAGCCTCCAAATATTTTTTTATATAAACGAATATCCAGCCTACAGGAAACTGTGGTTTTTTTATTTAGTATAAAGACTATTAAACCAATAATATAAACCAACTAATTTCAAAAAACTTGAACTAAATATAAAATGTATTAAGAAGTTATTTTATTTTTATTTTCAATTTTGCTTTTAGGATCTGCTAAGAAACCTTTTATATGTAGTGGATAGAAATAAATAGTATGGGAATCACGTCGAATCAATTTTCGTCCCAAATATTCAATTTTTTCCAATTCGGTTATTTCCCACATCTCAAAAGTTATCTCAATTTCTTTGCTTTTTTCTTTTTCAAACAAATCTTTTGGATTCATCATTACGTAGTCTTCAATAAGCCATTCTAGAATTTGAATTTTGGATTTGCCTTTTTCTTCTGTATTCATTCTGTGTTTTTTTAATATTTATTTATTAAGTTAAAGAGATTCTCTTTATTTTGTAATGACTATCTAAACTATAAAATAATAGTTCAATTAAATTAAAAATCTATAAATTTCATTAGCGTAAATTGATATATGGCAAACAACAAGATGGAAAAAATAATGGATCCAAGAACAGGATTAATGGTTGATTCTGTCCTTCCTCCTGGTACTAAAGTAAAAAAACCTAGTATTGTAGATTTGCATAGAATGCTTGGTACATCAGATGCTACTATGAACGGAAGAGCGATGACTACTGATGATTATGAAGGTGTCAATCTAAATACAGGTGAAGCCACATTTGGATCCCCAGAAGCGTTACTTGATTATCAAAATAATAAACAATCAGAAAGTAATTTTAACAACGGAATTGAAATTGTTTTTTTAGTTGGTTTTCTTGTATTATTGATACTGATAGTTAGAATTGTAAATAAGAAAAAGAAATGAGTAAGAGAGATAAAGACATCAGTAAGTTAGTTGCATTTTATTACTTTTGGATATTTGCTAATATAATATTGTGGTCAGTATCTAGTGGCGTAAATGAAGACTCTTTTTGGCCATTTGGGCGACATACTCTTCTGTCTTCGTATAATATTACAGAATTTTTATTTTATGTTATTGGTCCTTTTGTCGGTTATAAAATTTATGGAATACTCATCGAAGAAAGTAATTGATTACAATATTGAATCGCTTTCATTAAATGAACCTCATCTGTTATAAGAAATGTTGTCTTATAAAGACCAATTACAAACCAATTAAGTTTCATTAATGCTTTAAGTAGTAGAGATTCCTTATTTTCGCGGTATAATTCAAAACTATGCAAGCAATTAAAGAAATCATTGAAAAAGCCTGGGATGATCGTTCATTATTATCTGAAAAAACTACATTAGATGCTATCGAAGCTGTAATAGCTCAATTAGACAAAGGTACATTGAGAGTCGCAACGCCTACAGATGGTGGTTGGGTAGTTAATGACTGGGTGAAAAAAGCAGTGATTCTTTATTTCCCAACTCAAAAAATGGAAACTATTGAAGTAGGTCCATTCGAATATCACGATAAAATTCCTTTGAAAAAAGATTATGCTGGTCAAGGCGTAAGAGTAGTTCCTAATGCAGTCGCTAGATATGGCGCATTTTTAGAAAGAGGAGTTGTAATGATGCCTTCTTATGTAAATATTGGCGCTTATGTTGGCAGTGGAACAATGGTGGACACTTGGGCTACAGTTGGATCTTGTGCGCAAATAGGCAAAGATGTACACTTAAGTGGCGGAGTTGGTATCGGTGGTGTATTAGAGCCTGTACAAGCAGCACCAGTAATTATCGAAGACGGATGCTTCATCGGTTCGAGATGTATTGTTGTCGAAGGTGTGCATTTAGAAAAAGAAGTGGTATTGGGAGCCAACGTAGTTTTGACGATGTCTACCAAAATCATTGACGTTTCAGGACCTGAACCTATTGAATATAGAGGAACTGTCCCAGCAAGATCAGTAGTTATACCGGGTACAATAGCAAAAGAATTTCCAGCAGGAACATTCCAAGTACCATGTGCACTTATCATCGGAAAGAGAAAAGCTTCTACAGATTTGAAGACTTCATTAAATGATGCACTGAGAGATTTTAGTGTAGCAGTTTAATCCTTAAAATATAGTATACAAAAAGCTCTGAACTTATTCAAAATCAGGGCTTTTTGATTTTTAAATCGCCCATTTTAAGCTTAATCAAGACGTGTGGATATCTTGATGAATGCGAAGTGTGTGTAAATCAATTTCAAGTCATTAATTTCGGAGTATGAATATTGGGTTTGATGCAAAACGTATTTACGATAATACCACCGGTTTAGGGGGATACGGTCGTAGTTTGCTTCATAATCTATTGAGATGGTTTCCTCAGTACAATTATCAATTGTTTGTTCACGAAAAGTATTTTCGTCCTAGTCCATTCAAATACCAAAACTTTGTTGACAAAACCGTAGTCTCTAATCATTATTTGCCTGATATATGGAGAAGTTCAGATATTGGTTCAGATATTCAGACGAGCGGAGTTGAGATTTTTCATGGATTGAGCAATGAGTTGCCTTTCAGCATGCCTGCAAATGTAAAATCTATCGTTACCATTCACGATCTTATCTTTTATAAATTTCCAGAATATTTTCCTTTATTAGATCGAAAAATATATCAATATAAAGTCAAAAAAGCTTGTGAAAATGCAACGGCTATAGTCGCTGTGAGTGCAAGTACAAGAAATGATTTGATAGAAGATTTTAAAATACCTGAAGAGAAGATATTTATCGTCAATCCAAGTTGGGGAAGAGAATTTGAATACGAATACACCAATTGGTTCACTGAGCTATTGCGTCATAAGTATAAAATTCCTTTTCAATTTGTTCTATATGTTGGGGCTACGTCTCAGCGCAAAAATTTAAAAGTCATCATCGACGCTTTAGAATATCCAGAGAATAGCGAATTTCCTTTAGTGGTCGTTTCAAGCGGTGGAGATACTTTGGAGGAGATGGAAAACTATGTCTACCAAAAAGATATTCGTCATCGTGTCTATTTTTTAAAGAATGTGCCTTGGTACGAATTGCCTGGAATCTATCACATGGCTAAATGCTTGGTATATCCCTCTTTCTATGAAGGATTTGGTTTGCCGATTATTGAAGCCTTGAGAATGGGTGTGCCTGTAGTTGCATCAGACAACTCTTCTTTAAGAGAAGCTGGCGGAACAGGAGCCACTTATGTAGAAGCGACTAACGTCGAAGGCTGGGCAGATGCTATTAATAAAACTATGCAGGACAGTGCCTATTCACAAAAGATTATTCATGATGGGAAGAATTATATCCAAAGATATTCTCCAGAAGTTGTGACTTCAGCAATGGTGGATTTGTACTCTTGGGTCAATGAATATCAGTAGTAGTAAGACCTAAAGGATAATTATTCAGAAACTCTCTTCCATCTTCTTCTTTAATCCATACATTTTGTAGCATTGGTCGAATGAGTAATGTATTCAAAGACTGATCTTTACCATCCATTCTAACTTTAAGTGCGTGGTTTTGTTCTGAATACGGGACAATGATTTGAGCTCTTACTTGCTGTTGAATCACATCTGTAGAATAAGCAGGATTGCATTCATAGCTTTGAATAACTTGTTGGCTGGAGTTCAATACATCTACATATAGAATAGGGAAAGCAGCATGACTCTGAGAAATGTTTACCCAAAGACTGACTTCGATTGCTTCATTGTTTGCAATTTCTTTTAACTCAAACTGACTCAATAGATGTCTTTTATTATTCAATTCGATTTTTTCAAAATTCTTCCAAAGAATATTTTGGTCTTTTCTGCTGCTCACTTCTAGTCTGCCCAATTTTCTCACACCATTGACAGCTTTGAGTGAATCAATATTTGGAACTTGATGTTGGAATGCATTTAATGGTAAATCATATAAAGAAACATCGCCATTTTTTATAAGCAAACGAGATTTTTTTAGTAATCTTAGTTCGTCTTCTTCAAATTGATCTCCGACTGTAACAAGTAATAAAGAACGATCGTCTTTCATGTCTCCAAGTACTTTTTTTGGAATCAATGGATGACTCATTAACTGAATTAAATTAATGGTTTGAGAGATGGAGGCCCGATTCAAATAATTCTGAGCAATAGGTAACTGCATGTCTAAAGCTATTTTACTCGCTTCATACAAAGTTCTTTTGTCACGTTCAATAAAAAACTCTTCACTACCTATATTGAAATATGGAAAAGCTAAAACTGCTTGAAATGATTCTGGTTTTTGACCAATTTCTTTCAATTTTTTTGAATAACTATTTTCAAAAGATAAATAATCATTAGTCAATTTGCCATTAGATTTTATTTCATGAACTTGGCTTTTTTGCAAACTCAATCCCTCAAATGTCCATAGAAAAATCATACCTAAAAGAAATACCATGGCAATGACTGAATGACTTTTCTTGCGTAAATATTCTGATAAAATATACAGAAGCCAAATGCTAGTAGCTGAAAATACAAAATAGAAAATCCATACAAATCTGCCTAAAGTTCTAAATTGAAAAATGATATTAGGAATCCAAGATTCAGGAAGAAATTTAAATGGAATACAAAGAGCAATCAGCAAGCATCCTAAAGCTGCCATAAGATACACTCCTAAACTAGGTGCTAAAAATTCCTTTTCGTAGATACGATCTCTCAATACCCACACTCCAGCTAAGGTGGAAATAATTGCAGCCAATCCAACAAAACCGTATCCTTCCCAATGCACATCTCTTATAGGAAAAAAGACATTGATTAAATCGGTTATTCTACCTTCTACAGGTAAAAAGACATCTCTAAAACTTGATACATAATCATAGAAACCATAAGGTCTGTACGGACGATCAGTGATTTCTAATGCTCCACTTAGATTTACCCATAAGAAATAAAGACCCAATGGTAAGAGATAAGCGATAATAAGTCCAATCACTCTTGTCCTTAATGCAGGTACTCTAGATTTATAAATCAGATAAAATATAGACGTAAAAACCAAAAAAGTCAATGCAAGAGCTAGATAATAGGCTTGAACAAATCCAAAAAATATCAATGTAAAACACAGCAGAATGAGGGAAATTATCTTTTTGTTTTGTAACCAATTTGCGGTATAATACCAGACCATTGGAAAAAAGCAGACATATGCCAATGTATAATGACCAGTCAACTGCATCGCTTGTGGACTGAGTAAAGCAATAGCGGCAGCCATAACTCCACTATACCATGAAGGCATTTTCCAAAGGATAAACAAACGAAATAAATACATTGCTGCAATAGGAACAGAGAAAATCAATAAAATATTGATGATTGTTACAATGTTTCCAGCATACTCATAATTGCCATTGACTAAAGGAGATAATATCAAACTTAAAAGAGGTTGCGCATCAGTATAAGCCAGATGTTCTCCATAAGGATAATTGAGTCCAGTAAAATGTTGATCTTTATCGTAAAGGATATAATAAAGTGAAGAGAAATAGTTCTTTATGCTTTCTCCGCTAGATCCAAAAAGATACAAATGGGCATCTCTCACTATTGACCACCAATAAAAAAGCATTCCTAAAGTAGTATAGAAAGCTACTAACCATTGGTTTTTTGTAGGATTAGATTTAGCCATGTGTTGATTTAAGTCTATATCATTAGTAATATGTACGAATTAAAAACGATAGCGATTTCAATTGTTTTCAGAAATCAAACAAAGATACTATTTTAATGAAGTTGAATGGATTTTTTAAAAATGTGTCAAGTTTTTTAGTCGACAGTCAACGGACTACAGATCACACTTCGTTGTATATCCCTAAAAGAGGTTAACCGTTTTGAGCTTAAAAATCCGTCATTGCGAGGAACGAAGAAATCTTTTTAAGAGTCCACAGCTAACGGACGACAGACCACACTTCGACTGGTGGTTGAGCTTGTCGAAACCCAGTGTAAGTTATATGATTTAACTTTTATGGAATTCTAAAATTGAAACATTTAGAAGCAGCTTTTCAGCGTTAATCTGCGATATCTGCGGGACAAAGAATTTCTAAGGCGCTAATGAAAATCTCAAAGTCACTCCACCTCTTGAATTTCGGATAGGATAAGACGCCAATGTTGCAGGAGTAGTTTTACGATAATCGAAGAAAACTCTCAAGTTCAAACGTTTATTGACGACGTAATCTAATGTAGGAGAGAATGTGATTGTTCTTGCACCATTTGTTGGCTCTGCGATGTTTTGGTTCAGTCGATAATTGATGGTTTTGTCATTTCTTACCGAAATGTCAAATCTTAAATTGATATCGTTTTGAAGGACGATTCTGTTGCCACGAATTTTGAAGGGCAATTTGAATTTAACGAGTGCATAGCCCAATCCTCCAGTAAATTCTGAAGAGCGAGTTTCTGAAAGTTGGAAGTCTAATAAGCTCAAGCCTAATGTTCGAGATTTTTTAAATTCAAAGCTGGTTTGTAAGCTGTTTTTCCAAGTGATATCTATCCCAATAAATGGTACAAACTGTTCGGAAATTTGTATTTGAGGAATATAATAAAGCGTATAGAAGTTGCCCGACAAAGTGTCTAAAGCACTTGGGACATAATATTGTGCATCTGCATCAAAACCGGGAGTTCCCAAGAAATTGAGGTCTGAGGTATAATTGCTTACAGTAAATGTAGAATTATAGGCATGATTAATATTAAAGCTATTGAAGAGTTTTCGTCCCCAAGTAGTTTTAGAAATTCCATTGTAAGTCAATCTCCAATTCGGTAAGGGAAGTGTTTTAAGAGGGTTGATTTTTACTTTATTGACATCTTTTCCAGAGTAAGCAGCAATCAATGCCGGCACTAAAACATCAGAAGAATATGGACCATAACCTTGATAAAAACCATTCAATAAAATACTGTCTTGATTGATAAAACCACCATTGGAGTTGGGGTTGCTTTGAGCTAATTTTTCTGAAAATTCTGCACGTATAGATTCAAAATTTCTAAAAGAACTGCTGAAATTGTTCTTGTCTACTTTGTCAAAAATCGTTCTTAACATCAAGAATGAAACGGTATAGCTGCCTCCTGTCTGTGCAGAAAGATGCTGGAAAGGTAAATCGCTTCCTGGTTTTTTGAAGAATTCTGTATAAACTTCAGTAGACTGTTTAGTGAAATTAATGTCGACTCTGAAGTCTCTAATAGGTTCTAATACCACTCTAATATTGAGGTTTTTAGAACGTTGTAGCTGAAACTGATAATTGAAAACAGTGTCTTCAGTAATCCAACCTTTGCGAGCAATTTGTGATAACCATGCAGTATCTTTTTGTTGACCAAATAAGAAGCCTGCGCCTGGAGCATTATAATTGAAATCCTGACCAAATAATTTGGTGGTAGGCATGTATCCAGGTAAGACCGTGCTTCTTTTGTCATCATAAGTAATAGACGCTCTTTGTAATAAAAGCAAAGGACGAATGGCAGCATCCAATACAGGATTTTGTGGTCGGCTGATTTTTCTTCTGTCTTCTTTAAATTTCCTGATCTGGTTTTTAATGTCTTTTTTCTCTGAAATCAAAAATTTGATATCTTCTTTAGTCTTATTAGTATCTAATTCTGCCTTCTTAATCTCTTCTTCTTTTTTGCCAAGTTTTACGATTTGCTCATTGACTCTCTTGGTGGAGCGTTCGTAATTATCTGAGAATCTAGATTTGAGTTGTTCGTATTCCTCTTTGGTCTTTCTTTTATCAGCAGTCGTATAAGGTTTTAATCCTGGGAATTTTTGATACAGAGACTTGAAGTTAAACTCTCCATTAATTTGAACATTTCTGCCATTATCTAAAATATTTCCCCATTCAGGAATCACTAAAGAGGAAGCTGTAAATCCTAAAGTAGAATTATATCGAGCTTTTACATTAATCCAATCCAACATATAGATGTATTGCGTCGGAAGGGTATAATTCAGATTAAAGCTGTGGGTATAAGTAGTCGCTCTGCCAAAACTCCAAAAGCTTTGTTTCAGAGAATCTTTTTTCTCTCTAGTATCTATATAGCCATAAGGCTCATCAATTCTCGCTCGGTTGGTCGCTACGAACTCAAAATTGATATTTCTAGTCAAGTTGTGCTTATAGGTATAGAATCTATCCCATGTAAAATATTTATCAAAAGTAGGATCTATTACTAATCCATCATCGCCGATATCTCTTATTAATGTCGTTCCGAGTTGACGATTAATATCTGTTCTAAAAGAGAAATTATTTGGCTTGTAATTTAAATTGAATTCTTTGAATGGCTTGAGCATTCTATGGTTGCTCTTGATATTTTTCAGAGGCTGCCAGAAAGTAGTTTTCGGAGCGTAAGAATACCCTAAAGCAAACTTGTGTCGTTTAATAGTTTCGTCCTCAATAATTGGAGTATGACGAGTGATTTCAGAATAAGCATAAGTGAGGTCAAAGTTTTCTATATCATACACACGAGCAGGACGTTCAGAATTTGTTCTGACTTTTCTCATATTGCTGATGTTCACACTTTTGATTTGATCTACATTTTGCGCTTGATCTTTGATGTCTTCTTTTTTGATTCTTTTTTCTGTAGAAGTCAAACGTGGATCTGCATCTACAGCAGCTAATTTGTCTTTAACTTCTATATCATATTCGTAGGGATCATATTTTGGAGTACTTACCGCAGTAGAATAATTGGCATAAACAGGAATCTCTAAACCTACTTTTTCTGGAAGTAATTTTCCTAAATTAAGATTAGCAGCTACATCTATTTGATAATAATTGTCTTGACTTCTTTCGCTGAGTTTTTGTTCAATATCACCAAAACCGATGGTGTGCATATTTCCCGTAACTGTCACATTTCCTAAATTCCCTAATTGAACATCGACCCTTCCTAAAGCAGCATATCCACCTTCTTCATCCATTCCACCAAGTCGAAGCTCATTAAACCATACTTCACCACACTTTGACATTCCATCGTCTGTCTGATCATTCAATCCTATGATTCGTTTAGGATTTCTAATTCCTATCATAAGAATAGCAGCTTGACCTAAATCTGGATTTCCTAAAATGGATATTTTTTTACCGTTAGCGTCTGTTTCTGAATATACTTTTGTAAGCGGTAAATTTTGATTATTTCTCAATTGTTTTAAAAGAGTGAGCGAGTCAATTTTTACATTTAGCTCATTCAATTCTGGCCAAATCAGTCTTCTGTCGCCATCTAAATTAGGATTATAAGTTCCTTGAGGAGTAAGTTTTAATGGAATTTCATACTCGTAATAGTTCTCTGTAAAGTCAGCTCCAATTCTTACAAATGCAGTCAAATCACCATCGTTTAAAGGCAACAACTGCCCTCTGTCAGTATATAGATTTTCTGCGTGTATGAACATTTTCAATCTCTTGAAGAGACGAATGTCTAAATTGGTCAATTTATAAACAGCTCTAGCTTGTCCATCTTGAAGATCGCAAACTTGTATTCTTAACGCTTGCTCGTTTTGTAAAGCATTGTAATATCCATTGATGGTTTGCTCTCTACTGATTCCCGGAGGAATAGCATAAGGAATAGGATATCTGTTAGAGTTCTCTTCAATACTTACAGAGGTGACACTGAAAAGCGTATTGTCTCCGTGATCTGAAGGTAATGTCTCGCCTGGTTCTCCAATATTCTGAGTATATCTTCTCCATTGATTTCTAACTAATGAAAACTCTGCAAGTCTTAAGGTTACTGCCTTTTCAAAATCAGTCATCACCAATCGGATATAACGGATAGATCTAAAATCTGGAATATTGCCAATTTTCTTGCTGTAAGAATTAATAGGAATCTGTACTTGATACCAAACAGCACTATCTGGGACGCCATTGACTGATAATGGAACAACGACTCTATCTGTAATGAATTCTGAATTGGTGAGTGAAATAGGATCTAAATCCACTCTATATTGAAAATACTCTTCTGTTTCGTTGAGGGTATTGTCTCTATTCAAATCCTCATCGTCTGGAGAGTTTTTAGAATTCCCTGAGGTATTGGTATTGCCATCGGCATTATTGGAAGAGTTGCCTTGAGTACCATTGAAGTTTTGATATCTTGTCAAAATCCCATCGCTAGAAGCAAAACTTTTATCTAAAAAATATTGATAATTATCTCCTGATGGATCTGACTCAAATGAGTTGTAAATATCTGGAGAGACTACGCCTTTTAATTCATTCAAATAATTACTAAAGAAAGCACGTTCATTCTCATCGTTCAATCCATCTAAACCTACATCTTGATTTTTAATTACCTCTGGATTGGCGTCGAATGCATTGGTGATAGCATTAGTAATTCGTGGAGTCACTCCCCAAGCAGAAGTATCTAATTTAGTATCTACACCTGGTCTTGGTAGTCCGTTTTCATATTGCTTACGAGAGTCTTTAAGAATATCTTCAGAGATAGTTCCCAAGTTGATATATAGACTTCCTGATTCTGCATTAGGATCTTTCAAAAATGGATCTAAAAACCAAAACTGTATGAATTCAATATTTGCTGCTTCAAAGTCATTGGTGGATTCGATAGTTCTCATGACACCGCCCCATCTTGAACGAGGGTCTTTTAATTTACCTGCAAAATCTAAACCTGAAGATATTCCCGGTTCGCCTTTTGTCTCATAGTTAAAAGGACCTCTTTCTAAAGGGTTAAAATTTAAGTCGAAAGTATAAAGAGGAGCATTTTGTAAGTTTTCATTTTGACGATTAGGGAAAACTTGTTTCTCATAATATAGTCTGGTATACAATCCTTCTTGCTCATTCTTGTTACCATCAAGTGGATTATTTCTTGAATTAAAGAAGACATTATCTATCTGATACCAAGATAATTTAGCTCGGTTAAATCCATATCTCAAGTCATTACTTAATCTAGCTTCTGGAAACAATTCTGTACCATTAATACTGGTCATTCCTTTTGGTGTACTGGAAAGTTGCCATGCATTAAATGGGAATTTTAAATCATAACTGACGCTAGTCCCTTCAAAGTCATCAATATAAACGGTGGATTCATCGCCTATATTAATCCCTTTTGCAGTGCCGGGAATAAATTTTGCAAACTCGCCGCTAAAAGATATTTTGGAAGGAGACTCTGTGTCCTGAGCCGTGATTTTATTAAAAAACCTTGTTATTCCTTTCGACTCTGTGAAATAATTAAAGTCAAAGCCAATGATATTATTTTTAATAGGATCGTCACCAATATTCACTTTTTGGGTGAAAGGCTTTTCGGACAATCTCATGTGCGTAGCACCTAAAGTGAAATTCTTATTGACTTCGTAGTCTAATCTCGTTCCAACTAAAGAGCGATTGACGACACCAAATAAAATATTATTTTCAAATTTGATATCAATTGGGACGCCTGAATTTAATACACCGTCATTTATGACTCTTACTGTTCCTAAGCTATAATTGATTTCGTAATCAATGTTTTCTTGTAAAATATATCCTCCTGATGAAACAATTACTGAACCTTGTGGAAGATTAAATCCACCTAATTTTATCTCGCTTGATGAACTAGACTGATAGGTTCCTTTTAGTACAAATCTGTTGAATTCTGGAAATTGCTGTGCATTGAATTTTGTAGAGTCATACAGGATTTGATAAGTATATTTTTTAGAAATCGGATCATTATTGATTTTCTTTTTCAAGAAGGAGCCAAAAGGTTCTAGCACAGGGAAAATTACTTTCCCATTCCTAGAATTAATAGTTACACCTTCTATAAAGTCAAATCTTCCATCAGGTTGTGGATCTAATTGATTGTTGGTATTATCTAATTCTAAAACTTTGAGCAATTGCTGACCAGAAATATCACCTCCATCAGGTAGATATCTTTTGAGTCCTCCTCCTGGATCTCTGTAATAGATATCCAACATGAATTTATCAGCACTAATTTGATAAGCATTCAGAGGGTAAATGTTTTTCATCATTAAATCCCAAATTGGCAAAGCCGTCCTAATGGAAGTCGCTTTCAGCATTTTAAGAACTAAAACTTTATCTCTAACATTTGCAGTGTCTGTGCTTGGAGTGACGCCTTCTGCAAACTCTCCCAATTGAAATACTTGACCATTGATGGTATATTCTACTGCGACCCCTAGTACTTCATTAGGTTTCAAAGACTGATTCAAAGAAATATATCCAAGTTGGGGATTGAAGGTGTACTCGGAGAGGGATAATTTCCTTGCGCTTGTTCTTTCGTAATCTTCTACAGCTCTTAGGTTCAATTGGTTTTCTAAAAGTGTAATAGTAGAAACAGGATTTCTAAGTAAATCATTATTGCCCGAAGAAGTAAGTATGCCGTATAAATAGTTGGATCCGTTGGAAGCATTGTTTGACCCTGCAGGATTAAAAAATTGCGGTCGATTCAATTTGCTTTTTTCTCCTAAATCTGAAAAAGCAACGACTTCTCTGACATCTATTGTTTGACGATTGGTATTAGTCACCCAAACTTCTATTCTATTAATATTGATTTGAGAAGTAACAACTGGCAATCTAGATAAAGCCGGCTCATAGTTTTCTCTAAAGCTTTGAGCAAAGAAAAAGTGCTTGTTTTCTTCGTATTCATCTGCTTTAATTTCAAAGTTTTTGGTTTGAGCTCCACCTTCAATTCGGATAGATTCGGATTTAGATTTTTGTTGAGAAAGGATATTTGTAATCGTTAATCGTCCAAACTTCAATTGAGTTTTGATACCAAATAAGCTTTGGTTTCCTCTAATTAGACTTCCTCTCAATGGTAGTGAAACATTACCTGCACTGATTTCTTGAATGATATTGTCTTCTTTTCCTTTATATCCTAATTTGACTTGATTTTCAAAGTTAAAAGTAGCTTTAGAATTAAAATTTGTATTGAGTTTGGTATAATCTCCAATCTGACCGGTAAGGTTCATTTGGATATTCATATCAAAATCAAAATTCGTTTGCTTTCTTTGAGGCAATGGTAATACAGGATTGTCTATTTTCTGTGAAATAGCACCTAGCGTCAATTCCACATTCCCTTGTGGCTTGATTTCTATTTTAGGTTTTTGTATACCTCCAACTCCTCCACTTGCACCAAATCCTTTGTCATATAGTTCAGGGCCATCATAAAGTGGTGGTGAAGCAGATTTTCTTTCGGCGAGATCTCGAGCTTTTGATCTCATCTCAAAATACTTCTGCTCAGATTGTTTGTTTTGAAAATTGACAAACTCATCAAACGTCATAGTTTGTGGAGTTCGAAAATAAGTGCCTCCTATTTTTTCATAAATCACATATTGATTAGAAATAGGATCGTACTCTATTTTTTTCTCAATCTTGCTTGGATCTTTAAAGTCAATACTTTTAGAAGAATTGCTTGAAAAGTCAGCACTCCTTCTATCTTCTATAGGATATCTTAAAGAGTTTTGTGCAGAATCTACCTTCGGGTTTTCTTGCTCAAGACCTTCAATGCTAGCCATCATAAGTGCAAAAGGGTACACCACCTGCGCATGCATAGAAGGCAGACTTGCTATCAAAAGAAGCAGGGTTAATATGGTATAATTCAGCTTAGACACCCAATAGGAAACTGCTAAATTATAAATTTTTTAAACTCAATTTGATAAGCTCTTCAACACTTGCTACAGAAGGGTTGTTTTTTGTGACGGAGCCCACCAATTTTTCGGATTGATTTTTCGGAAATCCTAGCATAATTAATGCAGCAATAGCTTCATCGCTGACTTGATTTTTGGAAGGAATATTTAAATCGTAAGTCGTATCGCCCGTTTGTAATTTCTCCATTTTGTCTTTAAGTTCTAATACCATTCTTTGAGCTGTTTTTGGACCGATGCCTTTTATCTTTTGTATTAAACTCACTTCTTGATATATTATTGCTTTTTTTAGTTCATCTGCACTTAGCGAAGACAAAATTAATCGAGCAGTATTAGGTCCTACGCCATTTACTGAAATCAATAATAAGAAAACTTCTTTTTCAGTTTCATCAGCGAAGCCATAGAGGGTATGCGCTTGATCGTTGATATGAGTATAAGTATAAACTTTAGATTCGTGTAAGTCTTCAATTTTTGCGAAGGTTTGTAAAGAGATATTTACGTGATATCCTATTCCACCACACTCTATATATATTTTAGTAGGAGATTTATATGTAATTGGACCTTTTAAATATGCAATCATTTTTAACCTTAATTATAATAATGAATATCAAATTTAGCCATTTCAAACGCATTTTTAAGGAATCTTACATTTTCTTACTCGAATGGAGATATTTTATTTTTAAATGATATTTTATTTCGGGTAATAATTGAGATAAAGAGAAGGATTTAAATGAATATTTGGAGGTTTTTTGATGAAAATCCAATGTCGGAATTATTGAAATATTGAGAGAATAGAATTGAATAAAAAGTTGAACTATAACGAACCGATGAAATTTCTTCAAATGTTGCCCAATAGCTTGATGCAAGATTATTAAAATATTCTTGTGTTAAATTTTATCAAAAGTTAAAACTCTTAAACCAATTATATTATCAAAATCGGAATCATTGGTAATAAGTATAAGATTGTGAACGATAGCAGTAGCAGCAATTATTGCATCTGGAGTTTTGATTTAACGACTACGTCTTATTGCTACACATTTTTTTACAATTGATGGTGTGAGCGGAACTACAGTTACATCTTTAATAAATTCTTGTACTATACTTTCTTTGTTTTTATCTGAATTTATCCATGAAAGTGCTTCGATTTCAGTAATAACAGAAATAATAGGAATTTGGTCAATCACATCAGCAATAAGAAGTATCGCCTTATCTGAAATATGTCCAGAAAAATAAGCTGAAATTACATTACTATCAATTAAATATTCTCCCATTCCTCACGCATTTCTTGAGAATTTTTATTAAAACTCTTGGCGTCTTCTTTAGAGAATACGTTTTTATATTTATCTGATAATTTAACTTCTGAAATAGAAGTATCCTGCTTTAATACCTCTATCAAATTTAATTGCTCCATCTCTTGTAAAAGTTTGATGGCTTTTTTATTAGTCAGTTTTATAAGTACGGTGTCTTGCATAAAAAAGATTTCTGATTATAAATATTAATGTAGAAATTAATTAATTCCTTTTTCAAACAAACATTTAGATTCAATTTAGTCATAATGCTTATTAATTACAATTTTTTAATAAAATACCAATCACTAGGTTTTACGTAAAAAACAAAAGCCGTCAAAAACATACAGTTCCTGACGGCTCATTATATAATTAATTGTTCTTTATCCGTTTAAAATTTGTTGGCCGAAAGCCAAAAGTTTTTCTTCTTCAAATTTTCCAGCCATCAATTGCATACCAATAGGTAGGCCTTCTTCTGTTTGAGTAATCGGTAGTGAAATAGCAGGAATACCTACTAGATTTGCTTGAACTGTAAAGATATCACCTAAATACATTGCAATTGGATCATCAGAATGACTTCCCAATTTGAATGGAGGAGTAGGAGCAGCAGGACAAAGTATAAAATCATAAGATTTGAGTACTTCATTCGTTTTGTCTGCTATCAATCTTCTGACTTTTTGAGCTTTAGAGTAATAAGCATCATAATATCCTGCACTCAATACAAAAGTCCCGGACATGATACGTCTTTGTACTTCTTTGCCAAAACCTTGAGAACGGGTTTTCTTGTAAATAGATTCTAAATCTCCAGCATTATCTGCTCTATAACCATATCTCACACCGTCATATCTTGAAAAGTTAGTGGAGGCCTCAGCCGAAGTCAAAACATAGTAAGCAGGAACGATATATTCTAATTCTTTTAGGGTAATCGGTTCTACTGTATGTCCTTCCTTTTTAAGTTTTTCAATAAACTCTTCTGTAGCTTTTTTTATCTCGGGATGTATGCTAGGGTTTTCGATTGCTTCTAAGTAGTAAGCTATCTTATAGGTTTTATTTTCGTCTAATAACGAGGAGTAATCTTTTACCGGTTGAGAAGAAGAAGTGGCATCAAAATCATCTTGACCAGCAATTACTTCTAAAATTAAAGCTGCATCTTCTACATTATGAGTCATAGGGCCTATTTGGTCAAATGAAGAACCATATGCCATCAAGCCGTATCTTGAAACTCTACCGTATGTTGGTTTTAAGCCTACAATGCCACAGAAAGCAGCGGGCTGACGAATAGAACCTCCTGTGTCAGAACCTAAAGCAGCAAAACATAAATCAGCAGCTACTGCAGCAGCAGAACCGCCTGATGAACCGCCCGGAACATATTCTGGGTTGACTGGATTTTTGACTGGGCCATAATATGAACTTTCATTAGTAGAACCCATTGCCATTTCGTCGCAGTTCAATCTTCCTATGATTATAGCTCCTTCTGCAAGTAATCTTTCCACTACAGTGGCAGAATAAATAGATTGATAACCAGTTAAAATTTTTGATCCTGCAGTTGCAACATGGCCTTTGTAAACAATATTGTCTTTAATGCCAATAACCAAACCGAACAGTTTTCCTTTCGATTGACCGTCTGCTAATAATTGATCTAATTCTTGAGCTCTTTGAAGTGCGCTATCATTGAAAACTTCAACAAAAGCATTGATCTCTTTTTTGAGTTCTATATTTGCGATATATTCCGTAACAACCTGCGTACAGCTCGTTTTTCCGGAACGTAAATCTTCCTGCAGAGCAAGTAATGATCTGTAAAATGTCACCTTAGAAAATGATTTAAATTATTCTGATATATTTTTCTTAGGCTCTTCTTTCTCTTCTTTCATGCCTGCTTCGATTTCGTCTTTTACACTAGCCTTTGCTGCATTGAATTCACGGATACCTTTACCTACACCACGCATCAATTCTGGAATTTTTTTACCTCCAAACAACAATAAAATAGCTAGAAGTAAGAGAATCATTTCTCCACCACCAGGCATACTTAATAACATTATATTATTCATTTCGGATGAATTTAGAGGGTAAAGTTAAGCAAAATTATTTTCGTACTTGTTTTAGATAGTCATACTTAAGTTATAGTTAGATAATCTTAACATGAAATAGATTGGTAAATTTTAAAGAATCTGTCTTTTTAACTTTTATACCAAAGCATCAGAAAGCACAAATATCGGAACGATAATTTTGGCATCTGCGTCTACATGAATATTTCCAGAGACAAATCTTTTCCAGAAATTCTTTTTATTACTAGAGATGACTAAAAAATCTGTTTGATATTCTTTAAGAAAATGATATAGTCTATTTACTACAAATTCTCCTTCAATAAAGTCAAAATTGATGGTTTTATCTGGAAATGCTTTTTGCGTATTTTGAATCATGCTTTTGTCTGCTTTGTAAACATCTTGTTCTTCGCTAAGAATATGTACAATGTCTAGCTCATTGATATTGAACAACTTCAAAAAATTAAAAGCATCATATAAATGATTGAGCTTAGGTTTTGTTAATTGATGAACAAAATTGACTTTATTAATATCTGTCACTTCATGTAAAGAAGGAACTATGATAGTCGGAGTATGAATATTCGCTAAAATAAAAGCAGCATTTTTCCCCACTAACTTTCTAGTTGGATTTCCATACCCATAACTCGTAATCAGCAGCAAATCGATATTGAATTCTTGTATGATTTCTTCTAAAACCTGAATTAAAACACCACTTCTAATCATTGCATTAGGAGAAATGTCTACAGCATTAAAATCTGATACGATTTCATCCATCTTTTCAATGGCATCTTCAAACAATATATTATTCAGTTCTACAGATTGATCACTTAGAGTAATGCTACCTTTTACGGGAGCTATGGTGTGTAAGATATTGGCTACACAATCACTTTTAAGTGCTAATATTTTTGAAAATTCTAAAGCACTTTTTGAATTTTCAGAAAAATCAGTCAGAGTCAATATTCTATACATTATTTACTTTTTTTAATATCGCTTGTCTATAAAGTTATCTTTTTTATAACATAAAAAAGTATAGGAAGTTTCCACAATGTAAAAACATTATTGAATAGATGTTAAATATTCATTAAGATAATTAATATCTTGCTCCATTTTAAAAATTAAATTAACAATGGAAGAATCAGTTATTTATCTCGTTCCGATTTTAGGAATAATAGGACTAATAGTCATGTTTGTAAAATTCCAATGGGTATCTAAGCAAGATGCTGGAGATGCTAATATGCAAGAGCTCGCAGGATACATTGCCGATGGAGCAATGGCTTTCCTAAAAGCAGAATGGAAAGTGCTCAGCATTTTTGTTTTGTTTGCAGGAGCAATTTTAGCATATTCTGGAACTATTACTGAAATTAATGGTAAACCCATCCACTCTAGTTGGATCATTAGTATTGCTTTTGTTATTGGTGCAGTTTTTTCTGCTGTGGCAGGATTTATAGGGATGAAAGTCGCTACTAAAGCGAATGTTCGTACTACTCAAGCTGCTCGTACTAGTTTAAAGCAAGCATTGAAAGTGTCCTTTACTGGAGGAACAGTCATGGGTTTAGGAGTTGCAGGTTTGGCCATCTTAGGTTTAGGAGGCTTATTTATTGCCTTATTAAGTATTTTTTCTGATTTAGGTGAAAATACTGTGAGAACAGCAATAGAAGTATTAACAGGCTTTTCTTTAGGAGCTGAATCTATTGCATTGTTTGCGCGTGTTGGTGGAGGTATTTATACTAAAGCGGCAGACGTAGGAGCGGATTTAGTAGGAAAAGTAGAAGCAGGTATTCCAGAAGATGATGTTCGAAATCCAGCCACTATTGCTGATAACGTAGGTGATAACGTGGGTGACGTAGCAGGAATGGGAGCGGATTTATTTGGTTCTTATGTAGCTACAATTCTTGCAACTATGGTATTAGGTCAAGAAGTAATTGTAGTAGATGCCTTCGGAGGAATGTCTCCAATATTATTGCCGATGGTGATTTGTGGAATGGGTATTTTATTTTCAATCGTAGGGACATGGTTCGTGACGATTAAAGATGATAGCTCTAGTGTTCAAAATGCTTTAAATATTGGTAACTGGGCTTCAATGGTTTTGACTGTGATCGCTTCTTATTTCATTGTAAATTGGATGTTGCCAGACGGAGATATCATTTTGCGTGGAACAGTATTTACTAAAGCCGGTGTTTTTTATGCAATCTTGGTAGGTACAGCTGTGGGTGCAATCATGAGTATTGCAACAGAATATTATACTGCTATGGGAAAAACTCCTGTGAATTCTATTATACAACAATCTTCCACAGGTCATGCTACAAATATTATTGGCGGTCTTTCTGTAGGAATGAAATCCACAGTAATTCCTGTTTTAACATTAGCAGCTGGAATCATGGGCTCTTACCATTTTGCTGGTTTGTATGGAGTAGCAATCGCTGCTGCAGGGATGATGGCGACTACTGCTATGCAATTAGCAATAGATGCATTTGGACCTATCGCAGATAATGCTGGTGGTATTGCTGAAATGAGTCAATTACCTCCTGAAGTTCGTGAGCGTACAGATAATTTGGATGCTGTCGGGAATACTACCGCTGCTACTGGAAAAGGATTTGCAATTGCTTCTGCAGCATTAACCTCATTAGCACTTTTTGCTGCTTTTGTAGGAATTGCAGGTATCGAAGCAATTGATATTTATAAAGCTCCAGTCTTAGCTGGGTTGTTTGTAGGAGGAATGATTCCATTTATATTTTCTGCACTGTGTATTCAAGCTGTAGGTAAAGCTGCCATGGAAATGGTACAAGAGGTGCGTCGTCAGTTCCGCGAGATTCCTGGAATTATGGAATATAAAGCAAAACCAGAATACGATAAATGTGTAGCAATTTCTACCGATGCTTCAATTCGTGAAATGATGCTACCGGGGGCAATTGCTCTAATTACTCCAATAGTGGTTGGATTTATTTTTGGTCCAGAAGTATTAGGAGGTTTATTAGCTGGTGTAACTGTTTCAGGAGTATTGATGGGAATCTTCCAATCTAATGCTGGAGGCGCTTGGGATAATGCTAAAAAATCTTTTGAAAAAGGTGTTTTAATCGACGGCGAAATGTATTATAAAGGTTCTGAACCACACAAAGCTTCTGTAACTGGAGATACTGTAGGAGATCCATTCAAAGATACATCAGGTCCATCGATGAATATTTTAATCAAATTGATGTCCATCGTAGCATTAGTGATTGCTCCATATATTGCAATTCCAGCTCCTGTTGTAGAAGTGGTGAATCAAGAAATAGTTGATATAGCTCCTCAAGAAGTGGCGATAGTTGATGAAGTTCCACAAGAAGTTGTAGTAGAAGAAGTAAAAGCTGCTAAAGAAAAGATTGTCGTATCTGATATAACGGTAACAGAAGAGTATTAAGCAATAGTTTTTTTATGAAATATTGAATGCTCGGATTTGAAAAGATTCGAGCATTTTTTGTTTTGGCTGACTTAGACCGAGAATCGTCGATTAAAATACATTCAACACACGACATGTTTTATTTATTATAATTAGATTTTTATTGAGATTTTGTATTTAACTTCACTTAACACAACCTTAATATTATGAAAAAGTATTTTTTATGGTTGTCTATCATTTTGGTAGTCAGTCTTAATAATTTCTGTAAGAAAAAATGTAAAGAGTGTGTAGGATCCTGTAGCGGATTTAATTTTAAAATAACTATAAGAGATAAAGAGACAGGATTTAATGCTATAGGAGATAATTTTGATAAGCCATACATAAAGTATATTGCGGACTCTATTCTGTATCAAATAGAGACTCCTCATGATACAACCGGGTCTTTGAGTCCAGAACTCATCGGAAGTGGTGAATACATATTAAAACTAAGGTATAGTTTTTTCGAAAAATATATTCAAGATAAGACTGGATGGTATTCTTTCATCATCCACCTGAATGATAAGGAAATAGATACAGTAAAAGTTCTATATAAAAATGAAGATATTAGGTATCAAGTCTATCAGAATGATAGTTTGGTTGGTTTTTCAATTTGTGACGGTGCAGGTAAAAATTTAATTTTTTTTAAATAGTATTAAATGAGGGTTTTATTTTTTATTTTAATAACAGTTTTTTCTAATTTATTATCTGCTCAAGTAGCGGAGCAAAGATGTAATACAGAAGATGCAGATTCTGCAATTGTGGTTAATTTTCCGTGGTATGGCAATAACGAATTATTATTAAGCTACGTAGATAGTATTGAAGCTCCGTTCAGCTGTACAAATTGTAGAGTTGCCAATTATGGCTTGAGTACAAAAAAATATCAAGAGCCTATTAATGTAATCATCTAATTAATATTTATTAGCACATCAAAAACTCATCATTCATCACTCAAAACTTATAACTTCATATACATATTTTATTTTTAATAATTAGAGTTTTGTATTAATTTTACTCTTAGCTTTACTTAACACAACCTTAATATTATGAAAAAATACTTCTTGTTTCTTTCCTCAATTTTAGGAATTTTATTATTTCTAAATAGCTGCAAAAAAGACGACCCTTTTCCTGTAGCATTTCGATATACAATTGTTGACAGTAATACTTTAGAGCCACTGATAGGCTACCATAGTGGGGCGAGATATGATCCAGAGCTATTTGAGTTTCGAATGAACGTAAAGGCAGATAAAGATATTAGTTATCAAATCGGTCAAGATTCAGGTGCTGTATTTACCATCAGGTTGTCTAATATCCTTGAAAAGAACGTTTATGATTATTCTTATGTAATTTATGATGATGAGATATTTGATACATTAGAATTTGGTTCTACCTCACCTGCTCCAGGATATGAAGCCGTATTCTCTTATATTATGATTCGTAAATTATCAGATCATAATAGTACAGAATCTATGGCATTTTTAAGTTGTATAGATTGTAGCTATATTGATTCGCTCACAATAAAAAATTAAATTATGAAAGGATTTCAAGTTGTTTATCTTATTATTTCACTGCTTTTTGTTACTTGCAATTATTCACAAGCACAATCAGGTTGTAAACACCTAGATATTGATTCAAATATCATACACGATATTCCTTTTTTTGGGGACAATCAATTTTTGTATAATTTATTAGATAGCATACATTCTGCACATAATTATACTCCAAATAATGATTTATCTAGAATAGCAGGGACTGGTTTGTCTAATAATTTCTATCACATTCCTGTAACATTTGTGATACATTATGATGGTGACACCAATACTAATGTACCAAAGTATGTAGCAGAACACATGTTGAATGAAACCAATCAAACAAAACGGAGTGAAGATCTTCTTTTATGTCAAGCAGATTATACATGCAGGTTCTAATGGATTTACTGATAACCGACCCAATATGTGAGGTGCTACAGCAGCTACCTTGTGGATGAAGAACAATAGGGATCCAGAAGCAATATCAATACATTTAGCCATTGACGGAGACGGTTATGATGGATTAGCCATCTCTCCATTTTTTCCTTTTATCAATAAATATGTTGCAACTGTTGCCCTTAAAAGACCAGGTTATACAAAAGGAATATATGACAAGTATAATTCAAACACTTTAGCACATGAAATAGGACATACTTTAGGTTTACTACATACGCATCATCCAGGAAGGAGTTGGATTGGAAGTCTAGCTGGATTAACAAACGCAATGGTTGATAAATGTTATCAGGAATCTGCTGATAAAACTCGAACAAATGAGTGGTGGTGTTTTGTTCATTTTAAAGGAGTAGGGAAAAAGAAATGTGAAATTAATGGTGATTTATTGTGTGATACAGATGCAGACCCAGGACAAGATATTTTGGGAAATAATCCTATTGAATGTGAATATAATTACTCTGGAAGTAATCCATTTTACATTACTGATTCATATGGTAAAACATGGTTAGCTCCAGGTAGAGAGAATGCTACTAGAAATATTATGTCATACAATCCAAAATTTAGTACATGTCCTACAGAGATTACTCCGTTACAGAAAGCCGATATGTATTTATACACTCTGAAACACGGACCTAAAGCATTAATAAGTAATAATAGTAATTTTTATACGAATGATAATATAGATATTTACGAAAATGATAATTACTGGAAACCAGATAATTATACTGGAGATAATTTATATTTTGATGAAATAAACAATGAAATAGATGTAAATTCTACACAATACCACACCTTTCATCACATTTTTGATAGAGTTGGCACTGCCCCACTTACTCCATTTGCAAAAGACATCGACTGGGTTTATTTTTACAATACATCACTTAATCCACTTACGCCTTTTGTCATTCAAACTATGGAAGTATCGGGTAAGCCAAAACCAGATACTAAAATCACACTTTATCCAGTCAATTCATCAGGAGTATTAGGTGCTGCACTAGAGACTAAAGACGATATCAGCTCATCTAATCTATTTTCTAAAATCACTCGTTCTCTTAATAATGGTTATTATGCAGTCAAAATAGAAAATAAAGTCACAAGCACTTCGGACACTCGTAGCAAAGGGCATTATTATATCAGCGTAGATGAATGCTATGATAAAAGTAGTATCCAATTAGTAGCTTCAGGATTTGTTTGTTCTAATCCCAAAACAGCTTCTCTATTGAATGTTCCAACTGGTTCACAATATAATGTTCAGTGGACTACTCAAAACTTAACTATCATAGGAAGTAGCACCAGCAATTCTGTTAATTATACCCGTAGTACTCCCGGTACAGGAAAGCTTACCGCTACTATAACTTCTACTACAGGATGTATTCCTTATGTGCTTGAAAAAGTGATAATAACCAAATACCCAACTAGGATATTAACTTCTCCTTTTGGCATTAAAAGCACCTGTGATGATCTTGCATTAGAAGAACTTGTTTTTCCAATTCGTTTAGATCCAGGAACTCAAGCTACGTTTACGTTGACTTATTTGAATGGTTCTGACCTTGATATTGTAGATGTAGAATGGGCTTACGATTGTGGCAGCATTGTCAGTCAAGACGTATTTACGACATTTCTTGGGCTAAGGTCTGATATAAAAGTAAATGTAGGCTATGGATTTTGTGGAGAATTAAAAGCTAGACCTGTCAACTCCTGCGGAGAAAAAGGGCCCTGGAAAGTTAAAGATTTGGTTCATACTACGACTCCTTGCTCTAATGGTGGTGGATGGAGTTTAAAAATAGCACCAAATCCTTCTCAAAATCAAATACGTTTTGAGTTGGATGAAGAAAAATTATCACTCTATGAATCCAAATATTTAGAAGAAACTATTCAAATTATTATTACCGATTCTAAAGGAAATATTAGTTACAGTGACAAAAGACCGTTTGGTGACAACACTATTGATATAGGAAAGTTAAAAGCTGGACTCTATCATCTTACTCTTTTGATTGGAGAGCAAGTGATGAATGGTAAGTTTACTAAAGTCGAGTAGGTTTAAAATCATTTTCAAGCATATTAACCAGTGGGTCAATCGGCTCACTGGTTTTTTGTTTTATTAGCTAAAAGTCAATTTAGATTGAAAACAGAGATACAATAAGTCAAACTGTCTTTCTACTACGATAAAAGGTCAATGATTTTATCGAATTGCTCAGCATAAGTGAAAGAATCTATTTCGGTGACGCTTGTTAGTTGCTTACAGTTCGGAAACCTCACTGAATGCAGCATGACATCGCTCTTGCTTTAGCATATGATCTATAATAATCATTAGCACATTTAAACGATTGCCACATTTAAACCTTAACTTTAAGTCTTATAATAAATCAAGTCAAAAATGAAATTTGCTACAAAAGTGATTCATGCTGGAATAGAGCCAGACTCTGCTACAGGAGCTATCATGACACCTATTTATCAAACTTCTACTTATGTACAAGATGCTCCTGGAGTTCATAAAGGCTATGAATATGCACGGAGTCAAAATCCAACTCGAACGGTTCTGGAAAATAATTTGGCAGCATTAGAAAATGGCGAATATGGGATTTGTTTTGCAAGTGGTATGGCTGCTACAGATGCGATTCTCAAATTATTGCAACCAGGTGATGAAGTGATTTCTTGCAATGATTTATATGGAGGTAGTTATAGGATTTTTACCAAAATGTATGAAAAGTTCGGAATTCATTTTCACTTTGTAGATATGAATGATCCTCAAAATGTGGCTGATGCAATCAATGAAAAGACTAAATTGATTTGGATAGAAACGCCCACCAATCCAATGCTCAATATTGTAGATATAAAAGCCATTGTAGCAGTTGCAAAAAAATCTAAAGCTCTGATTTGCGTAGACAATACTTTTGCTTCTCCATATTTACAAACGCCATTGGACATGGGTGCTGATATCGTTTGTCATTCTGCCACGAAATATCTAGGAGGACACAGTGATGTGATTTTGGGAGCTGTAGTAGTAAAAGATAAATCTTTAGCGGATCAATTACATTTTATACAAAATGCTAGCGGTGCCATTCCTGGACCTCATGATTGTTGGTTAGTATTGAGAGGAATCAAAACCCTTCATATCAGAATGGATAGAGCTTGTGAAAATGCTTTGGCTGTCGCCGAATTTTTAGAAAAACACCCGAAAGTTTATAAAGTCAATTATCCCGGTTTGAAATCTCATCCTCATTACGAATTGGCAAAATCTCAAATGAAACTACCCGGAGCGATGGTTTCTTTCTCTTTGATGGAGGATTCAATAGAAGCAGCTAATCAAGTTTTATCTAACACTCAATTATTCTCATTAGCAGAATCTTTAGGAGGTGTAGAATCGTTGATTGGACATCCTGCAACAATGACGCACGCATCTATTCCTGTGGAAGAAAGATTGAAAACAGGTGTAACAGATTCTTTAATAAGACTAAGCGTTGGAATTGAAGATATCGAAGACTTAATTGAAGATTTAAGAACTGCTTTATAATAATTAATATATGACTTGGGGACTTTTTTTGCTTGCAATAGCTCCGGTAATTGCGATAGTTGTATTTATTTATCATAAGGATAAATACGATCACGAACCTTGGGCTTATTTGGTATTAGCCTATTTCTTAGGATTAGTATGTGCGGCTATCGTGCCATTTATAACAGGGAGAATTTATTGGTTGCCTGAGTTGTATTCGGGTACACAAATGGAAATTTTTTTAACAGCTTTTGTGGTCGTCGCTTTAGTGGAAGAGCTGGCAAAGTTCATATTTCTCAGAGGTGTATTTTTTAATAGAAGCGTTTTTAATGAGCCAATCGACGGGATTGTTTATGGAGTCATGATAGGAATGGGTTTCGCTACTCTAGAAAATCTTTACTTCGTAATGGATGGTGGTTGGAAAACTGCCGTTTTGAGAATGTTTACCGCTGTACCCGCTCATGCTGTTTTTGGAGTAGTGATGGGTTATTATGTAGGAAAAGCAAAATATGTACCCCACAGAAATTTAGAATATTCATTGAAAGCAATTTTGGTGACCATCTTTTTGCATGGGATTTATAATTTTTTATTACTCCAAGATCAATTTCCATATTTAGGAATTGCTGCGATTATAGGTTTGTTAGTTTCTTTTAGATATGTCAGAAAGATGATCAAAGAACAACAAGAAGCTTCTCCATTTAAGCACGAATAGATGAAGGTCGAAGAGGTTTTAGAATATTATTATCAAAGATGTCATCAGATTTCCTTCATTGATGAAGATCCAATAAGCATTCCTCATCAATTTTCTAAAAAGCAAGACATAGAAATCATGGGTTTCTTTGCTGCAACTTTAGCTTGGGGACAAAGAAAAACCATCATCAATAATTGCAAGAAATTAGCAGAGTGGATGGACAATAGTCCTCATGATTTTATGCTGAATCATCAAGAAACAGATCTGATTCGTTTTGAAACATTTGTTCATCGGACTTTCAACAGTACAGATTTATTAGGTTTAATTGCATTTTTTCGTCAGTATTATCAGAAAAATGAAAGTTTAGAACAAGCGTTTTCTAATCATCTTACTTTTGACGACGAACATGTAGGTCCTGCGCTTCAAGGTTTTCATAATCAAGTGATGAGTTTGGAAACGACAGCTTCTCGAACTAAAAAACATATCGCCGCTCCTTCAGGGAAATCGACTTGCAAAAGAATGAATATGTATCTCAGATGGATGGTGAGAAAAGATCCTTATGGAGTAGATTTCGGAATATGGAATGAAATATCTCCTGCACAATTACTCTGCCCATTAGATGTGCATGTAGAGAGGAATGCACGCAGATTGGGCTTAATTCAACGGAAGCAGACGGATTGGAATACTGTTGTGGAATTGACCAATCGCCTCAAACAAATTGACAATCAAGATCCTGTAAGATTTGATTTTGCTCTTTTTGGAATGGGAATCATCGAAAAGACAGAACCACTAATCTTCTAGCGATATCCGTAATAATTATACAAATTATAGATAGCATCTCTTTGAGCTTCAGCTTTTGCAGGATATTGGATAAATAATTGATCTCTAAATTGTTGTGGAGATTTTACTTCAGGAGAAAAAATCTGATACAATTCAGGGAAAGTAAAACCGCTGACATTGTCGAATGTTTCATTCTTTTCTGCATCCATCAAATCGTAATATATTCCAACAGGAATCCAAGGATAGTAATACCAATTGTTTTTATCTCTTATCCCGTGAGTGTATTTTTCAGCACCGTATACTTTGGAGAGTAATTCAAATGAGAAGTCTTCTGCCCAAGATTCCGACATAGCTACTAATCCTGTAGCTCCTCCATATCCTTCTCCGTAACCTCCATTCTCAAAAATGTGTTTGATATAAATACTCCAAAAATCTTTGCCCGATTTAGTGAATTGTGTAGCATGACCAAATTCGTGATAGAGCGTTTCGATGTGCCCAGGCGATGCTCTACTGCTATCGTCACTATAATATGGAGCATAGATGTCTGGCAAGTCTTTTTTAATCAAATTAGCAAGCGATCCAGCTAATTGACCAGGAATACCAAAAAGATTCATCAATAATTCTTTTGCGCCTTGATTGGAACCAACATGCCTTAGCATTGGAGCAGCATAGCCATCAGTAAGTGGAGCATCTTTCGCAATCCAAAAGTTCAATTTTCCTTCAGGAATGCCATAGCCGTTTGCTGAAGCAAATTCTCTAAATTGTTGGTAGGCATAAAATCCTGCAGCACAGTTATAAAACTCATTGTTTTGAGTGCCCGGACCTACTTTTATATCTAATTGATCTAGTGCACAATTGGCCATCATTCCAGCAGAATAGACAGATGGAGTTAGGATTTGACCTAGATCATTCAAATCTAAAGTTCTTATTTCCATGTCTTTGCTGTCAAACTTGATTAAGACTTCTACTTTTTCACTTAAAATCTTTCTATTGATTGAAAAGTCACCATTTTCATTCGTAATGCCTTGAATCATTTTACCAGCATCTTTTATGATTACGGTAATATTTTTAAGAGGTCGGAAAGTATTGTCTATTGGATCGTAAAACTCTACTCTTCCACTAATAGCATCACTCGATTTCCTTGCGGTAGAATTTGAAGTATACATTTTCTCCCAAATACCATCACCCTCTTCTGCATAGTAGGATTTTTCTAAAGCTTCGTATTGAGCAATTTGCTGAATTTTATCTTTAGCTACCACACCATACATCCACAAACCTTCAGCGCTAGCTTCTATTTCGTGCACTAAGTTTTTATTAGGTTCTTTTCTCCAATCAAATGGTAAGAAGTCCCCTAATTGATTAATATGATTGATTTCTTCGGTACTCTTTACAAACGTTTTGATATAAACGTGTGAAGCTTCTAAATTGGTCACTCTAGCATCATTTCCAATTTTTTGAACGCCATAAGGATTCGTCATGACTTTTCCATTGGTGATATAGGTGCAATTGTCGATGGTTTCAGAATCCTTGTCCTTATCTTTTTTACAAGAAAGCACAACAATGAAAACTAAAGAAATTAAAATATACTTGTAGAGTTTCATATTCAAAAAATTAAACGATAAAGTACGTCATTTACCAATAAAAAAAGGGCCGAAGCCCTTTAAATATTTTTTGAATCAATTTGTGATTACATATTTTCTATAATCGCATCTCCAAACTCTGAAGTTTTAAGAAGCGTAGCATTATCCATTAATCTTTCAAAGTCATAAGTCACTCTACCTTGTCCGATAGATTTTTCTATTCCTTGAATAATCAAGTCTGCCGCTTCTTGCCATCCCATATATTCTAGCATCATCACACCAGAAAGAATAACAGAACTAGGATTCACTTTATCTTGATTTGCATATTTAGGAGCAGTACCATGAGTAGCTTCAAATATTGCTAAACCAGTGATATAGTTGATATTTGCTCCTGGAGCGATACCAATTCCACCTACTAATGCAGCTAATGAATCAGAAATATAATCACCATTCAAGTTCAATGTAGCAATTACATCATACTCTTCTGGTCTTAAAATGATTTGTTGTAAGAAATTATCAGCAATCGCATCTTTAACGATAATTTTTCCTGCTGCAATGGCATCTTTTTGAGCTTGATTTGCTGCGCTAGTTCCATCTTCAGCTGCAATATCATCATATTGTCTCCAAGTAAATACATGGTCTGGATATTCTCTTTCTACTAAGTCATATCCCCATTCTTTGAATTTTCCTTCAGTGAATTTCATGATATTACCTTTGTGAACGAAAGTCAATGTATCACGTTTTTGCTGAATAGTATATTTGATAGCTGCTCTTACCAATCTTTCAGTACCTTCTTTAGAAACTGGTTTAATACCAATAGAAGAACTTTCAGGGAATCTGATTTTATCAGTACCCATAGTATTCATTAAAAAGTCAATTACTTTTTTTGCTTCTGGTGTTCCAGCTAAATATTCGATACCTGCATAAATATCTTCAGTGTTTTCTCTGAAGATGACCATGTCTACTTTCTCTGGTTGTTTTACTGGAGAAGGTACGCCATCAAAATATCTTACAGGACGTACGCAAGCATATAAATCTAAAATTTGTCTTAATGCTACGTTTAGTGAACGGATACCGCCACCTACTGGAGTTGTTAAGGGTCCTTTAATTGCTACAAGGTGTTCTTCAATAGCTGCTAAAGTTTCTTTTGGAAGCCACTCACCTGTTTGTTTGAAAGCTTTTTCACCGGTTAATACTTCTTTCCATTCAATTTTCTTTTCTCCTTTATAAGCTTTCTCCACTGCTGCGTCTAAAACTCTTACAGAAGCTTTCCAGATATCTGGTCCGATACCATCACCTTCAATAAATGGTATAATTGGATGGTTAGGAACTTGGAGTTTGCCGTCTTGGATAGAAATTTTTTGTCCGCTCATATATATGTATTTTAAGTTTTTATGTTTTGAAATTTGTTTCCTCTTTCTAAACGCTTTTGATTTGATTATAGTTCTATAAGTTAATAAAACAATTACAAAATTACTATTATACTGTAAATATAACTGATTTCAAATGTTTTAACTAAGTGCGTTACTCATTTTAGTATATTTGAGGCGTGAGTCGTAATCATTCTAATCTTGAAGCAGAAGGAAACGGATTAAATCCCGTTGAAAAGGAGGTGGAGCAAGCTCTGCGTCCCCAGGCATTGGAACAGTTTTCCGGCCAACCTCAAATTGTAGAAAATCTTTACATCTTTATTGAAGCAGCAAAGAGAAGAGGAGAATCTATGGATCATGTTTTATTACATGGACCTCCTGGACTTGGAAAAACTACCCTTTCCTATATTATTGCAAATGAATTAGGAACCAATATGAAGGTGACTTCTGGTCCTGTAATTGAAAAAGCGGGAGACCTTGCTGGTCTATTAACTAGTTTGGAAGAAAATGATGTCCTATTTATAGATGAGATACATCGATTGAATAATACCGTAGAGGAGTATTTATATAGTGCAATGGAGGATTATCGTATTGACATCATGTTAGATACAGGACCTAGCGCTAGATCTATACAGATTAATTTGAATCCCTTCACATTAGTAGGCGCTACTACAAGAAGTGGACTTTTGACTGCACCGATGAGGTCGAGATTTGGGATAACATTTCGCTTAGAATATTATAAAGCAGATGTACTCAGTAGAATTATCAAACGTTCTGCAGAAATTTTAAATACAGAAATCAATTCTGAAGCAGCGGATGAAATCGCAAGAAGAAGTCGAGGCACTCCTAGAATTGCAAACGGGTTATTAAGAAGAGTAAGAGATTTTGCGCAAATCAAAGGAAATGGAAAAATCGATCAAGAAATTTCAAGATTTGCTTTGACGGCATTGAATATTGATGAGCATGGATTAGATGAAATGGACAATAATATTTTGTCTACAATTATCGAAAAATTTGGTGGAGGTCCTGTTGGGTTGACGACGATTGCTACTGCGGTAGGAGAAGATGCGGGCTCTATTGAAGAAGTTTACGAACCCTATCTGATACAAGAAGGATATTTAAAAAGAACACCAAGAGGAAGAGAAGTTACTACTAAAGCATTTCATCATTTAGGAAAAAATCCTCCGGGAACTAATTTGGCTTTATTTTAATCAATTTCTATAATTGAAATTTATTAAATTTTTGAAAGATTAAACTGTATTTTAGAATTGCATGGCATCACCACATCATAAAGATTACAAAGAATCGCCTCTATACAAAGCTTGGAAAAGGTTAAAGAAAAACAAGCCTGCTGTCATCAGTTTAGGACTGATAATTTTCGCTATTTTTTTGGCGGTATTTGCTCCTCTCATTGCTCCTGATGGCACACCCGATGCTAATGACCAAGTGCTCGAATTGACCAATAAGAATCCAAATTATAGCATACAAATGCTTTTGGTTAAGAAAAACCAAGAAGTAGAAAAGTCTAATATTTTTCAAAGAATTGCACACGGCACCCCCAATCCTTATAAATTAATTCCTATAACAGATTACCAATGGGATCAAGCGGAGCTTGTCGTTCAACAATATAAAGGAGATTATATTCCTGCAGTAGAAGAGCGATATAGTATTCCTGAAATAGCTTACGGACTTCCGTCAGAAAAAAGCGACTTTAAAATCGTGGGCAATAATATGCAATTCACAGATGCTAAAGGAGTGATGATTTCTCAGAATCTAGATCATATCAAGAAACAAATAGACGAGCAGAATATCATACAAAAGAAATATTGGCTGGGAACAGATAATTACGGCAGAGATATTTTAAGCAGATTGCTTTTTGGCGTAAGAGTCTCTATTTCAGTAGGATTTATCGCAGTCATGATATCGATGACCATCGGAATATTTTTGGGAGCTGTTGCAGGATACTTCAAAGGATATGTAGACAATATTATCATGTGGCTCATCAATGTGATATGGGCAGTTCCTACTATTCTTTTAGCAATGGCACTGACTTTTGCTTTAGATGGTAGAGTAGATAGATTTTGGGTAATTTACCTTGCAGTAGGTTTATCGATGTGGGTGGAAGTCGCTCGTATTGTGAGAGGTCAAGTCATGTCAGTAAGAGAAATGGAATACATCCAAGCAGCTAAAGGCTTGGGTTATGGACATTTCAGAACCATCTTTAAACATATTTTGCCGAATATTATTGGACCCATTATGGTAATTGCTGCCGCAGATTTTGCTTCAGCGATATTAATTGAAGCAGGTTTAAGTTTGGTTGGAATTGGAGTAAGACCACCGATGCCTTCTTGGGGAGTCATGTTGAATGAACAACACAATTATCTCTTTATTCCTGGTAAAGCATTTTTAGCTTTAGCTCCAGGTATTGCAATAATGATTTTAGTATTGGCTTTCAATCTTTTAGGTAATGGACTGAGAGATGCTTTTGATGTGAAAGGGAAATTGAGTTAGTACTTTTCTAAGAATCAAGAATGATATCAAAATAAGTCTTGCGAAAACAGATGGAAATTGGACATGGTGATCGTCATATTATTCATTAAAACTTTTCAAAAGATGTTATTAAATTACTTAAAAACATTGTTGTCCGAGATAAATTAAAATAAAGTTGTTAGTCTATCAAAAGTAGCCTAAACATTGACTTTTTATTTTTAATTATCAGTTTTTTCAAAAACAAGCTAATCAAATAAAGTGAGTTGATTTCTGGGTTTAGCA
>DATJBS010000045.1:0-33825 GCA_035515235.1 Chitinophagales bacterium
GCAAATGAACAGAAAACCATACTTATTAAATGGTCTTTTGTTGTAAATTTTTTAGTGAATTTATCAGATTGTGTCTTATTTACAGCGTTTGATATAATTTCATCATCAATTAAAGAAATCAGCTGTCCGAAAACACACTTAGTTGAAAAATAGTTACTTTTAGACATCGTTCTAATGTTTTGTAGTTATTACAAAAGTACGATATTTTTGAGTAGCCTTAATCGGCTACTCTTTTTATTCCGGACAACAATGTTTTAAAATATTATTGCTTCTTATTTGCTTGTTTAAAATGGATGCTACTGTTCATGCAGAACATTTGACTGGTGGAGAAATGAGATATAGTTACGTCAAAACTCTTGGCGATGGCAAACAAGTTTATGAGATTACCGTTAGGATTTATAGAGATGCTTTAGGAGGAGGAGCTACTTTTGACAATCCATTAAACATCACTATTTTCAACTTAGATAATTCTAGCTATCGCAATAAAAGCATTAGACTTTATTCTTCAGGGGTTAGCACTTTACCATTAAATGATTTAGGTCCTTGTGCTAAACAAGTTCCCGATGTAAAAATTGATAAAGCTGTTTATACTTTCTTAGATACCGTCGCTTTAAATGGCAATGGATATATGTATGCTCATCAACGTTGTTGCAGGCCCTCTAATATTACCAACTTAGGAAACCCTGGGAATCAAGGATCGACTTATAATGCTCATTTAACAAGAGCAGCCATGTTAGCAAACAACTCCAATCCTACTTTTAAACAAGAGCCCCCTCTATTAGTTTGTATAAGATCTAATTTTGAGTATCAATTTGCTGCAACAGATGTTGATGGGAATACATTAAAATATTCGCTTTGTGAGCCATTTATTGGTGGAAATAATAACACCAATAGCGGCGTAAAACCAGTTACCGCTTCTCGTCCTCCATACACTCCTGTAGAATATGCGACTGGACATACTCCTACGCAACCACTTGGAAAAGATGTAGAAGTAATTTTAAATCCTAATACTGGTTTACTGTCATTTTCACCTGAGAAACTGGGTATTTACACATTAGCGGTTTGCGTGGAAGAATTTGATGCTTCCGGTCAATCTATTGGTTTATACAAAAGAGATATTCAATTCAACGTGGCAGATTGTATAGTTGCCACAGCAAAAGCTTCAATTAATGCTGCAGAGCCTGTAGAAGGAGTTTACGCTTCTTGTAAAGGACAAACGATAAAATTCAGAAATAAAAGCTTAGATGCGCAATCTTATTTTTGGGATTTTGGAATAGATGGCATTGATTCTGACACCTCTACTTTAAAAGAGCCTACCTATACCTTTCCAGATTCTGGCTCATATAATATTACTTTAATCATCAATAAAGGTCAAACTTGCGTAGATACTTCTATAATTACCTTAAGAGTTTATCCTGTTTTGGATGCTAATTTTACTTATCAAGTCACTTGTGAAAACAATCCTGTCAAATTTTTAAGCACTTCTACCTCCACAGTAGATCCAATCATAAAACAAACTTGGACTTATGACAATAACAAAATCTCTACTGCAAAAACATTCAATTACACCTTTCCTAGCATAGGTCCATATCCTGTACAAATACTTGTTGAGACCCTCAATGGATGCAAAGATTCCATCAGCCAATCTGTCTCTATACCTGATTTCACTCCATCAGAATTCAAAATCAATGGCTTACAACAATCTCAGCCTGATAGATTTGTAATATGTAATAATAATAGAGAAGCTGTACTGACCAATCTTACTCCACCTTCTACCTCATCACTATGGAAAATAGGTGCATTTACAAGCACTTCACACGATTTGAATTATGTGTTCCCTGATACTGGATCTTATAAAATTGATTTAATTGTCAATCCAGGAACTGATTGTGAAGATAAGTCTACTCAATGGGTGAGAATTTTACCTGAACCTCAAGCAGATTTTACTTTCAAGTCCGATTGCCAAAAATTTCCAGTAGAGTTTTTTACCAATATGAGTAGAACATTTGACCAAGTTCAAACAGCATCTTGGAAATTTGGTGATGGCAAAACGTCTTCTCTGATTAATCCTATCAATGACTACAAAACTGTAAAAGATTATACCGTCAGCTTAAATATTACCACGGCGGCAGGATGTACAGATAATATCACTAAAACCATATCAGTATTTCCTAATCCTAAAGCTGAATTTAATATAACAGGTGAGCAACAAGCAGGAAAATATATTCGATGTGACAATTTACTTGCTGTAGATTTCGCTGACAACTCCATCAATGCAACTACTTATCAATGGGTGATTGGCAATAATTTAAGCCAACCTAAAACAAAAAATGCTCAATTTATATTTCCTGATACTGGTAAATATGATATTCGATTGACAGTCAACCCTGGCAAGAGATGTGCAGATGATACTGTAAAATCTATTCAAGTAATTGACGGGATTACAAAAGTGGATTTTAAAACTAATAATGTCTGTGTCAAAACCAATCAGACCTTTACCAACTCTTCTGTAACAGTTAAAAATGATGTCAAAAGTTATAATTGGTCCTTCGGAGACAATACGTTTTCTACTCTAAAAAGTCCTGTCAAAAACTACACATTACCAGGAACCTATACTGTAAAATTAGTAGTAGAGACCTTATTAGGATGTAAAGATTCTTTAGAGAAAATAATCACAATATATCCTGCTCCAAAAGCTAATTTTACAAATAGCGATGCTTGTCTCAATGCCTTAAAAACCATTACGAACACTTCTACAATTTCTTCGGGAACTATTAAAACATATTCTTGGAACTTAGGAACTTTAGGAAACTCTTCAGATGTTTCTCCTCTAGTGACATTTAAAAAAGCGGATGATTACTATATCTCTTTAATTGCAACAAGTGATTTTGGGTGTAAAGATAGTATCACCAAAACCATTACCACTCGAGAAGCTTCCCAACCAAATTTTGAATATACTAACCAATGTTTTGCTGCACCTGTATATTTCAAAGATCTTTCTAAATCTAAGAATAACGATATCGTTTCTTATATCTGGCAATTTGAGCCTGGAGAAAGCGGTACTGGAAAATCCCCCAACCATACCTTCTCTACGTTTGGAAAGATTTCTGTTCAATTAATGACGGTTACTTCATTTGGTTGTAAGGATTCTATAACTAAAACTATAACTCTCAAGAATATCCCAAAAGCTAATTTTAATGTTGCAGGAAATACTGCTAATAGTGTTACGTTGTTTAATTGTACTAAAGACTACTCTGTACAGTTCAATAATACCTCCACCAAACAAGTAGATTATTTATGGAATTTTGGTATTGCAGGAAGTACTTCTACTGAGGAAAATCCATTATTTGTTTTTCCAGATACAGGGATTTATGTCGTAACACTTACATTGGAGCTAGGCACAGCATGTCAAAATATTATTCAAAAAAGTGTAAGAATTTTACCTCCTGTTACTTCTTCTTTTACGCATACTACAGAATGTGTTAAAGCTCCTGTGTTTTTTAAATCTGTTGCTAACAGACCCTATGATCCTATCAAAACATTTGATTGGGACTTCGGAGATGGAACTAGTTCTGATGAGAAAAATCCTTCTAAGGTTTACAAAAAATCTGGAGACTATACTGTTACTCTTACTGTCACAGCTAATTCAGGATGTCAACACATGAGTTCAAAAACGATAACTGTTGCACCTGCGCCAATTGCTGATTTTGTAACAGATGGAATTGAGAAAAACAATAGCTATCTAAAATGTGAAAATTTATTAGCGGTTTCATTCGTAAATAATAGTATTTCTAACGCCACTAATAATTGGTCTTTTACAGATTTGAATCAAACTTCTACTCAAGTTTCTCCTCAATATACTTTTTCTGAAATTGGAACTTTTCCAGTGACTTTGGTAATCAATCAAGGAAAAATCTGCGGAGATACGATTACTAAAAATGTTAAAGTTATCAATGGAATAGAGAAAGTTGATTTCACTTTTAAAAATGATTGTGCATTATCTGAAATAGAATTTACTAATAAAAGTGTAGCTGTATTAAAAGATTTCAATAGCTATGTATGGGATTTTGGAGATGGAAGTAGCTCATTACAAAAAGATCCAGTCAAAAAGTATAATAATCCAGGAACCTATACAGTGACATTAACTGCCAAGACTGCCTTAGGTTGCGTGGAGTCCGTTTCAAAACAAATTACTATTTATCCAATTCCTAAAGCATTATTTGATGTTTCACAAGTTTGTCTCAACCAAGCATTAGATATTCAAAACCTCTCCACAATTCTCACAGGAAAAATAAAAGAGTACGAATGGGATTTAGGAGATCAACAGGTTTCTTCTGATATTAATCCATCTATCACTTTTAGTGAACCGGGATTTTTCGAAGTAACACTTATCGCTACAAGTGACTTTGGTTGTGTTGACGAAATAAAAGATTCTATAGAAGTTAGAACACCTTCAATTCCAGATTTTACATTTTCCAATATTTGTTTGAAAGCTCCTGTAGAATTTAAAGATCAAACCCAATCAATTTATAATGATATTCAAAATTGGGAATGGGAAGTTCTACCCAATACAGTAATAACAGGTAAAAATCCTAGCTATACTTTTCCAAAAGATGGAGAATATTTAGTGAAGTTAATGGTTACAACAACTTTAGGATGTAGAGATTCTATTTCAAAAACGATTACCGTTCGACCACAACCAATTGCTGACTTTATAACAGATGCTAAAAATATCGGAGGCAATAATTTTGTGATTTGCGATGATATTCACCTAGTATCTTTTACAAATCAAAGTACTGATAATAGTACAAATCTTTGGAGTTTCGGCACTTTTGGTAGCTCAACTGAGGCTAGTCCAATATATACTTATGCAGATACAGGAAGAAATATTGTCACACTAACTATTAATTCAGGTAGCTTATGTACAGATTCAAAATCTATTCAATTAGATGTCCTTCCTGATTTAAAAGTAGATTTTGATTATACATTAGCGTGTGAGAAAAACTCTATCACTTTCAATGATTTATCTACTACGATTCTTAATGATATTTTCCGTTGGAATTGGAGCATGGGTGATTCCACAATTTATACCGCTCAGAACATCGAGCATACCTATGAAGAAAAAGGTATTTATCCCATAAAATTATTAGTCAGCACAAAACGTGGTTGTGTTGATTCTACAACAAAAGATTTTCAAGTATTTTCTTTGCCTATCGTAGATTTTGATTTCCAAGAAGCATGTCCTCAGCAATTGATGACGATTAAAAACAATTCTAAAGCAGCCGATAAGAATAAAGTAAAATCTTATGAATGGGATTTAGGAAATGGCACAACATCTACCCTAAAAAATCCAAAAGTTCAATATAATGCTCCTGGCCCTTACGAAATTAAACTAAGCGTATTGACCGAAGCTGGGTGCAAAGACAGCATAAGCGATTTTGTCATAGTTAGAGATTTTGTTCAACCTATTATTCAACAGTCACAAGAGATATACTGTATTGAAAAAGATATCATTTTTGACGCCTCTTCTTCTAAAGGTGTTTATCAAAACTATTTCTGGGAGTTTGGTGATGGTGGGGTTTCTGAGCAGAAAATAGATACTACATCCTTTCAATCTGAAGGTATCTATACTATACATTTGACATTAAAAGACAGTCTCTGTGGTTCTTTTGACACGATCTCTACTATTGAAATTATCACTATTCCTGAAGTAAGATTAGGAGACGATTTTGCACTTTGTCCTAATTTGACAACTCCTATTCTGTTAGATTATTCTTATCCTTATGATAGCATCGTATGGAATACTGGAGAGAAAAATGAAAATCCTATTACTGTAAAAGGTACTGTCGGAACTGTGGCAGTAGAAGTCTACTACAAAGGATGTGTAGAAAGCGACTCACTAGAGGTAATAGCAAATTGCGACGTATTGGTTCCTCAAGTTTTTACTCCTAATGGTGATGGAAAAAATGATTTCTTTAATCTCTTGTCTTCCAATGTTCAGTCTTTTCAATTGTTTGTTTATAATAGATGGGGAACATTAATTTTTAGTACAGATGACCTTAAAAATGGTTGGGATGGAACCTATCAGGGGAAATTACAACCTATGGATAATTATACATATTATGCCGTTGGGACGAAAGTAGATGGTAGCGATTTTACCATTCAAGGTTCCATTCTACTACTGAGATAAATTTAATTCTTAAAAACAACACCCTTTACATCGATTTGTGAAGGGTGTATTCTTATAAAGATTCTCTATTAATAAATCTAATTTATCAATCTTTATCTATAAAAAGATTCCATACTTTTGTGACAATACTATGACCATGAGAAAAGTTTTGCCCTTATTTATTCTTCCTACATTAATTCTTACTTCGTGTGGAAATTTTGATGATCAAATTCAAAGAGAAAAAGATCAGTTTCAAAGTTCTCAGTACGACCTTTCCATTCAAAATGCTAAAGAAGATTTTTTCAGCCCAATTGGCAATGATCCAAATTTAGTATTGAAAACAGATCCAAAAGTGAACTTAGGATATCACTTATATTATGATCCAAGACTGTCTAAAAATAGTACTATTAGCTGTAACTCTTGTCATGATTTAAATGCATTCGGAGTAGACAACGAAGCTACTTCTCTCGGAGATGACGGGATTACTCGTGGAGGAAGAAACTCACCGACTGTATTAAATGCATCGATGCACTTTAAACAGTTCTGGGACGGAAGAGCAGAAACTATCGAAGATCAAGCGGGAATGCCTATTACCAATCCGGTAGAAATGATGATTCCCAACGAAGATTTTTTAGTACAAAGATTAAAAGATATCGATCTTTACAAGAAATTATTCAAAAGAGCTTATCCTAGCGATGATCAACCAATAACTTATAGCAACTTAACCAATGCAATTGGAGCTTTCGAAAGAAAACTAATTACTCCTGCTCCATTTGATGCTTACCTAAAAGGCGATTTAAATGCATTGACTCTACAAGAGAAAAAAGGAATGATGTCCTTTATTAAAGTAGGATGTACCCAATGCCATACTGGCCCATTATTAGGAGCGACGATGTTCCAAAAATTTGGAATTCATCATGATTATTGGACCTTGACTAATTCTCCAAATATCGACAATGGTCTGTTCGATTTGAATCAAGATGAAAATCAGAAATACATGTTTAAGGTTCCCTCTTTAAGAAACATAGAACACACTGCTCCTTATTTTCATGACGGTCACGTAAAAGAATTAAAAGACGCAGTAATCATTATGGCAAAAGGTCAATTAAATTATAATATCAGTGATGAAGAGGCTGAAAATATTACAGCATTCTTAAAATCACTTTCAGGAGATTTGCCTGAATCCGTAAAAGTTGTTCCAGAAATATTTGCTCAAAAGAAATAATTTCTTCTATTTACAAAATTAATGAAACGTCTGTCTTAGTACAGACGTTTTTGTTTTTAAGTAAATGACAGCTTGACTTACGTTCTCTTTAATATGGTAAGTTTATTTCGACTAGTCTTTAAATTATGAAATAGATTTCAAGTCATTGACTTCAATCAAAACCCATATTGCAAGATTCTGACATATTTTTTTTACCATTGCATAAATATTTTCTTTTATGCAGCCTTCCTCTTCCAAAAGCGTAGGACTATTAGTTTTGGTAGCATCGCTTGGATACTTTGTAGACATCTACGATTTGATTCTATTCAATGTGGTCAAAAAAGAAAGTTTACTGGACATTTTTGGAGAATTATCTATAGAAGAATTGATCAATTATGAGATGAACCTCTTTAGCTTTCAGATGGTAGGAATGCTAATCGGTGGAATCTTGTGGGGGATTTGGGGAGATAAAAAAGGTAGAGTTTCCGTAATGTTTGGATCTATTATAATGTATTCTCTAGCGAATATTGCTAATGCATTTGTAACAGATTTAACCTCCTACAGTGTTTTAAGATTTATTGCAGGAGTTGGATTAGCGGGAGAGCTTGGTGCAGGTATTACTCTCGTCGTAGAATCTATGGATAAGAAAACCAGAGGTTGGGGCACGATGGTCATCGTAACAGTGGGGGTATGTGGTGCAGTCGTAGCTTCATTGGTGGGCACAGAAGGTCATTATATTGCAGAGTGGATTTATCCAATCATCGGGATAAAATTTTCCAATTGGCAAATCGCTTATCTGTTAGGAGGTGTAATGGGATTATCTCTTTTGGTTATGCGCGCAGGTGCTTTCGAATCAGGAATGTTTAAAGAGATTCAACAAAAAGATTCTATTTCAAAAGGTAATGTTGCGCTATTTTTCAATGATAAAAAGAGATTTTATAAATATATCAATTCGATTTTACTCGGATTACCGATTTGGTTAGTCGTTGGGATTTTAGTGGGCCAATCAGATAAAATAGCTATGGCATTGGGCGTAGAAGGAGAGGTCAAAGTCAGCGATAGCATTATGTTTGCTTATATCGGTTTAAGTTTTGGTGATTTCTCAAGTGGTTTTTTTAGTCAAATATTAAAAACACGGAAAAAAGTAATCCTTAGCTTTCAAATTTTCCTGTTTGTTATTTGTGCTGTTTACCTCATCAATACTAATGTCAGTGTAACATATTTTAAAGCGATGTGCTTTCTGATGGGATTTGCTGCAGGATATTGGGCATTATTTGTGACCAATGCAGCAGAACAGTTTGGTACCAATATTAGATCTTTAGCTTCTAATACGATTCCTAATTTTGTACGTGGAGCGGTGTGGCCATTGTCAGAATTATTTAAATGGATGCTACCAGATCACGATCCTATTTCAGGAATTATATCAGCCTCGATAACTATCACAGCGGCTGTTTTCTTTGTAGCTTTCATCGCTACATATTATACAGAAGAGACTTTCGGGAAAGATTTAGATTATGTAGAAGAGTAAAACCTTCAAGCTTCTTCATTTATTAAAGATTTGTCATGGATTTAAGTAAAGAATATAAAAATTGGATAATTGAATTAAAGTTTAAAATAAGATCGACACAGTTAAAAGCTGCTGTAACGGTAAATATTGCTTTAACTCAGTTCTATTGGGAATTAGGAAAGTCTATAAATGAAAAACAAACGGTTTGGGGTTCAAAATTTTTAGAAACAGTCTCAAAAGACTTACAAGACGAGTTTCCAAATATGAAAGGCTTTTCGGTGTCAAATCTTAAAACATGTCGTTTATTTTATCAATACTTTTCATTTGGTTCACAAGCTGTGAACTTAAATCCTAAACAAGCAATTTCTAATTTAGAAAGCATAGAAGAATCAATTCGTTCACAGGCTGCGAACGAATTAAAAAATCAAGGAATAATAACAAAAATTAAGGATGAATTCTCAAACCATCCAGTTTTCAGAATTCCATGGGGACATATTAAAATCATTATTACTAAAATAAAGAATCTTCCAGAAGCCCAATTTTACATCAATCAAACGATAGAAAATAGTTAGAGCAGAGATATATTAGACCTTCAAATAAAATCAAATTTATACGAACGAAAAGGAAAAGCTATTACAAATTTTAAAAACACTTTACCTGAACCTTTATCTGACTTAGCTACCCAAACCTTAAAAGACCCTTATATATTTGACTTTTTGAGCTTAGATATTGATTATAGAGAAAGGGATGTAGAAAAACAATTGATACAACATATTAGTAAATTTTTACTGGAATTAGGAAAAGGTTTTGCATTTGTAGGAAATCAATATCATTTAAAAGTAGCAAATAGCGATTACTATCTAGATTTATTATTTTATCACATCAAACTAAAATGTTATGTAGTCATTGAGCTCAAAAACACTAAATTTATTCCTGAGTTTACGGGCAAGCTCAATTTTTACCTTTCCGCAGTAGATAGTCTAGTGAAAGACGAGTCAGATAATCCTACGATTGGAATTCTACTTTGTAAAGACAAAAACAATATTGAAGCGGAATTTGCTTTGCGAGACATTAATAAGCCAATGGGCATCAGCGAACTAATACTTGTAGAAAATCTCCCCGATAATCTAAAAAGTAGTTTGCCAAGTATTGAAGAGTTGGAACAAGAATTGAAAAAACTCGACGAAAATATTTAATGTAATAATTTCGACATTGTCAACTTTCCTATCACAGCGGCTGTTTTATTTGTAGCTTTCATCGCTACATATTATACAGAAGAGACTTTTGGGAAAGATTTAGATTATGTAGAAGAGTAATTTTTTACTTCAACTCATACTTCACGAGATAAGGTTCATTAGAGAACTTAAAGTATTGTTGAGGGAGTTCATTATATGGAATTTTGCTCCAAGGTGTTATGAATTGATTCTGAAAAAATGGCTTTTCTTCATTTCTTTCATTCAATTCATCTAAAAAAACTAAGCCATAAGTTTCCCCATATTCTATTGTAGATAAAATATTCACCTCAAAAGGAATAGCCCAAGACATCGTTAGAATTTCATTGGGAGCGACGTCCGTTGGTAATGCAATGTTTTTATTTTCTTGACCCTCGAAATACGTTTTATACCAATTGATTCTATCCGTATATTCTTGTTTGTAATAGACTATTCTACCTATACACGCTATGGAAATAATTAAAATAAAAGCTGGAGCAATTGCTTTTCTTTTGAAAGTAGGAACAATTTCGAAGATAAATATTAAACCTAAAACCATAGAAACCACCAAATACATGTTTTCCATATAAAAGGATTTTACTCCATTTGGAAAAGAGACATTGACTAAAAATAAATAGCCAAATAGAAATAAATTGGTTATAATTAAATCAAAACACTTCCTTTTTTGAAGATAAAAAGCAAGAGAAATCACCCAAAGAATCAATGCAAATAAATAAGGTCGAATTGCATCTTTTAGCAAGAGATGATTGGTTTCTATATTTAAATAATGGGGAAATAATGTCTTGATATTATTTACTGCATTTAACTTTTCAGAGTCGTACCAATCTGTAAAATAAACTCTATTGACGATATAAAATATTAAAAAAACTGAAGAAATATATAGAGTCATTTTACCTTCAAGAGCTTTTTGTCTGAACAAATAATACAGCATAAAAGCGAATGGAAAAAGGATCAATGGATGGGAGGAAGAAATCAAAATAAGTAAAAAGAGTAGAGTATTATTCTGCCACACATTCAGAGTCTTAAATTTCTTTTCTGTAGCTATTGCGAAAAATAGAATCAATAAACCTATCCCTAAATACAACTCCGAAATATTCCAAAAGAAAGTATGAGAAACAATCAGCGTATTGACCAATAATAAAACAATAGCGAGTTGATACTTTCTCAAAAATAATCCTACAATGAGATATATAACAAAATAGAATAAAGAATAACCCACAGAAAACAAAACGCTCACAACAATAAGAGGTGCTCCTATTTTAATTGCTAGAAATGCTAGCAACTCTGGGAGAAAGCTAATGACTCTAAAACGTTGAATACAAAAGCTTTCAGTTCTAATCATTTCAAATAAATAAAATGAATTGTCATAAAGAATTACCCGCTCCTGATAATAAACTACAGATAAAATAAGAAGGAAAACATAAACAATTAGTCCAATATTATAAAGTCTCTTTTCGACTGGGGAATGAATAGAAGAAAAGACTTGTTTCATTAAATTATTTTAGAATATTGAATACAAAATAGATATAAATCTTAATAAAACCCTTTCATAATTTTACGTCTTTACAGATTTGTACCTAGTATTTTATCTACTTTTATCAAAAAAATCAAAATGATAGCTGTTAATGAGTATTTCGATGGTAAAGTAAAATCTTTAGCTTTTAATAGTGCAAGTGGTGCAACTACAGTAGGTGTAATGAAAGCTGGTGAATATACTTTCAATACTGGCAAAAAAGAGTTGATAACAATAGTGTCAGGATCTTTGACAGTAAAAATCTCTGGTATGGAGGAGTGGGAATTATTTGAACCAGGTGAGAGTTTTGAAGTGGAAGCGAATAGCAGTTTTGACTTAATCGTATTTATCGATACAGCATATCTTTGTCAGTTTATTGGTTAATTTTTTATAGATAGTTTTATTCGAATGCAGAAGAAAATTCTATTATTTGGATCAGGAGAATTGGGCAAAGAGCTCGTCATCGCTTGTCAAAGACTCGGGCAAACCATTATTGCTGTAGATAGTTATCCGAATGCTCCTGCGATGCAAGTGGCTGACGGATTTGAAGTGATAGACATGCTTGATGGAGATGCCTTAGATGCTGTTGTTGCAAAGCACCAACCTGATATTATTGTTCCAGAAATTGAAGCTATTCGAACTGTTCAGTTCTATAAGTATGAGCAAAATGGCATTCAAGTCGTACCAAGTGCTCGCGCTGCTAATTTCACTATGGACAGAAGAGCGATAAGAGATTTAGCTGCTCAAGAATTAAGATTGAAGACGGCCAAATACTTTTATGCTGAAACTTTAGAAGAATACAAAAAAGCAGTTGACTCCATCGGGTTTCCATTTGTCATCAAACCGCTCATGAGTAGTAGTGGCAAAGGACAAAGTATAGTTAATAATCATTCTGAAGTTGATACTGCATGGACTTATGCAATGGAAGGAAGTAGAGGCGATATTAAAGTAGCGATTATAGAAGAATTCATTCACTTTTATGAAGAAATTACGCTTTTAACGGTCACTCAAAAAGAAGGTCCTACCCTATTTTGTCCGCCTATCGGTCATCGACAAGAGCGTGGAGATTATATAGAAAGTTGGCAACCTTGTGTCATCTCTCCATCAGATTTAAAAGATGCACAAGAAATGGCAGCAAAAGTCACTCACGCTTTGGGTGGCGCAGGAATATGGGGAGTAGAGTTTTTCTTGACCAACAACGGAGTTTATTTCAGTGAACTATCTCCAAGACCTCATGATACAGGGATGGTCACTTTGGCTAACTCTCAAAATTTCAACGAATTTGAATTGCACGCTCGAGCAATTTTAGGACTTAATATTCCTCTTATTCAATTAGAAAAAGCTGCTGCAAGTGCGGTGATTTTAGCGCATAAAGAATCTAATCAACCAACTTATGCAGGGCTTTATGAAGCTGCAACAATTCCAAAATCAGATTTTAAAATATTTGGGAAACCTACATCTAGACCTTATAGAAGAATGGGCATTGGCCTGGCATACGATACAATAGATTCACCGATAGATTCTGTAAGAGCACGTGCTAGAAAGGTTGCAGATACCATTCAAGTTATAGAGTAATTCTTCTTCAATTGTTAGTTTGTTAAATTGTTGTCAATACCAACTTTCTACTATGTCTTATCACTATAAACAGTTAGATTGTGCGACATTTTAAAAATTAACAACTCATATGCCCCTAGGAGAATATTTTGCCGATATACACATTCATCCAACTATTAAAACTTTTAACTCTGGTCGTCCTCATCCAAGAAGAAACCTTTGGGATGATTTTGAACATATCTTAGGCAAGACTAACCTTGCAAAGTTTGCTTATAACAATACTCCTGGATTAGGTAAATATGCTCAATCGAATTTTTATCAACTAGCGAAAGGTAAAGTGAGAGTAGCTACAGCTTCTTTATATCCTATGGAGAAGGGTTTTCTACAAATTAGAAATATTCCCAACTTAGTAGTGAATAAGAAATCTCATGATGAGATGTTAGAAGTCATCAGTGGCTATAGTGTTGACAGTGTCAATCACATGAGAGAGACCAATAATTATTTTGAAGATTTACAAGAAGAATATAAGTATTTAATAGAGAATCAAGGAAAGTCTCCTGATAAAAAATATGCTTATAAAGTCGTCAATAATTATACTGAGCTGAAAAATATTTTAGAAAAAGACGACACAACATTGGCAATTATTATTTCAATTGAAGGTTCACATGTATTGTGGGACGAGGAAATGAGTCAAGGTAATATGACTCCTACTCAATTGAAAAGGAAATTAGAAGAGAATATTGGCATCATTAAATCTTGGGAAGTCCCTCCTTTGACTGTCAATTTAAGCCATCACTTTTATAATAATCTTTGTGGCCATAGTAGAAGTTTTGCTGGAAATCAAAAGAATGTCCTTAATCAAAACAGAGGCTTAGATTCTGGATTGACAGGATTAGGAATAAAAGTATTAAAAGAATATGCGAGTGTAAATAATGGTAAACGTATCATTGTAGATACCAAACACATGAGCATTAAAGGTAGAATTGAATATTATAATTGGATTAGAAGCTATAATTATATTTCTGCGAATGATAAAATCCCAATAGTTTCTAGTCATACTGGCGTGAATGGTTTTAAAACTATGAATGGTAGTCTTAGAAAACCAGATACTCCAGTTAAATACAATTCAAAGCATTTCAATAGCTGGAGCTTAAATATTTCTGACGAAGAAATCAACATCATTCACAAATCTACTGGTCTGATCGGAATCATGTTGGACAAGCATAAATTAGGTGGCGGGGAATTTTTCAAAACGAGTATCAATAACGAGACTGATATTGAAAAAATTAAAGAAGCCTACCTCAGAGTGTTTTTTGATAATGCTCTACATATCGTAAAAGCAGTTGGTAATGAAACAGGCTGGAATAGTATCGCAATAGGTTCCGACTTAGATGGAGCTATCGAACATATCGATCCTTATGATAGAAGTTCTACATTCCCTGAAATGTATCAGAATATGATAGAGTTTTTAGACAGAACTAAATATGGTAAAACCTTGTGGTACGGTCAAAAGCCTGAAGTCATTGTAGATAAAATCATGCGTAAAAACACGATGGATTTCTACGAAAGACACTTTGTATAAACCTTTATATTTTAACTACATAGGAACTTCATTATATGATTTCTATGTGGTATTTTGGTAGCTATTATTAGATTCTGGTGATTAGATACTCCGACAACACCTCTATTTTTACAAATAAGTAAATAGTTTTTAGAATACTCTTTATGGCTTATACTTAGATGCTGTCAAAATTTCTTGACCAGATTCTAAATTGATCAGTTCTTCAAAAGTAGTGTTGGGCTTTTCTTTCATATACTTTTTGACAATCTGATAACCTACCCATCTACCCACTCTATCGGGTGCCCCTTGTGGCATTCCCATAGTTGTAGGTCCATCTTCTATGAATTTGCGGTAATCCATAAATTGTTTAGCGTACAACCATTCACCATCAATAAAAAAGGACCATATTTCCTTTTTGTTGACTTCACACCATTCCCATTCTTCAGAAGTATAACTAAAGAAATCTTCAATTGGTCTCTTTGGTAAAAAATAAGAAGAGATATAATAGAGCTTTCCGTAGTAAACCATCATATCTAAAAGCTGACTTCCCCTTTTTAGCGGGTCTACTATTTCACCTGTGGCTAAACTGACTGCAGCATCAGTAGCTATATATTTAGGAATAAATCTTTGAATTAAAAAGTCAGGCAGACCTTGAGAAGGGTAATATGGATAATCTTTCCCTAAATACAAATCCAATCCTACACCTAAATAAGGAGGGTCATAAAAATTTCGTGGTCCTATTCCTGCCGTGAAAGTTACTAATTGTACTGAAGGACTTTTTGGAAAGTAATATTGATAATTCTTAATTGCTAAATGCAGTTCTTTTTCATAAGCGCTAAAATCTTTGTAGACAGATTGGATAGTATCATACATATTGACCATAAAAGGATGATGAATCAACTCATCCATAATATTGAGCATCTCTGTTTGATCTGCTGTGGTATCTTGGATATTCATTACGGCAGTAATATAATAATCCATTAAGTCAGGATATTTAGCCTGCAAAGCCATCATTCCCTCTTTTGTTTGATTTATAGGGATCTGATATAATTCTTGTTCCAGTCTAATTGTGGGCAATGGATTAGAGATTTTAGAAATATCGTATTGATTTCTATCTTCAGAAGTATTACATTGAATAAGAAAAACACTGATAGACAACAGTATTGATAATAATTTCGGATATTTACGTCTCATAATAATTAAACTACAAAGATAAAATGCATTTTATGAAAAGATCAATTTTGATTATCGCTTTACTATTATTTAGCTTTTCTTCTTTCGCTCAAGCAAAAGTAAGATTTGGCTTTACTACTTCACCAGGTATTTCTTGGTATTCAGCAGACAGTAAGTTTGTGGATTCAAAAGGTACTCGTTTCTCTTTTAACTACGGAGCGGTCTTTGACTTTGTCATAGATAATAACGAAAGATATGCAATTTCATCTGGAGTTACTATCGATATGTCCGGCGGTAAACTTTCGGGAGTTTCTAGTGATAATACTAATCCTGGCTCTTCAAGTTTAACTGCTAAAGTTCAGTATTTTGAGATTCCATTAAGCTTAAAACTTCGTTCTAATGAATCAGCAAATAATTTGACATTTTATGGTTCTTTGGGAATTATAAATAGTTTTAGAATTAGAGCTAGAGGTGCTTATTCATATGTGGATCAAAATTTTCCTGAGGATAACTTCTCTGATAATAATGTTAGAATTAGCAACTTAGAGTTTTTCCCTAGTGATATTAATAAAATCAATCTTTATCATTTAGCACTACATTTTGAAGGTGGTGTTGAGTTTAGAGTTTCTGACAACACTTCTCTTGTAGGAGGTATATATTTCAGAAATGGATTTACTAATGTAATTAAAGATACAGATAATGAAAGAGTGGTAGCTAGAGGCCTTGGATTAAGAATCGCAGTGATGTTCTAAACCTCCACTTATACTTCAAAATATATTATAAAAACGAAAAGTAGCTAATAATTAGCTGCTTTTCTATTTTCACTTATTACTCATTCTCTAAATAAATAATTACAGTTTTTCTTTTAAAAACTTTCCAGTAATTGACTTTTCTTCTAATATAATTCCTTCCGGAGCTCCTTCATACAACAAATATCCTCCATCTTTTCCACCTGTAGGCCCCAAGTCTATGATCCAATCTGCACTTTTAATTACATCTAAATTGTGCTCGACCACAACTACTGTATGTCCTTGTTCTACCAATGCATTAAAAGCAGTCAATAGTTTATTGATATCATGAAAATGCAAGCCAGTTGTAGGCTCATCAAATAAGAAAAATACGGGTAATCTATTTCCACCTTTTTGTAAAAATGAAGCCAACTTCACTCTTTGTGCCTCACCTCCACTTAGAGTACTACTCGATTGTCCTAACTGTACATAACCCAATCCTACATCAAATAATGGTTGTAATTTTTGAACTAGATCTTTTTTCTCACTGAAAAATTCTAAAGACTCTTCTACAGACATTTCTAAAATATCTGCAATAGATTTTCCTTTATAGTGAACTTCTAATACTTCTCTTTTGAATCTTTTACCTTTACATGTTTCACAAGTCAAATGAATATCCGCTAAAAACTGCATTTCTACAACAGTCTCTCCTTCTCCTTTGCACGTTTCACATCTTCCGCCATCCACATTAAAGGAAAAATGTTTAGGTTGGTAACCTCTCAATTTAGATAAAGTCTGTTGAGCATATAATTCTCTAATAGCGTCGTAAGCTTTAATATAAGTGACCGGATTAGATCTCGAAGATCGACCTATTGGATTTTGATCGACCATTTCAACCTTAGAAATACCTTTTGATGGAATGATAAAATCTTTATGAAGTCCGGGTTTTTGCGAGAAGTCTTCCAGCTTATTTTTCAAAGCAGGATAAACTATTTGTTTGATTAAGGTAGATTTCCCAGAACCCGAAACACCCGTCACGACTGTAAGTGCTTGAAGTGGAATTTTTACATCAATGTTTTTTAGGTTGTTTTCACGTGCTCCAATAACTTTGACGTAATTAGAAGACTTCCTTCTTAATTCTGGCAATGGTATTTCTAACTCACCATTTAAATATTGAGTAGTTAAACTACTTTGTCCTTTAGCATTAAAATGTCCAGCATACACGACTTCTCCTCCAAATCTTCCTGCAGCAGGTCCGATATCTATTAAGTAATCTGAACTTCTAATAATTTCCTCTTCATGCTCTACGACAATTACAGTATTTCCAAGATCTCTTAAATGCTTCAATACTTTTATTAACCTTGAAGTATCTTGAGGGTGCAATCCTACACTCGGTTCGTCCAAAATATATAAAGAACCTGTCAAATTACTCCCCAATGTTCTCGTCAAATTAATTCTTTGGGATTCTCCGCCCGACAATGTGTTTGAAAACCGATTAAGAGATAAATATTCCAATCCTACATCTATCATAAATTGTAATCGATTATTGATTTCCAATAAAATTCTAGATGCTATTTTTTGATCATGCTCACTGATTTCAAGACCTTTCATCCAATCTTGCAATTCGGATATCGTCATCATTAAAGTCTGACCGATATGTTTGTCGTTGATTTTTACATATTGAGTTTCTTTGCGAAGTCGAGTTCCATGGCATTCATCACAAACTGTTCTTCCTCTATATCTAGACAATAAAACTCTATATTGAATTTTATAGGTTTGAGATTCTACATCATTAAAAAACTGTCTTACTCCAAGTATACCAGGACTTCCAAACCATAATTGTTGAAACTGTTTTTCTGTCAAGTCCATAATTGGAGCATGAATTGGGAAATCGATTTTATCTGCTTTTTGAATAAACTGATCTTTCCACCAACTCATCGTCTCTCCTTTCCAAGGCGCAATTGCTCCTTCATACAAGGATAAGTTTTTATCAGGAATCACTAAGCTTTCATCTATTCCTAATATATTTCCAAAGCCTTCGCATTTTGTACAAGCTCCATAAGGAGAATTAAAATTAAAAAATTGCGGTGATGGAATATCGAATACCATTCCGTCCATTTCAAATCTAGAATTAAAGTCTTTAGACAATTCTCCAGGAAAATCTATCCTACAATATCCTTCACTCAATTCAAATGCTTGATGTATTGAGTCCGCCATTCTATTGATGGAATCTTCCTCTTTTTTTATTACAGACCTGTCGACAACAATCCAAATATCTTTTGCGACTTTTAAACCTTGGATTTCTTGTTCATCCTCTAATAACTGATCTAATCTTTTAGGTTTTTGATCGACTAAAATTCGATTGATTCCTTTTTGAAGTAAATCTTCTAAAGCAGGTTCAGAATATTTGAATGGTGCTAAGATTTGATATTTTTTCCCTTCTTCAAATTTCAACAATTCATCTACTACATCTGACACTTCAAATTTCTTGACCACTTCTCCTGTTACAGGTGAATATGTCACACCAATTCTCGCATACAATAATCTTAAGTAGTCATAAATTTCGGTCAATGTTCCAACCGTCGACCGCGTGGTAGCAGTCGTGACTTTTTGTTCGATAGCAATTGCTGGAGATAAGCCCTTGATATAGTCTACATCTGGCTTTTCCATTCTGTCTAAAAACTGTCGAGCATAAGATGATAATGACTCCACATATCTTCTTTGACCTTCTGCATAAAGTGTATCAAAAGCGAGTGTAGATTTCCCAGATCCAGAGACTCCAGTGATGACAACCAATCGGTTTCTAGGGATTTCTACGGATATATTCTTTAAGTTATGCATTCTTGCACCTTTGATAAATATATTTTTGGAAGTGGATTTGAACGAATTATTTGAAGACATATGCAATAAAAAGTGTTAATTCAGGTGAATTTGAAGTAATATAATGGTTTATAGGTATTACAAGCAGTTGCTAATTTTCTAATTTAGATATTATAACAAAAATAAAATCACGAGGGTTCAATATGGAATAAATCTACACTTTTAACAATCACTAAATTATATACGGCAATGACGTACTGTGTAGCACTAACCGACCATGAACTTGTTCAATCCTATCTTAAGGGTGACATCGCAGCTTTGAATCAATTGATCATAAGGCACAAAAACAAAGTTTATACTTCTATTTTCTTTATTCTAAAAGATCAATATTTAGCAGAAGATATTTTTCAAGAGACTTTCATCAAAGTCATTGATAGCTTAAATTCTGGCACCTATAAAGAAGAGGGGAAGTTTTTACCATGGGTTTTGAGAATCTCTCATAACTTATGTATCGACTACTTCCGAAAAGTCAAAAGAAAACCTGTTATCGTAGACGCTGAAGGAAATGATGTTTTAGAATCTATTGGGTTTGTAGATGAAAATATTGAAGACATCTTAATGAAGGAACAGAATGCTCAATCTATCAAAACTTTAATCAAACTTTTACCCGATGAGCAAAGAGAGGTTCTTGTGCTTAGATATTATGCTGAATTGAGTTTTAAAGAGATTTCTGAAATGACAGATGTGAGTATTAATACGGCATTGGGAAGAATGAGATATGCATTGATAAATCTTAGAAAAATAATAGATACTCAGAAAGTCCAATTGTTATAATTTAAAATTGACTTTTTATTTCTTTTTTATTTTATAAAAACCTATCATCTTTTAATTGTTGAATTAATATATACTGTATTGTTAAAGATAAATTGAATGTTTTAATACTTTAGCCAAGTATATTAAAAAAATGATTAACTCTCTATCTATTATCATTCCTGTTTATAACGAGGAGAACACAATTACTAAAATATTAGATAAAGTAATTGAAGTTCCTTTAGTGAATAATATTTTAAAGGAAATCATAATCATCAATGATGCTTCAACTGATAAAAGCGATGAAATTATTCTAAAATATATTTCAGAAAACCCCACTAATAATTTATACTACTTTAAACAAGAATCTAATCAAGGAAAAGGTGCTGCTCTCCATAAAGGTATTAAAGAGGCAAAAGGAGAATTTCTCATTATTCAAGATGCAGACTTGGAATACGATCCTTTTGATTATAACGATATGCTAAAACCTATCTTATCAGGATGTGCTGATGTTGTATATGGTTCTAGATTCATGGGTAGCAAACCTCATAGAGTTCTATTTTTTTTTCATACAATAGGTAATAAATTACTTACTACTCTTTGTAATTTTTTCTGTAATGTCAATATAACTGACATGGAAACTTGTTACAAAATGATTAATACCAAAATTGCACAACAATTAGACCTAAAAGAAAAAAGGTTTGGTTTTGAACCTGAAGTCACTATTAAATTATCCAGAATACCTAAAATCAGAATCTACGAAGTAGGTATTGCTTATTATGGAAGAACTTATGAAGACGGTAAGAAAATAGGATGGAAAGATGGAGTAAGAGCTCTTTATTGTATCTTTAAATACGGTTTATTTTCAAGATAAATCATTGTGTTTAGAATTACGATATAGCTCTTTACATACTATTTCTTTTTCTGTTGTGCTTGCTTGAACAAAAACTGACGAAATTGCTCTTCTATATTTATCAGTTTCACTAATTTTTTTGCAGGCAGTACTTTTTTGAATTCTACAAAATACTTTTTTTGAAGTGCCGCTTCCTTTTCTTTCTTATCTAATGAGGAATCGATCCACTGATAAAGTTCAGCGTCTGTCATTTCTGAGATCTTTTGACCTTCTGGTTTTTTAGAAGCTTTTTTCAAAGCATATCTTTCCGTTTCATATTGATTGTATATTTTCCAAAACTTCTCAGATTCCGAAGGGGTGAGTTCTAGTTTCTCAGTGAAATATGCAACTTTGATTTCTTTAATTTTAGAATAATTAGGTTGAGCAAATGTTACAGAAACAGTGCTTATTAAAATTAAGATATAAGTCAATAGTGATTTCATGGAGCTTAGTTTAAATTAGATACATCAAAAGAAGTATTGACATATTCTGTTAGGAATTCCTCGTCAGCGGGCATCCCGTTATCCTTGAGATAATCGTTAATTTCCTGTGAAGAGGTCTGAGATAGTAATTGTTGCAATTGATTTTCTCCAGTTTTGGTAGGATTTCCCTGTCCAATAATGGTATAAGTCAATACAGAAACTGTCAATAATAAAACAATACTCGCTGCAATTTGGAAAATACTTGTTCTTCTTAGAAGAGTTGTAGATCGCTGTAAGGTGATGACTTTAGAATCCTGTGATGGAATTTGATTCATCACCTTTTTATAAAAATCCTCCGACAACTCAGATGATTCGCTTTCTTCAAAACTTCTTTCTTTATTCTTTAAAAGAAAGTTAGAATTTAAATCTTTTAATTCTTGTATGATATCGTCTTGTTGTGTGTTCATGATATTTAAGTTAGACTCTTAAAAAAATCAAAAGTTTAATCACCTTTTATAAAAAACTCGATTTTTTTAACTGCATGATGATAAGATGCTTTCAATGCTCCCACAGAAGTGCTGGTTTTTTGACTCATTGCTTCGTAGCTCATTTCTTCAAAATATCTCATTACAAAAACTTCTTTTTGTTTGGGTGGAAGAGTATCTATCGCGTTTTGAAGCTTCATTAAAATATCTGAAGCGTTCATATTGATATCTATTTGATCAGAAGTATGGAAATGCTCCTCTGCTTTTAATTCTACAGATTGCAACTTTCTACTTTTATAAAAATTATAGGCCTCTCTAGTTGTAATCGTGTACAACCACGTAGACAATAAACTTTCTTTTCTAAAACTGTGTAGATTTTTCCAGACTTTAATCCATACTATTTGTAATACATCTTCTATATCTTCTCTTTGTTGAATATACTTGGAAAGATGTGCAAATAAAAGACGGCTATACTTTCTTACAATTCCCTCAAAAGCAACTTGCTGTGAGGAGCTTTTGTCGAAATTTTTAAGTAAGATTTCATCTTCTGGAAACATATTTCAATTTAGACTAAAATTCTTGCCAAAGGTTTAATCACTTGATGAGAATAAATTTTTGATTCTCATGACGCTGATATGTAGAATCAAATAGCATCAAAAAATAAACTCCTGAATTTAAATGACTTAAATCTACTCGAAGATCATCTTGGTAATTGACTTCAGAAGAATAACAGACTTTACCATTGACATCCATAATTTTTACGAAATGATATTTATCCGTTCCTTTTATATTTAAAATGTTTTGTGCAGGATTAGGATAAATCAATAGACTTTTCTCTTTGAGCATCTGATTAGTAGAGATGGGATTCAAATCAAAATCTTCAATTTTAGCAACGATTCCACAATATTTTGGAGTCGCTTTCCAATCCAATATTAATCCCAAACTATCAGCTTTAGGTAAATATTCATTGGGTTCCCAAGTGTAAATCGCAGAAGATAAATCAATGGTCTTATTTTGATAAATATTTGAAAAAACTGCTGCAACATTTCCCATGATTTGGGTGAGTTGTTGTTGATAAAGTTGAACTTGATACAAACTCGTATCCAAATTAAAATCATTGTCTTTTAACATATCAGAATCATAAGAAAAGGGATCTAAGTTTCTAAAAAGACCACTATTGTCGGTAGAAGTGTTGGGATAATTAAATACACCATGCTTCCCTTTACAATTAATAAAAGAGAAGTTTTTAATGCCCGATTCATTCATTTTAGTATGCAAAGAAAGCGGACCCATCATTTTTACGGTATCTACAAAATTTGTCCATAAAGCTTTTCCATAATCTACAGGAGCTAGAGGATCCTGCTTCCCATGAATCATGACAGCTGTTTTATCAGAATTACCTTCATTGATATAATTACCAAAATAAGAACCTTTCACTTGATCATCTTGAAGTCCAGCAGCGCTGCTCAAAACACCTTTAATTGGAATTCGTTTCACATTTAAATCAGGATAATTTCTAAAATCGTATGAACCACAATATTCAAAAATAGGATGTTGAAAATTCCTCTCTGGATCTGCAAAGGTGAGCATCATGGAAGAAAGTCCTCCCGCTGAATGCCCTGCTGCAAAAATCATATTTTCATCGATATGATAATCTTGAGCGATATAGCTTAAGTAATTTTGAGCTGCATATCCATATTGATACAATAGATAATGTCCTCTTTGAAGGATATGATCTTCGGGAAGATTTTGAGTAGAATCCACGAGATTTTCATGAACCCAAGTTTTATAAACTACATCTGTAGCATTGGAAGAAGTGAAAAAGGAATTATTATAATTTTCATAAAAAGCCACAGCATATCCTCTCATCAACATCTCACTTACTCCAATCAGATAATAATTATGCCATGTATTGAGATTTCCACTATTTCCGTGAGTGTACAAAATGCATGGTCGGACCACTTTATCATAAGGTCGAATGATGACCATTCTATTCCATCGTCGACCTACTTTGGATGGAGAATATATTCTTAAATCTATCTGATATAGTGTATCGCTTTCGTTAGTGGGATTTACCACAAATATCCTGACAGATCTATCTTTTAATTCAATATTAGATAAGCTACTGTCATTTAAAATTTCACCGTATTTCTGAGCAGCGTATCCCATATATAGAGATAATACTGGCCCTGATAAATTTTGTGAAGATCTTTTGGACAGTTGATCATTCGGAGGATAGTATAAATATTTCGTATTAATATCTACATAAGCTTGCTTCTCTTGAGCAAAAGAGGTGCAAATACACCAACAAGAAATCAAAATAAAAACTATGCTGTTCTTCATGAATAGTCAATATAATCAATTATCTCAAAGCCGTATAAAGTGCTAATTAGAATTTGCAGGAAGGTTAGTTGCTATCACTATACTATCTTGCACCAATAAATAGCCTTTATTCTGAGCTTGTAATTTGATGACTTTAAAGCCGTGTGCTTCAGGTCTTTCTATAATATCCATAAACTCAGCATCTTCAGTTAAAAACTTATTACTCAATAGTGCTTTGGTCACATAATAGAAATTTGGTTGATATTTCTCCTCAAATTCAGAATATGGCTCAGTTTCTTTATTAAAAGGATTCGCCCATTTGAAGTTTTTAGGCATATAGATAGAAAAGCCGCCTTCATAATCTACTTGACGGACTTCTTGCGTGATGTTCATTGCTCTGACAGCTTCTATCGTTTTCCTATTAGAAGGGTAGGTGTATTCTTCCCAAACATCAAAAGTCCTATAATCACTTAAAGATGGTCTCAAAAATAATATAAGGAGAATCGCACCTGCAAAACTGACACTATGTAATATTCTAGGAGCCGTATCTTTTTCAGATTTGGAAGGAATGAGTATTAAAGCAATTACAAATAATACGATAGGCATCACCAATAATAAATAATGCTCTCTTGTATAAAACACCATGGAAGCTACCACGGAAGGAATTCCAATGACCACCAAACCTAAAGCTGTCCATAAATACTTCAAAAACAATGCTTTGACTTGAGTCCACCAATTAGAAAATCCTACATAAAGTATTTTTGCCAAAAGAATCAATATCACTAATACTGAAGAGATATAAGTAGACCATTTGAAAATTGCTGGCGGGAAAAATATGGATTGAACTGCTGCAATAAATTTTAAAATATATTGCTGGAAATTGTATAAGACGTGTTTTACAAATAAAGTGGGATTGTTTTTAAATGCTTCTCCAAGTGTATTAAAGTCTCCAAAATTCTTGTGAGAAATATCTCTCCATTGTATCCAATCGAAATGATTTAAGCCATTCCATTCGCAATAATTATAGCTGAACTGTTGAGCAAAAGCAATATTACTTCTTCCTCCACCCATAGGATTTCCTATAAAGAAAAAGAAAAATACCATTACTACTAAAAGAGGGATCAAAAATAATAACCATTTGATTTGAAATCTGAATCTCTCTTTCCAAGCCCAAAACCCGAAAAATATTATTGCTGAAATATAAAAGGACAAATGTGATTCTGGTCGAATGTATCCAAGGAAAAAAGTAAAAATTAATAAGCTAAAAAGTATCGACAATGTAGATCGAAGTTTTGTCGTTAATATTGCCCAAATCATTATTAAGATGATCGTATAATGAGAAATTTTTGACCAAGTGATGAAAGACATGATATTAGGCGACACCATAAATCCTACACTAATCAGTAGCGTAACAACTACTGACAATCCTAATGTCCTTAAAAATAAGTATGCTGCAACTGGAGGCAAGATATACATCAAATACATCGCTGTATCATAAATCTGTATCGTGTCATCAGTAAATTGCTTCAAGACTTTAAACATTACAGAATATAAAGGACCAAAACCGGCTAGCGCTCCTTCAGCTATTCTCAATCCTAAAACTAAATATCCGGAATCATCTGTCAGATTGATGTCGACACGTTCGCTAAATCCTTTTAAAACTAAAACACCAGTCACTACTATACATAAAATAGCAAGGATATCTTTATAAAATGTCTTAGAAAATTTGATCATACTTGTAATAAATTCAAAAACTCATCGAATCTATGATAAATCATGCATTCATCTGTTATATTCAAGCAAATAAAAGATGTAACTTTGAAAAATTTTTAATAATCTATTTTTTTGAAACAACTACTAAGAAAGATATATAACGACGAGGCGAGTAAAATACCTTTGGGCATTATAAGTGCTGGTGCTATTATTATATCTATTGTAGGATGGTACTTTACCAGAGATTTGTTTCAATCTTTAGATGTGCTGTTTTGGGATGAAGCCAATTACATGCAATCAGGATTAAAAATTACTGAAAAATTCAATCATTCTTGGGGTCCCGCTTATGCGATTTGGTATAAACTGGTTTCTTTTTTTGAGAGTGATAGCATCAAATTATACTATCTCAACTTTAGGTTAATGACCATATTACCTGCTGTAGCACTTTTTGTGTTTTTAGCAGTTTCTAATATTAGAATATGGGTGAGTTTTTCATTAGGATTGTTTTTTGTCTTTGCAAATGTCAATCTACCGATTTGGCCTAAAGTGTCTCATTATTGCATTTTTGTATTTCTTACAGGAATGATTTTAGCAAAGTATATTCCTTCTAAGCTGATCAAGATTGCATTTATTTCTCTTTTTGCTTTAAATATTTCTTATGCTAGACCAGAGTTTTTTCTGACTTATTTGTCCATTTTAGGATTGTGGATCATTGCTTTATTCTTTAAAGAGTTTAGAAATTTAAAATCTATTGGAATTTCTCTTGGCTTGATTTTCTTCGGAATTGGAATTCAATTTGTCATGGGCAATCCATTGTTCAATTTTCAAGGAGATAGAAGTGCTTTGGCATTTGCTCAACACTTTATGTTCAATTATTTTGAATGGAATAATATCGATCAAGATTTTTGGATCACTTGGATGTCCTATTATCAAGATATATTTGGTGATGTGACCTCTATCAAAGCTGCTTATCAAATCAATAGCCATTTCTTCCATTTACATTTTTTGACCAATTTTCAGAACTATTTCATTCAAGCTTTCGACTTGTATAGTGATGCAATGTTGCCTGAAAAAATCATACAGATTCCGCAAGTTGTAAGATTTATCATACTCTCATTGGGAGGAATCATCATGATAGTATTAGCTACAAGTTCCAAATACATTAATGTTGTTTCTAATGGTTTCAAAAAAAATACACTCAGTATTATTTTGTTGTTACTGATGATAGCACCTACTTTTGTTTCTTGTTTTGTAATATATCCACGCACCCATTATATGGTGTTTCATTATTTTCCTCTAATTTTCATTATTGGGATATTATTTTTCTCAAAACCTATTGATAGTAAGCCATTTGACCAATACACATTGATATTTTCTGGAGTAATTTTAGGATTAGTACTTTTGCTATTACCTTCGACTAAAGAATATGATCATTTTGATCTTTGGAGAAAAGAAAACTCTCAAGCTAATTTAAAAACAATAGAAAAAATTAAGTCATACAACTTTACCGGGCCAATTCGACTCTTAGAGAATGAAGGCGGCATGAATATCTTTTTAGGAAAAAATTATTCATGGGTACGAGGATTTATGAAAGACACCACTTGGACAGCATATTTAGAAAAAGAACAGGTAGATATTATTTATGTCACACCATCTTTAATTAAATATCCAACTTTGAGACAAGACTCTACATGGTCTGATTTTGAAGCTCATCCAGAAAAATATGGGTACGAGAAGATTCAAACTGGTAACTTCACGCCTTATTTATTGATTCATCAGCATCTATTGAATAAAAAACCATAATGAGTAAAATTGATATTAAACTATTTAAGGTAGATGACTCTCTATTTTATTTAAAGGTTTTTATAATGACAGTCTACCTGCTCTTTTATGGTAGCCCTATATTATCAGTTACTCCTTTAGCGCCTCTTTATACTATCATGACCTATGTAATTGTAGGTATTTTAATTCCATTCGGTTTAATATATGTTTTTGACAAAGTTTTTATAAAAAAGCGCTTTTCTACTATAGATAGTTTGGTGGTATTGATGTCATTATTCACATTTTACTGTGCTGCCACGTCTAATGCTGTATTTGATCAGCCCTTTTTGAAAGGTGTAATTATTTCAGGAAAGACCTATTTGCCCATCATCAGTATATTTTTTCTGTACTATTTATTAAAAACAGAAACCATTTCGATGTATCAGTATAATTTCTCGATGCTGATAATTTGTTGGGTAAATTTAGCTTTATATGTCTTTTTAATGTTCACCATTAATCCTGCAGTCTATAAAGATTCTACAGATTTAGTAGGTTTTAATCCTTCGAAAGGTGGCTATGTTTTCAACTTTCCACCCAGTTTTATCGTGTATGGGATTTTCTTTTATTTCTTGGATTATACGATAAATAAAAACAGATTCAGTCTTATTCTCAGCTTTGTATTGATTGCATACATCCTATTTTTAGATAAAGGACGTATTCAGTTTATTGCTGTAGTCGGTGCTTTAGGTTTACATACACTTTGGTTTTTACCTATAAAAAGTCTTGTTCTACGTATGATTGACATTATATTTATTACTGTCATCATGCTACTTATTGTCTATTTTATCAATGAAGATTTATTATCCATAGTCTATAATATGTTCTTGGTATTCGTCAATGCAATCTTTGGTATAGAAACTGGAGAAAGCTCGGCAGATGCTCGGTGGATAGAGATTGGTACCGTTCTGAGTCATTTCGATAAACATCCAGGCCATTGGTTTTTTGGGATCGGATTTATCCCTCGGGATGAGATGTGGCTAAGATTTGGATATTTATATTTTACTGATATCGGAATTTTTGGGATTCTATTTGTATTTGGAATTGTAGGAACTGTTTTATTGTTTTTATTCTTTTTATATCCTGCATTAGTTATTTATAAGATTAAGAATTTCAAATACGACCTGATTTTTAATACTATTATTACGAGTGTTTTCTATTTATTAATCACCTCTGTTTTTACGGGAGGCTTTGCTTTTGCGCCAGTATCTATGTTGAGTATTTTCATGGTATTGGAATATTACAAACAAAAGGATGATAAGATTAGAAAAGTTAAACTTATGAGACAGAATGAAAGAGAAGCCAATTTCAATAATCCTGATCCTGCTATTTAGTTGGATATTATATGGATGTTCCTATTTGTTGCCTGTAAGTTCAACACCTAGTACTACTGAAAAAGAGAAAGAAAAAGAACCTTCTTCTTCTAATGCTCCTGTAAAAAATACTTCCAACGAGAGTATTCAAATTACTGTAAGTCCGAGTTCTACTGTAATGATTGTACCTGATTTTTCTCAGCAATATCCAATAGAAGAAAATTTAATTTCATTCAATACGGGTTTCATGTTTACAGCTCCTTTAGAAAAAGAGCCCGCTGTAAAAACTATTACTCAAACTATCAGACCTTCAGCATTTAGATTTCCTGGTGGAACTATCGGAAATTATTATCACCCCGATGGAATAGGATATGGCTTTAGACAAGAAGATGTAAAAGGTGGTTTTGCTGATATCACTAAAGCAATGCCATTATTCGATAAAAATGCCATCTATCATTTTGCAGATTTATGTAAAATGTCTAATTCTAATGTAGTTTTCGTAGCCAATATGTTAACTGGAACGGTAGAAGAAGCTTTGTGGTGTATCGATTATTTTCATCAGCAAAATATTAAAGTCGTAGGTATAGAATTAGGCAATGAGTTTTACCTTCCTCAATACAGAAATGCTTATCCTTCTGTCAATGTTTATATCCAACAAGCCAAAGAATTTGCAACTCAAATCAAAAAAAAATATCCTAAGATTCCATTAGGAGTAGTTGCTGGCGACCCTACAGAACCCAATCCTAAAAGCAGTTATCTTAAATTCATGAACCAATGGAATGTGGGTTTAGGTAAAGAAAATTTTTACGACTTCTATATTCCACACTTATATTCTAAAGTAGAAATTTGTGAACAGAAAGGTGGAAATGATTTAAAAGCTGTGTATGAGTGTGCAGATTATACTTTAGCTCCAGAATTTTTTAATTATACCCAAATTGTCTTAGATCACTACAAGCAATTTTATGGCAACAAAAGATTGTGGATCACAGAGTGGAATATGGATGCAGGGAATGCTACATCAAATACGATGAGACATGCAGAATTTGTCAGTGAGTTTTTATTGACTTGGGTAGATGCTGCAGCGAAAAATAAGCAAATAGAATATGCCTTTTTTCATAACTATGGATCGGGTGGATATGCTGCTCCAATTTTTACCTATTCTAATAAGAGAAATGTCGATTACTTAAGAAAAGAAGGAAATATCGCTTATAACTCTACATACTTCTCTTTTTTGTACTTAAGAGAAATAATGGATCAGAAAGCTTTAAGAATCTCAGAAAAAATTTCTTACCCAAAAGGTTTATCCATACAAAATGTAATTTTCAAAACATTTTATAGTAAAGAAAAAAATAGTCTATTTCTATATTTTATCAATAAGACTGCTCAAACTGTCAATTTTGATATAAAAGGAGCTAAAGGAATTATTAAATCAGAAGGCATTCAAGGAAAATATCCATGGTCTGTCGCAGGGTGGAATGGATTATATAAATCTTCTCCTGAGCAAGTAGATTTGATTCAATATCTTCCAAAAAATAAAGGTGTCAATGATTATTCTATGCCTTCAAATAGTATTGGCTATTTAGAAATTAAGTTATAATGGAAGAAAAAATATTTCATCCAAATTTCTTTCTGATTGGTACTGTAAAAGGCGGTACCACTTCTTTGCATAGATATTTAGATCAGCATCCCGACATCTATTTAAGTCCTATCAAAGAAGTCAATTATTTTTCAAAAGATGATATTGATTCTAATCTTTTCGCTAAAGATTACAGACATGATATTGCAATTGATTTAGCTAAATATTTCAAAGAAGGAATGCCTCATCCTGTGCATATCGCACATGTGACAGATGAAAAATCATATTTAAAATTATTTTCAAAAGCAGATAAAGCTAAGGCAATAGGAGAGATGAGTCTATCCTATATGTTATACGAAAAGACTCCAAAAAAAATAAAAGCAACTTATCCGAATGCTAAAATTATAGCGATGCTTCGCAATCCAGCAGAAAGAGCTTTTTCTCAATATATCATGAATCTAAAACAAGGTAAAATCTTGGAGAATGATTTTATAAAAGAGATTTGTCAAGATGATCAACAAGAGAAAAAAGGTTGGGGAGCTAATCATCAGTATTTAATGATAGGGAAGTACTACGAGCAATTGAAGAGATATTATGATATTTTTCCTAAAGAGCAAATCAAGGTTTTTCTTTTTGATGACTATCTAAAAAATCCGGATCAAATTGTTCAAGAGATGTTTGAATTCTTAGAGGTAGAAGCTAATATTACAATCAATACTACTGAAAAAGCTAATGAAGGCGGAGTTCCCAAATTGAAAAAAATCAATTACTTTTTGAATCAATCTGGAATCATCAGTTGGGCTAAAAATAACTTGCCCAGAAATTGGAGATCTACTTTTAAAAATCTCATGTATAAGACAGACAGAAGTTCAATTCCTACAATGACTTCTGAGCAAAGAGAATTTTTAATCAATTATTATACAACTGATATTCTACAATTGGAAAAATTGATTGGAAGAGATTTAAAAAGTTGGAGAACGATATGAAGCCCATCAAAAATATATTATTTCTAAGTCCTCAATTACCTTATCCACCAATAAGTGGAGGCGTGATTAAAAGTTGGAGATTAGTAGAGTTTTTAAGTCAACGATATGAGTTAAGTATCGCTACTTTTTTGAAAAATGATGAGGAGAAAGATGTCAATACTTTTTTAGGTAAAGTTCATCTCAAAGGTCATTATTTCGAACCGATAGATATTCCGCGTAGCAGTCTCAATCTTATTAAATCTAATCTTTTATTACAACCTCTCAATTTATATCGCAATCGCTCTAAAACTTTTGCTCAAAAGATTCAACATTTGATTCAAGCTTCAGATGCCATTTTTGTGGATCACTATGAGATGTTTCAATATGTTCCAAAAGGATATCAAGGCAAAATTATCTTACACCAACACAATTGCGAATATTTGATTTGGGACAGATTTTCAGAATTAGAGAAAAATCCAATCAAAAAATTTGCTCTTAAAAACCAGTCTTTTTGGATAAGAAATTACGAAAAGAAAATTTGTGAGATTTCAGATACCATTTTGGCAGCTCCCAACGATATTCATGAATTAGTTAAAATAGGTGCACAACCTCATAAATTTTATGAAACCTATCATTTAGGCGATGCAGAATTATTAGATCTCGCTCCGCTGAATTGGGGACAATCTGAAAATGCTATTTTATTTATTGGGACGCTCACTTGGGAAGCTAATGTTGATGGAGTTTTGTATTTTTTAAAATATATCTGGCCAAAATTATTAACAAAAAACCCAGACCTTAAATTTTATATCGTCGGTAAAAATCCAGACCAGAGAATTATTCAATTAGCCAATGAATATACCAATGTAATTCTCACAGGATTCGTAACAGATTTGGAAGATTACTATTCTAAGTGTAAAGTGTTTATTTCTCCATTACGTTTTGGTAGTGGAATCAAAGTTAAAGTGATGAATGCGCTTTATAGAGGAATACCGACAGTATCAACAACAATAGGAGCGGAAGGATTAGCTGTAGAAAATGAAGTCAGTATGATGGTGACAGATGATTCAGAAAAATTTGCTGTAGATATTCAACATTTGATTGAAAATGAAACTTTGTGGACTAGAATTGCCCAAAATTCAAGAAAGCTTGCACAAGATATTTATACTTGGGAAGCTGTTTTTGAAAAAGTAATAGAAGCTATTGAAAAAAAATAAGGGCGAATTTTTCAATTCACCCTTAAAACACACGATCCGTTAAAATACCTTTTTCAGCATTTAATCTTAGTAATTCTTATACTTAGAGGTAAAATTACCTCGAATTCTCTCTTTGTCGGTGATATTTTCAAGATTCACCACATCCACATCAAAGCTTCCTGATATAAATTTTTTATCTGTATTCTTTTCTAAGATAGATATCACTCCATCTATAGAAATAAACTGAGAAGATTTAGATTTAGTTCCATCTTTATCTAAAACTATAATAGAACTTAATTCAGTTACAGATAACTTATAATTTCCTACTCCACTTGCTGAAATAATTATAGCAATAGAGGATTTATCTTTTTTAGTTCCTGTCAATAATAAACTATCACTTTTTATTATAGCCGTCACTTTATCTGAATACCATGTTGAAGAACTCGGTTTAGCACTAGTGTAAGAAATCTCGTATTGATTAGGATCTTTCTTACAACTCTGTAATAAACCTATTACTGATAAAAATAAAATAGCAATCCAAAATTTGCTTTTATATAGATTAATCATATTTAGTAAATAGAGGTAAAAATTTGGATTATGGTTGTATATACAATTAGTTTTAACAATTATTTACAACGACAGATGGTATTTTATAAAAAACTAAGGATTTAATAGTTCAAAAATTTGTTTCTAAAAATTATAAAATCTTATCAGTAAAATCATTGTTGTCCGAGATAAATTAAAAATAAGTTTTTAGACTATCAAAAGTAGCCTAAACATTGACTTTTTATTTTTAATTATCAGTTTTTTCAAAAACAAGCTAATCAAACAAAGTTAGTTGATTTCTGGGTTTAG
>DATJBS010000046.1:0-1524 GCA_035515235.1 Chitinophagales bacterium
TTCGGCTATTAAGCCTTATGTTGATGAGTTTATAGAGTTTGCTAAAAACAATGCGCAGTTAGATTTTCTTGTTACTCGCATTGGTTGCGGAATTGCTGGTTTTAGGGAAGAAGAGATAGCACCTCTTTTTGAGAGTGCCGCATCGTTGGAAAATGTTTATTTGCCTGACACTTTTTGGGATATTATCAATAGGTAAAGTTTTGTAGATTAATTATTAACCCTAATAATCATGGGTAATGAGACTATAGCCATTTAAAAGACTATAGCCATATTGCTCCCCAACGAAAAAAAATACAGGATTAGTAAAATTAGAAGTTGTATGAGAGTCCTACACCAAATACTTCTTTGAACTGTATTTTTGCAGCAGAACTTCCGTCATTTTGGAGGATTTTCACATCGTCATCATATCTGAGCATCGTATTCAAATTAACTGTAATGTATTTATTAACTTTCATACCGATTAAGACCTCCCAATTAATATCAATATTTTGAGGCTTGTCAATATAGTTAGAGAACATATCTAGCTTTGATGCAAAAGAAATATTTTTCAAAAAATCTCCTTCAAAGTCATTGCGTGCATATGCAAGTCTCAAATATCCTCCTAATTCCGATTTAACTTTACTGCCCGGATCAACACCAAAAGCACCTTCATCAGATAGAGCTTGATCCATTACAAAGGTGAATTTGCCAGAAATAGGCGCGAAGAAAGCTGAGAAATAATCATTTGGCTTATAGTTCAAACCAGCAGCCACCATCAGATATGCAGGTGCCATAAAATCAGATATCTTTACAGAATCGTTTGGATAGTTGTAGCCAGAAGCAAACTGAGTTCGAAAATTAAGCAACCCAGCATAATAAAACTTATCAAAAGCCTTACGTCCATATATTGATGAAAAGTCTATTCTATCATCAGTTTTCATTGCACCATTACTATAAGAGTCTTGTCTCAAAAATCCATATCCCAAATCCAAAGAGTTATCCCAAGTGTTTAGTGAATCTTTGTAATTAGCAAATAGACTTAATAGGGCATTAGCCGCTATAGAATTTTCACCACCAGCCGACCAGTTTACCAAAGCAGTTTGAGAAAATGTCAAGCTCGTAACTCCCCCAGTTTTCCATCCCATCAAAGAATCAACTTTCTCAACTTTCACCTCTTTCAAGTGATCTTCAATTGCTACATCAACTACTTGTGCTTCTGCACTAATTATTAACACTACAATGAGCGTTAGAATAACAAATAATTTTCTTTTCATATAATTGATTTTTTTAATTAGTCCAGTACTAGAACAAATCTCCAAGCTTGTGTCACTAAATCAAATCCGAAATGTACATATCTCGATAGACCTATTTGTCAGCAAATGACCTGAGCCAGATAATAAATGTCTATTTCTTTACTTCTTCTGACTTATACAAATACCGCTTAATCTTTTTTGTTGCTGTTTTCTTAAAAGGCTCCATGTGATGCCTGATATCTTGCAGTTTAGATGAATTACTCACCTTTGAATTAATATACTCCTTTAAATC
>DATJBS010000047.1:0-2102 GCA_035515235.1 Chitinophagales bacterium
ATAGAATAGACGATGCGTTCATCGTTCGGTTTCAGATCCAGCTCCGATATTATCTTTCTCAGATAGTTGATGAAGTTTTGAAACAAAGTAGGTCCGTATTCTGAATCAAACTTGCTCTTTATTTCAAAAAATTGAGAGTCATCAGGGCCATTTTCATTAACCCCCATTACTCCAAGCAAACGTTCATAATATGTATCATAATCTGGGTCTTCAGTCTCATATGGTGTGATATCCGTAAGCGTTTTTGGAACCATTTGATCTTCTATGTACCAATTACCATTCAACTTCCAATCCATCTTTCTAATATGCTTATACTCTTTTCTTGTCTCATCAAATATGTAATCAGATGTTACTAATCCATAGCCAAGTAGTTCGTACCAACCCTTCTTAGCAATTACAATATCCCCAGCTTGCATCACATTCGCAAACTCATCATTTGCAGTAGTATCATTTTTCTTCGAACCATCTCCTCCATAGGCCTTATCAAGAGCTTCCTTTATCTCATCTTTACTTTTATAGCTTTTCAAGTCAACCAACTCATCCCATCCAAGTCCCATAATTTCATTATTATAAAACTCCTCCCAATTTTGGGCTTGTTCTCCAGGTGAATATAACCAATAGCGTTTGTCTTCTCTATTCATAGCTAATTCTAATAGTTTTTCATATTCTTCCTTAGTAGCAGCAAAATTTGTTCCTTGATTACCAACTTTTAAATTTGTCAACTCCTTTTCAGCATCTATTTCATCTTTCAGCAAAGGATAATCTACGATATTGTGAGTAATTTTAATATCTACAACCTCGTTGTTTTTATTCTCTTCCATCCAATATTTGTCGTCTTTAGCAGAAGTTTTTTCATAAGGCTTAGATGTTACTTCCGCCAATGCATAGCAACCAGCGTTCTCTCCCGTAATCCAAATAATTACTTTATCACCTTCTTTTATCGCACTCTTATGTGCTGTCACTGTCCAAGTTTCTACAGCCTCCTCTTTCATCGCTGATTCAAAATCAAACTGTTTTGGATTTCCTTGAAATATCCAATAGTTTACCATCGCACTCATATTTTCCGTCTGAAATAATACATCCTGTGCCAACAGTTTATGATTTGTTCCATCATAATATTGTGGAACATAGCTTTTGACTTGTTCAATTAATTCATTGTCTGGTTTAATATATTTCTCTACCAAGTCATCTATGAGTGAAAGATAATGAGCATACCTTTCATTTATCTTTGCTTTCTTTATCCCTAATAGTTTGCAATAACTATTGTAATAAGAATATTTATAAAAAGTATATTTTTCAGGATTGTGAAAAGTTAAGTAGGTTGATATAGAACGCTCATCTTGGTGATGTTGGTTTGTTTTTCCCAAGGTTTTATACAGTGTGTTGGTTTGTTTTGAGAAAGCCTTTATACGCTCAGTTAGATCAACAGACTCATCAAATAATTCAACAAACAGACTACGTATCTCATCAGGATTGACTTCGGTCAATTCGTTTATAACTGCTTTACTCAAATGAAACATTAAGTTGCTATAATTAATCGACTTTATTTCCTCCTGCAAATTCTTTGCTTCAAGGTCTGGTCTTCCTTTGTATTCTTCAAGAAGCTTCCATTTATACACTTCATCTTCTAATCGTTTCTTAGTGATGTGCTTTTTGTAATCATCAATCATAGACTGTATTACATTCACTGGTGGCTTACCATTTGTTTTATTCCACACCCAAGCCTCATGAGATAGTTCGTAGAAAGGTAAATCAGATTTTTTTCTTATTGTTTCAAGAAGTCCCATATACTCACTATATGTAATAAACTCGTAATCTAGGCCCAATACCTCCCTAATGTAAGGTATAGTAGGTCCATTAATAGGTAGATATTTCTCAGGATTGATATAAAACAGTGCCTCAGTTAATTTTGCTCTTCCCACATTTTTTATATTCAAAGCATCTGCAAAAAGTTCATCGTCAATATCACCCTCTAACTCCTTTTTAAACAGATTCCACAGACGAGAAACTTCGTTATTCACTCTCAAATATTCTGGTGGAAACAGCCAAACTCTTTGAGCTTGTGCTGTAGGGATACCATCTACACCCAGGGGAGATTCTAT
>DATJBS010000048.1:0-35229 GCA_035515235.1 Chitinophagales bacterium
TCTACAAAATATCCTACTATCACTCCAGATTACGAACAAGTGAATGTACCTGGAGTATTAGATTTTAAAATTGATTTTGTTAGTAATTCTAATTAAGAATCAAGATTTAGGAGTCAACATTCCAATGTAGTTAAGTTATTAGGAAATGTCATTCTGACGAAGGTGTAACTGAGCAAAGTCGAAGTAAAGAATCTCGAATACTGAGGAACTCGAAGTATCAAAAGCATTGTAATTAAGAGATCCTTCAATCCACTAACGTTACTTTCAGGATGACAACAGTGCTTAACTTAACGACATTAGTCAAGAGTCAGGATTCAAGACTTCGTAGTATTTAGATTACAATAATCAATGTCAAATCCATCTTAGTGTAAAGTATTTCAACAAGTTTGGAAAGACTTGCAACGATTCCAAACCATCAGACGAATCCCTCGTAGGCATTAGAAAATAACAACTTCATCATTTCTTCAAAGACAATCATAAGATAGTAGCTCGACATTTATTAAATTTGTTACTATCTATGGCAACATTACTTAAGGAGAGTTTATTGGATCAACTTGGAGAAAAACTTCAAGGATCTTTGCATTACGATGAAATGTATCAAAAGCTCTATTCTACAGATGCTTCTGTGTACAGAGAAGCTCCCACAGCAGTAGCCTATCCTAAAGACAAAAGAGATCTTCAAATTTTAATACAATTTGCTGAAGAAAATAAAATTCCATTAATTCCTCGGACTGCTGGGACATCTTTAGGTGGTCAAGTCGTAGGAAATGGAATTGTAGTCGATGTCTCCAAACATTTCACAGAGATATTAGAACTTAATCAAGAAGAAAAATGGGTCAAAGTACAACCTGGAGTGATCCGAGATGATCTCAATAGATATTTACAACCTTTTGGGTTGATGTTTGCTCCCGAAACCTCCACTTCTAATCGTGCTATGATTGGAGGAATGGTGGGAAATAATTCTTCAGGAACATATTCTATTGTTTACGGAACCACTAGAAACCATGTCTTAGAAATAGAAAGTTTTCTTTCAGATGGTTCTTTAGTCAAATTTGGTGATTTAACAGAATGGGCTTTTCAACAAAAACTCAGTATCGGCGGAGTAGAAGGCGACGTTTATAGACATATATATAAGTTGTTGAACAACGACGAAATCGCTGAAAATATCCGTAAAGAATTTCCAAAAGCTACTATTCACAGAAGAAATACTGGTTATGCTATAGATGAATTACTACATCTTCAACCATTTAAGAAAGATGGAGAAAAATTCAATTTCTGTCAGTTATTGACTGGAAGTGAAGGAACATTAGCATTTTCCACAGAAATCAAACTCAACTTAGTGCCTTTACCACCCAAAAACAAAGTGGTCTTGTGCGCTCATTTTAATTCATTAGAAGAAAGTTTAATTGCAGTCGTTACAGCGATGCATCATCAACCATCTGCTTGTGAGTTGATGGATAAAATCATTTTAGATTGTACTAAAGAAAATATCGAACAAAGGAAAAATAGATTTTTTGTCGATGGAGATCCTCAAGCTATTCTCTGTGTAGAATTTTGGTCTGACGATACAGAAGAGATGAATCGTAAAGCCAATGCGCTGATCGAAGATTTCAAACAAAAAGGTTTAGGTTATCATTTTCCATTAGTTCATGGTAAAGACATCGCTCGAGTATGGAATTTGAGAAAAGCAGGTTTAGGATTATTGGCTAATATTCCTGGCGATAAAAAAGCGGTAGCTGTAATTGAAGATACTGCTGTAGAGGTGAATGAACTTCCAGCATATATCGGAGAATTTACCGAAATGATGGAAAGGTTTCAGCAAAGAAGTGTTTATTATGCGCACGCTGGAGCTGGAGAATTACACTTGAGACCAATCTTGGATTTAAAAGATCCTGATGACAGAAAAGCATTTAGAGCTATAGCGACTGAATCTGCTTTATTGGTCAAAAAATATGGTGGTTCACTCAGTGGAGAACATGGAGACGGAAGAGTAAGAGGTGAATTTATCCCTTTAATGATTGGTGAAGAAAACTATCAAATTTTAAGAGCACTCAAAAAGGTTTGGGATCCACATTATATTTTCAATCCGGGTAAAATCACAGACACGCCTCCAATGGATGAGTCCTTGAGGTATGAATCTGGTCAAGTGACTAGAGAATTTAATACTGTCATGGATTTCTCCAAAGAAGGAGGAATATTACGTGCAGCAGAAAAATGTAATGGTAGCGGAGACTGTAGAAAATCTCCAGAAGCTGGTGGCACGATGTGTCCTAGTTATCAAGCTACAAGAAATGAGAAAGATTCGACACGTTCAAGAGCTAATATTTTAAGAGAATATTTGACCAATTCAGATAGAATCAATGCATTTGACCATCAGGAAATTTATGATGTGTTGGATTTGTGCTTAAGCTGTAAAGGCTGTACTTCTGAATGTCCATCCAACGTGGATATCCCTTCACTGAAAGCTGAGTTTCTACATCAATATTATCAAAGCCATGGGGTTCCATTAAGAGCTCAACTATTTGGAAACATCAGTAAATTGAATGCTTTAGGTTCTTTGTTTCCTAGAATGACGAATTTCATGATGACCAATAAAACTGTTTCTAATCTTTTTAAAAAATCTATTGGTGTAGCTGTACAAAGACAATTGCCTACGCTTTATAAATTCACTTTGCAAGATTGGATAGAGAAAAACAAAGCACGTTTTCAAGATATTGCTCAACCGACAGGTCATGTGTTCTTTTTTGTAGATGAGTTTACTAATTATAATGACGTCACCATTGGTATCAAAGCATTAGAAGTATTATATCGCTTAGGATATGTAGTGAACTTTGCTGATCATGTAGAAAGTGGTCGAGCAGCATTATCTAAAGGATTGCTTCCATTTGCCAAAGAATGTGCTATTTCTAATGTCAATACTTTCTCCTCACTCATTAAAGATGATACACCTTTAATCGGTATAGAACCTTCAGCCATTTTGACTTTCAGAGATGAATATCCTAGATTAGTTCATCCACATCAGAAAGAGGATTGTATTAGAATTTCTAAAAACTGTATGCTTTTTGAAGAGTTTTTATATCGTGAATTCAATGCAGGTAGAATTTCTCAAGATAGTTTCAACTCTGAAACGAAGAAAATCAAAGTTCAAGGGCATTGTCACCAAAAAGCATTGTCTTCTGTAGATTATAGTGCTTGGGCCTTACAATTACCTAAAAACTATATGGTAGAGATTATTCCATCAGGTTGTTGTGGTATGGCAGGTTCATTTGGTTACGAAGCTGAACATTATGATGTATCGATGCAAGTGGGAGAATTAGTATTGTTCCCAGCAGTTAGAGCATCTTCTGAAGACACAATTATCGCAGCACCGGGGACAAGTTGCAGACATCAAATTAAAGATGGAACCACAAAATCAGCCTATCATCCTGCGGAAATTTTATTTGATGCATTAATTCCAAATCAGGAGATTTAATTGCAATCTTTACTGTCGACTGACTTCTTCAATTATAAACTATAATTGAAACTTTAGATAGTTTTTTGTAAATTGTATAAACTAACTTGATTAATGGCTATGAATAGTTTTCAAACAAATGCAATTCAATTGGCGGTTAAGCTCTTTAAACGAAGCTTATTTATCAACCGAACTGAAACAAATACTCATAGAGTAAGTTTTGAAAGGCTATCTAATTTTGTAAAATTCCCTAGTCATGTTAAAAGAAATGACATTCAATATGCAGGGGTGCAAGCTTGTTGGTTTACTCCTGATAAATCTAATTTAGATAGAATCATTTTTTATTTACCGGGTGGTGGATATTGTGTTGGTTCATGCAATACACACAAAGGATTATTAGGTAGAATGGCAAGAGCTGCAGGTCATCCAATTATGGCTATCAATTATAGAAAAGCTCCAGAAGACCCATTTCCAGCTGCAATAGAAGACGCAGTAAAAGTTTATAAACAATTATTAGAAGACGGATACAAAAACATTATACTCGCAGGAGACTCAGCAGGCGGTGGATTAGCAATAGCCACTATTATGATGTTGCGAGATGAAGGAATTAAACTTCCTGCAGCATTAGTCTTATTATCTCCTTGGGTGGATTTAACTTCTTCGGGTGACAGTGTGACGAGAAAAAAAGACAGAGATCCTTTAATCAGTCCTGAATTATTAGAAGTTTTTGCAAAAAAATATGCTGGTAAAGAGGATTTAAAAAATCCATTAATTTCTCCTCTTTTTGGTGATTTTACCAATTTTCCTCCGACGCTTATCCAAGTCGGAACAGAAGAACTTTTACTAGATGATGCTACGAGACTGACTAGAAAAATGAAATCTGCTGGAGTATTAGTTGAGATGGAGCTTTGGGAAGGCATGATGCATGTGTTTCAATGGATGGCAGGATTAATGCCAGAAGCTAATGACGCTATCAAAAAAATAGGCGCATTTATTAATAGACAATACGACGCTGAAGAGCCTACAGTAAAAAGTGTATTGCATAAAGAATTGTATTGATCATGAGATTAAAACAATTTTTATTTCTTTCCATCTGCTTATTATTCTCGATTGTAGCTAAGGGTCAATCTATTCAGCTTGTATCAAAATTTGACTCTAGATTAATTAAATACTATAAAGTAGATACTTGTAGAGTGTACGAAAATGTCAATAATGGACAACAAACTTTACAGTTTCTAAGGAAGCTATATATTTTCGATCAGAATGGAAATATTTCTCAAGAAGTGGAGTTCGGTCAAAATGAATACGACGGTCATACCATTACTAAATACGAATACAACTCCTATAATTTAATCACAAGGAAATTGGTTCTAAGACCACAAAGAGATCCTATAGAATACAACTATACCAATTCTGGAAATAAGTGGCTAAGAATGGTGACGACTTATCCTTTTCAGAAAGAATATGTCGTACAGACCAATGATCAAGGATTAGTGATTGGGATATTAGGTAAAGGCATGGTTCCTGAAAGAGATTCGATCACTTACGAAAATACTGGAAGAGAAGTTTTTGGAACATTAGAAGAATATGAATATCGCTATAATCGATTCAATAATATTTCAAAAGAGAACTATTATTATTTAAGTAGAAATGTAAGAACGATTACTTACCAATATTCTCCAAATGGATATGGCGCACCTATTTCAATGAAATTATTCAAAGAAGAATCAAAAATACCAGAAGCTACTACAATCTTTACTTACGACCCTACTGGCTTCTTGCTCATAGAAGTTCAAAAAGACAATTTGACTGGCTATACAAATACACTAGAATACGAATACGCCTATCATTACGATTCGCCAATCTTTGAAAAAACTCCAGAGCTAAAAGAGAATCAAAGGTTTTGGCTAGGCAAATAAAAAATATCTAATCAAAGTATTTTAACTTTGAGGCATGAAGCCACTTTCTGTACTGTATGAAGACAATCATTTAATAATTATCAATAAACCTGGTGGCGCTTTAGTACAAGGCGATAAAACTGGCGATGCTCCAATTTCTGATGATGTCAAACAGTATATTAAACAGAAATACAATAAACCAGGAGATGTGTTTCTTGGACTTATTCATAGATTAGACCGACCAGTTTCTGGAATCGTAATTTTTGCGAGAACAAGCAAAGCCTTAGCAAGAATGAATGAAATGTTTAAGGATAAAGAAGTTCAAAAAACCTATTGGGCTGTAGTTCAAAATCAACCTAAAGAAGTTTCGGGAACCATCACTACTTATACTATCAAAGACAGCACTGTTCTCAAAGCGAGAGTTTTCAGCAAAGAAGTTCCAAAAAGCAAAATCTGTATTTTAGATTATAAAATCATTCAAGAATCTGACAGATACTTTCTTTTAGAGGTTCATCCACATACTGGAAGGTATCACCAAATTCGTAGTCAATTATCTTTTATAGGAAGTCCTATTAAGGGAGACATTAAATACGGCTATCCTAGAACAAACCCCAATGGCTGTATACAATTACATGCAAGAAAAGTAGAGTTTGTACATCCAGTCAGCAAAGAACTTATTAAAGTTACCGCTCCTGTTCCATTGAATGATGTGCTATGGCAGAGTTTTGAAACTAAAGAGTAGTTATAAAGAATTTGTTTCGATATAGTTTTCAATATGGTCTAAAACCTTTTGAACTTGCTCTTCTATAGTAATATATGAAGTATCTACTTCAATAGCCCCTTCAGCTTTTCTTAATGGAGAATCTTCCCTATTGCTATCGATATAATCTCTCTCCAACAAATTACTTTTGACCGATTCGAAGGAAGTATCTATTCCACCAAACTTCATTTCTTTGATTCTTCTTTCTGTACGAATATCAATATCAGCAACTAGGAAAAATTTACATTCAGCATCAGGAAAAACAACAGTACCAATATCTCTACCGTCCATCACTACACCTTTGTATTTGCCCATTTCTTGCTGTTGGTGAACCAAAAATCTTCTTACTGCACTAATAGTTGCAACAGGTGATACAAATGCAGCAACTTCAGGAGTTCTGATGAGATCTTCTACATCTTCACCATTCAAATAGGTACGTGACTTTTGATTAGATTCATCTAAAACAAATCTAATTTTGATATGCTTCAAGGCTTGTTCTACCGCTTTTTCATCGTAAATATCTAGGCCTATACGCTGAAAGTATAAAGTGACAGCTCTATACATTGCACCAGTATCGATATAAGTGTATGATAATGCTTCGGCCACTGCTTTAGCTGTAGAAGACTTACCACAACCACTATATCCGTCTATGGCGATATTAATTTTTAAAACTGTCATGAATGGTCAAAAATACAAAATACATCTTGACATCATACTTTAATTTATCTTCAAGAAAGTGTTTGGTGAAAAATTGTCATTCTGACGTAGTGTGGTCACTGAGCGAAGTCGATGTGAAGAATCTATAAAGAAGATTATAGTAGTCTTTTCAGGATATCAATACAGCACTTCGACAAGTTCAGTATCCGAGAAGTTTGGTCGCTGAGGACTTGTGATGAGTTTATCGAATTATCTCGAAGTGACAAAATTACTTAGTTAAAAATTAATTCGTCTTATTGCCCCAATCACTCAGATTGATAGCAAAACCAATTTGATTCAATGCACCGACTGTATGATATTTTGCAAATGTGTAATCTATTCTAAATTGTTGTATGACGACTCCTACCCCAGCTGACATGCCTACTAATCCTTTCTTTTCGCCAGTTCCTAATTCCATTCTTCTCAGATGGTCGTAACCTACTCTTAAGCGAACAACTTTACCAGCTTCTACTTCAGCACCAATTAAAACGTGAGCAAAAAGTTTATCTATAAAACCTCTTTCGGTCATAGAAGAACCTCCTATCACTTGTTGAGAATTCGTCTTTTTAGGAGATGTCATATCCCACATTTGTAAATGATGACCTACAAAGTTTAAGGTTACAGGAAGCTTGTCAAATCTCTTAGAAATAGCCAAACTCAAATCTAATGGCAATTTTTCTCTATCACTTCCAGCTACGTAAGATTTTAATTCAGCACCAATATTTCTCAGTAACATGGTGATGACTAAGTTTTTGTCTTCATTAAAGTATCCTGCTGACAAATCTACACCTAGTCCTAAAGAATTATATTGCTCAATAGAAGAAAAAATTAATTTCAATTGTGCTCCGTATGTAAATTTCTTCCAATCTCTTGAAGCACCACCAGCTAAGACAAAATTACCTGCTCTAAAATCTCCAATCGGATTTCCTGCGGGATCTCTTCCATCAAATTTGCCATAAGTAGTATAAGATGCGGAAGCAGAAAAAGCTGTTTTTAATTTATCAGAATAATGTCCATAAGCTGCTGTTCCGAAATTAGTGCCAGCTAAATATAAACCTGTATTGAAAGAAATTTGCTGATGAGTTTCCTTTCCTAATAAAGCAGGATTAGAAATCGCTAAACCAATATCTCCTTTAGGACTTGCATAAAACGCACCACCTAAAGCAGCGGCTCTAGCACTGGAAGGCAAATCCAAAAAACTATAGGTACTACTACCTCCTAATTGCGCCTGAGCACAAAATGGAATCCAACCTAATATGATCAATAAAATCAGCCTTTGCTGCATAAATTTCTATTCCTGCTAAACTAAATAATTAAAAGTAATTACTGATATATTTCAGACTGAATTCGCTCCAAAACTTTCATTTAAACTATCTTTATAGTATGAAAAATGCAAAATTCGATTCAAATTATTACGTTGATCTTGAAAATAGATATGGAGCTCATAATTATCACCCACTTCCTGTAGTATTATCCAAAGGAGAAGGAGTGCATGTTTGGGATATCGATAATAAGAAATATTTTGATTTTTTATCAGCATACTCTGCTGTCAATCAAGGGCATTGTCATCCTAAAATTTTAAAAGCACTCACTGACCAAGCACAGACTTTGACCTTAACTTCCAGAGCATTTTATAATGACCAATTAGGAATTTATGAGAAATATATCACAGAATTACTGGGTTATGACAAAGTACTTCCGATGAATACTGGCGTAGAAGGCGGAGAAACTGCCATCAAATTAGCCAAAAAATGGGGGTATGAAGTCAAAGGTATTCCTGAAAATCAAGCACGAATTATTTTTGCAGCAAATAACTTTTGGGGTAGAACTCAAGCTGCCATTTCTTCTTCTACAGACCCTAGTTCTTTCAAAGGTTTTGGTCCATTTATGCCTGGATATGATATCGTTCCCTATAATGATTTAGAAGCTTTAGAAATCGCGCTTCAAAATCCAAACGTGGCAGCTTTCATGGTAGAACCGATTCAAGGGGAAGCTGGAGTGATGGTGCCTGATGAAGGATATTTGAAAGGAGTTAAAGAAATCTGCTCAAAACATCGTGTTTTAATGATTGCAGATGAAGTACAAACGGGGCTATGCAGAACTGGAAAAATGCTTTGTTGTCAACATGAAAATGTGAAACCAGATATCTTAATTTTAGGGAAAGCGTTGTCGGGAGGTTTTTTGCCAATTTCCGCCGTTTTAGCAGATGATGAAGTCATGCTATGTATTCGTCCTGGAGAACATGGTTCTACTTATGGTGGAAATCCTTTAGCAGCAGTAGTTGCTATTGCTTCATTAGAGGTATTAGTAGAAGAGAAACTAGATGAAAATGCTGAGAATTTGGGTGAAAAATTCAGAAGTGGACTGAGACAAATTCAACATCCACTCATTCAAACAATAAGAGGCAAAGGTCTACTGAATGCAATGGTCATTGATGATACAGAAGAAAGTGATACTGCTTGGAATATTTGTTTAGAGATGGCTAAAAATGGTTTATTAGCAAAACCTACTCACGGTAATATTATTCGTTTTGCTCCACCATTGATTATTACTGAAGAACAGATTAATAATAGTTTGGACATCATTGAGACTTCTTTCAAGAAATTCTAAACTATATAGTTTTTGTTTTTAACAACATAGGTTTATAGAATATAAGAAATAGAAAGTATGCCCAGGGGCATTACATAATTTATTTTTTAAAACCACATAGATACATAGGCTATAATTAATTGATAAGGAAGACCAAGGTCTTTACATAGTTTACAATAGCCTAATTTTTTTACCACATAAAGCCATAGTCTTTAATGATCAAAAAAGCTCTATGTCTCTATGTGGTTATTTTTAAAATATTGATTTGTTGTGGTTTATTTTTACCTAATTCACCTCAGCAGTTTCCATCTTCTTGCTATAAACTTCATCCATTTTTAAAGTATCGTAATCTCTTGGATTGAAGTTTTTCGTTCTAGCTCTAAATTCAAAAGTAAATCCAGGCCATAGCGTTGTATTCTTCCCGCTTTTAGTCATATACCAACTTTGACAACCGGTATTCCAAATCGTCTTTTTCAATCTTTGTTGAATCTCTACATTGTATTGATCTTGAACATCAGGTTTTACATCAATAACTTGAACGTTGGACTTATTCATATACTTAATGGCTTCCACGATATAATTCACTTGAGATTCTATCATGTAAATCATAGAATTATGACCTAATCCTGTATTTGGTCCTACGATTGCAAACATATTTGGAAAGCCTTTTATTGTTGTACCCAAATACGCTTCTGGACCATCTTTCCAAGCATCTTTAATGTCAAGGTTATTTTTCCCAAAAACTTCCGTTTGTAAAATGTCTTCAGATGCATAAAATCCTGTACAGTAAACAATCACATCTACTGGTCTAAATTGTCCATCATTAGTATAAATTCCATTTTCATCAACTGAAGCGATGGAATCATTGACGACCTCCACATAATCTCTTGCAACTGCTTGATAATAATCGTTGGACATCAAAATTCGCTTACAACCCATTTCATATTTGGGTATCATTTTCTCTTGTAATGCAGGATCTTTGATATATTTTTTGACATGACTGATACCTAATTGCTTAGCGAAACTTAATAATTTTGGAGAAACCACAAATGCTAAACCTCTAGATTCCATAGCAGCGTAGATGGCTCCACGATATATTTTTTGAATAGAAGGAATAGATTTGAAAATGGATTGCTCTATCTCTGAAATTTCTCTATCAGGCTTTGGTAATACCCAAGAGGGCGTTCTTTGATAATAATCTAAATGTTCGACCTCATCAATAATCGCTGGAACAATCTGTATCGCACTCGCTCCAGACCCAATCACCGCAACTCTTTTATCTTTCAAATCGACTTTATGATCCCATCTTGCAGAGTGAAACTTAGGACCTTTGAATGTATCTAAACCTTTGATAGTTGGATAAGCAGGTTTGCTCAATCCTCCAGAACCAGAAATTATAAACTGAGACTCAAAGATTTGACCTTCACTAGTTTTGACAATCCATGTTCCTTTGTTGTCTTGATAATGTGCCTCCGTAGCAAACGTATTAAAAATACAATGCGGATAGAGTTCATATTTCTCGCAACAGTTTTCTTGATATCTTAAGATTTCATCTTGAAGACCAAACATTCTTGACCATTTCGGATATGGCTCAAATGAGAAGGAATATAGATGAGAATGTACATCACAAGCAGCTCCGGGATAAGTATTGACTCGCCAAGTTCCACCTGGTCCATCTTCCCCTTCGATGATTACGAAATCTTCGATTCCAATTTTCTTAAGATGTATTCCCATGCAGATTCCTGCGAAACCTGCACCTATTATGACTGCTGTAGTTTTAGTTTTTTGCATACTTAATGTTTAAATGCATGCATTGAAAATAAAGAAAAATAATTATAATTCCATGTTAAGTTTTAAGAATTTGACTCGAAAGTCAAAATTAATTTTGAATATAATTATGTCATTTTGATGAAGGAAAAAACTTTTGAGGAAATTGGATTTGGAAAGTCAAAAGAAAGGATTCTTGTGAGAAAATATAAATCACTTAGTAAACTTACTTCCTACTATTTTTCCATCATTAATATCAATTTCTTCTGTCCATCCATCGTAATTAACTGCAAACAATTTTTCATTATTTAAAAATATATTTACATAAGGAGAATTATCTGCCTTACTTCTTTTCCTTTCAATAGTCCAAGAAATCTCGCTTGTATCAAGACTTTTACAGAATATATTCTCATTATTTATTTGATTATATGGTATTTCAAGCAGAACAATAACAATATTCTTTATTTTAATTTCTTTGGAAATTTCATACATATTTATGTGATATTAACTCTATTTGTTTTGTATCTTATTATACTACAGTACATAATGAATAAATAGATATAACTAAGATTATTATAGAGATTATTCTTAATAATATTTTATTTTTTAATGTCTTATATAAAATTTCCCCCAGCTAGCGCGAGCGTCTCGCTCGTGTTTCTTTCAAAATACTTTACTCTTCTTCGTCTAATAAATTAAATTTATTACAAAGTAATATTATCTATTAATTCAATTCCTTCATTAATGATTTTAGAACTATCGTTGGTTAAATTTGGATACGAGCGCGACGCTCGCACCAGCAAGAGAATGCTTCATGAGACGCTTTCAGCATAATATGTCTTTACGTCTTTACATTAAACTATCATCCAACTACTCAATAGATACGGTCGTTAAGCTCGCTCCCAATGTCGATAAGATTGTGAGAATTGTCATTCTGACGAAGGTGGTCACTGAGCAGCGTCGAAGTGAAGAATCTCTGATACTGAGGCACTCGAAGTATCAAAAGCAATGTAATTAAGAGATCCTTCAATCCACTAACGTTACTTTCAGGATGACAACAGAGCTTAACTTAACGACATTGCGCTCGCACCAGCAAGAGAATGCTTCATGAGATGCTTTAGCATGACTGAGTTTTCATTTAAAGGGAACTAGGTCGAACTACAAACAAAAAAAGGTACCCCAAAGGATACCTCTTACATTATGTTATAAAATTTATTTCTGAATTACGATATTTCCAGACTGAATATTATTTCCATCAGTCATAGATAAACTGTACACTCCTACTGGTAAATCTCCTAGCTGAACTTGTTCTCTTACATTATTAGTTTGACCTATTGTCCATGATTTAACTACACTTCCAATAGTATTTGTAATGGTAGCAGTCACACCAGCTTTTCTGAATTCTACTGGAATATCAATATTCAAATGATCAGAAGTTGGGTTAGGATAAATCGTCAATTTAGGAATTTTGTTTTCTCTTATTCCTACAACAGGTACTTCCGACATTTTCAAATACATAGTAGGTGCATAATATTTGTCTTCAAGGCTTCCATTATAATAATCGAAATAAGCAAGATTACCTCCGTTAGGTCCAAAATTCACTTTTACTCTAAACTGAACTTGTTTACCTTCTGCGATTGCACTTAATACTTCTGGGTTTAAGTCTACTCTCAGCTTATATTCATTCGTATTGGTAGATCCTAGTATACAACCTACAGAAGTAAAATCAGCAGCATCATTGTAATCTTCTTTTTCCATTTTACTGGAATTTCCAAAAGATCCAATTTTCATTTCTACAACTACTTCATCATTAATATTTGCTCCACTTCTTAATACTCCAACTCCATTCTTTCTTGTAAAGAATAAAGAGCCTTTTTCAATAGTCGTACCTTCAGCAAAATGATCTGTATTAAATGTAAAAACTCCTGCATATTCTTGGTCGTTAATTTTACCAATTCTTACATCTCCACCTTGCTCTACAGCTCCGGCAGATGAAACCCAACCATCTAATGATCCTGTAGAATTAAAATGATAATTATAATCTTGTAATAAATGATCGTTCAAGAAAGTTTTAATGATATTATGTGATACATATCTGTATCCTAATGCATCAAAGTGATAAGCGTCATTCCCTGCTAAACCCATTACATTAGGATGTGTAGGGAATCTTATATCTCCATTAGGTAGAGGAACACTCCTCGGAGGGAAGGTTGTAAAAGGTTCAAAAATAGAAGGTGTTGGATATCCATAATAGTACTGAGCCACACCAATATTATTAATGTGGTGAACATTAGGAGTATTGTATCGTGGATAATTTGCTCTATACTCTTCAAAATAAATTAATGCTGGATTCACTTCTACTGGTGGAGCAAACCCAAATTTCACCCACTGACTATAATAAGGATTATCCTCAAACATCGTTTCTGCAAAGTTAGGATAGTCATAACTTGCGATTAAAATTTGAGCATCAGGATTAATGTTTAAAATTTCATCGATAATAACGTCTGTATATTTCAACATTTCATCAGTATATGGAAGTAAGTCAGACATTGGTTTGTCTCTTCTCCATTTCCACATGACGTCATTTCCTCCAATATAAACAACATAAACATCGACATCAGTTTTTTGTCTGACTCTTCTTTTAATGATGTCAATCCAACCATCTGAAGCCCATGTCTCAGCTTGCATACTGATCAGTGCGGTCTGATTTGCATCATCCTTGATATCTGGAAAACCATTTTGCTTGAGAGCTTCGCCAAAAGCTTGGTAAATCCATGTAAAATGTGCCCAACTATCACCTACTAGCATGACTCTGGTTTTGTATTCACCAGAGCAATCTCCAATATCGGCGTTAGAATTCTGAGGCAATAGCCAACAAGCAGCTATTAGTAAAAAAGTGTAAAATTGCGGTTTCATAAAAATAGTGTTAAGTGAAAATAGTAAATCGCTATAAATAATTAACTATATTTTTACAAATTCTTTATAATTCACAAATACGTAACATTAAAAACTCAATAAAACATTGAATTTATAATCAACATCTAATTTATTTTATATAAAAAAGCTATAAGCAAGTAACAATAAATTAAAATTGGCTAAAGTTTAAATCTAAAAAGATTCAGAGCATTTCACATTCAATTATAACATACTATTAAAATAATTGGAGAAAATTCTTTAGGAAAACAGATTATACAGATCACTTATTTCAATGGTAGAAGTTTTACTCTTAGAAAAGTCATGTGCAATTTTTCCTTCTTGCATATGAATTATTCTATCACCGTATTGAATTGCATCTTTCAGTTGGTGGGTCACCATAACAGTAGTAATATTATTTTCACGGATGAGCTGATTGGCTATTTGCATAACAATCTCTGCTGATTTAGGATCTAAAGCCGCAGTTGGCTCGTCTAATAGCAAAACTTTTAAATCTGACCATACAGCCATCAACAAACACAAAGCTTGGCGCTGACCTCCAGAAAGCGATCCCATCGACTGATGGATTTTATTTTCAAGACCTAATCCTAAAGTGGCAATTTTTTCTTGAACTTCTTGCTCAAATTTTTGATTCAATCCAATTTTCAAAGAAATCTTTTGATTTCGTAAGGCAGCCAATCTGAAATTCTCAACTATAGATAAATCTGCCGCCGTGCCATCCGTAGGATTTTGAAAAACTCTCGACACCCAACGGCTTCTTTTATAATTAGGCGCATGACTTAAATCTATTCCACTAATTTTCAAGTTTCCTTGTGTTGCTATATCTGTACCTGCTATCAAATTCAACAAAGTAGATTTCCCAGAACCATTTGAACCAATTAAAACCACAAATTCACTTTCTGGAATCTCTAAACTCAAACCATTGATAGCTTTCACTTCATTGGATTGTCCTTTATTAAAAAGGTGTGTGATATTTTGTAATTGAATCATGACTTGAATGAAATTAATCCAAGTTTAGGTAAACTAACAATCAGCAATACGAATAATGCTGTAAATAATTTCAAATACACTGGATCTATTCCTATCATCAAAGTCAATGCTAATGCCATTTGAAAAATTACTGTTCCTAAAACCACCATCAATAATTTGATAGAAATAAGTTTGACTTTAAATATAACAATGAAAACCTCACCAATCATTACTGATCCTAATCCGACAATAACAATTCCAACACCCATATTGATGTCAGCAAAACCTTGATATTGAGTCATTAGATATCCACTTGTTGCGGTCAAAGCATTCGCAAGAGCTAATCCTGCAATTTTGATATTATCCGTCCGCACTCCGATTGCCTGAATCATCTTCTCGTTGTTACCCGTCGCTCTCATCGTTAGACCAAAATCTGTTTTTAAGATGTATGAGAACTTGACAATAATGAGAAGGATGACTAAAGAAATCCAAAAGGTTTCATTCAATAAAACTGACTTAAAAACTGAAATATCTAAAAGCGTATTGTCATTCATGAGTGGAATATTCGAGCGCCCCATGATTTTTAAATTGATAGAATACAAGCTGATCATGACTAAAATTCCAGCTAAAATGGGATGGACTTTAAGTTTAGTATGAATCAATCCCGTCATAGCACCTGCTAAACTGCCTGCGAAAATTACTATTGGAAATAATAAAAATGGATTCCAATTCAATGTCAATAAAATTGCTGTAACTGTTGCTCCTACGGTATAACTTCCATCTGTGGTAATATCTGGAATATTGAAAATGCGCATCGACAAATAGACGCCAATCGCCATCGAAGAAAAGCATAATCCTTGTAAAATAGCAGCAACTATGAAATCCATTATTGGACAGGTTCGAATGGAGAATTAAATTTGAAATGATATTTTTCTGCTACTGCTTCATTGTAGATGTACTTTCTAGTTTTAACGGACTCAATCTTTAACCCATCTGTACTTTTCTGTTTTAAAAATTGAACAACTTGCTCTCCTGCTTGATAGCCCCATAAATACATATCTGCACCATAAGCAGCGACTGCACCTCTTTTAACTAATCCTGCTTCGCTTGTAAAAATGGGAATATTTTTCTCGTTACAATTTTTTAGAATCGTCTCAAAAGCTGCAAAAACTACGTTGTCTGGATTTGCAAAAAACACATCTATCCCTTTAGCTAACATGGCTTTAGTGACTAATTGAGCATCAGCAGAATTATTGATTGGCATTGCTACAATTTTCATCCCTAATCTAGAAGCTGTTTTTTGAGCTGTATTGATGGCATTGATAGATTGAGTTTCTGCTTGATTGTAAATCATTCCTACTTTGATGTTTGTATTTTTTGCGTGCATTAATTTTGGAATCAAACTTAAAGAAGTATCGATATAATCCAAAGACTCGCTAATGCCGTATAAATTCTTTGGAGCATTTCCTTCTTTGTCCAACACCATCATATTTTCTGGCTCAGATGAAACCATCATAAATACTGGAATTTCTTTAGATTTTTGAATTGCAGTAATAGATGCTAAAGTAGAATTAGTAGCGATTAAATCTACCTTTTTTGAAATGAAATAATTGACAATTTGAGTCAGAGTAGGAATATCTCCTTGAGCATTTCTAAAAATAATTTTAATAGTAGTATCTTTTTCAGAATAGCCTGCATCTTCTAAAGCTTGTACAAATCCTGTTCGAGCTTGTCCTATCGTTTCATCTTCGAATGCATCTACAAAACCTATTACTGGAATGCCTATCGAATAGTCCAAACTTTCACTTTCCAACTTTTGCTGACAAGAATACAATAAAAATAACATCCCACAAAACATGGAGATTTTCATTAAGAAGAGCTTCATTATAAAATTTTAAGCTTCAGAATAATACTTTAAGAAATAAGGAATAGTCTCAATTCCTTTAAAGAAATTAAATACACCATAATGCTCATTCGGAGAATGTATATCATCTGTATCTAATCCAAAGCCCATTAATACTGTTTTTACTCCTAAAACTTCTTCAAAAAGAGCAACAATTGGAATACTTCCACCACCTCTTTGTGGAACAGGTTTGATACCAAATGTTTTCTCCATGGCCATCTCAGCAGCTTTATATTCTTTAGAATCAGAAGTCACCAAAACTGGTTCGCCTCCATGATGATAAGTGACATTGACTTTTACGCTATCAGGAGCAATTGATCTAAAATGCTTTTCAAACAGTTGACTGATTTTTTCAGATTGCTGATTAGGCACCAATCTCATAGATATTTTTGCAAAAGCTTTAGAAGGCAATACTGTTTTGGCACCTTCTCCTATATATCCACCCCAAATACCATTCACATCTAATGTAGGTCTTGTAGAAGCTCTTTCTATGGTAGAATATCCTTTTTCCCCTTGCGTAGTATTAATATTCAATTCTTTACGGTATTCTTCTTCAGAAAAAGGAATACTATTGATTGCATTTCTATCTGCTTCAGATAATTCTAATACATCGTCATAAAAACCTTCAATTGTCACATGACCATTTTCATCGATCAACTGCGCAATCATTTTACATAAAGTATTAATAGGATTAGCGACTGCACCGCCATAAACTCCTGAATGTAAATCTCTATTAGGACCAGTTACTTCTACTTCCATATAAGACAATCCTCTCAAACCAACCGTAATGGAAGGAATATCATTTGCAATAATAGAAGTGTCGGAAACCAAAATTACATCACAAGCTAATTTCTCGATATTGGCTTTCAAGAAATCTCCTAAATTATCAGAACCAACTTCTTCCTCTCCTTCTATCATGATTTTGACATTACAAGGAAGTGCATTATTTTCTATTAAAATTTCTATCGCTTTGACATGCATGTAAACTTGACCTTTGTCGTCAGCAGAACCACGAGCATAAATATAACCGTCTTTAATTACTGGCTCAAATGGTGGTGAATTCCACAATTCATAAGGATCAGCAGGCTGAACATCATAATGACCATAAATTAAAACCGTAGGCAAATTTGAATCGATTATTTTCTCACCATAAACAACAGGGAAACCATTAGTCGCACAAATTTCAGTATTATCTAAACCAGCTGCATCTAATTTCTCTTTTATAAAATCTGCTGCATTCAAAACATCTTGCTTAAATTTTGGATCTGCACTTACTGAAGGGATTCTCAATAAATCCATTAATTCATCCAGATATTTTTGTTTATTCTTTTCTATAGATTCTAATAAAAATTCCATTATCTCAACATTTTTATAATTCAAAAATACATAAAGACTTACACTCCTGACTATTTTATAACTTCGTAATTATGGATAATACTACAATCGCTACTCATTTTCGCTTATTAGCTGATTTAATGGAACTCTATGGAGAGAATCCTTTCAAAATAAAGAGCTATGCCAATGCTGGAAGAAGTCTTAAAAAAATAGAACCAACTTTAGCACAATTAAGTTTAAAAGAATTGCAAGAAATCCCTGGTATTGGGAAAGCTATTGCAGAAAAAATTGAAGTATTAACTCAAACAGGAAGTCTTCCTCTATTACAATCCTATCTAGAAAAAACTCCTCCTGGCGTAGTAGACATGATGCAAATCAAAGGAATAGGCCCAAGTAAAGTCGCACAATTGTGGCAAGAATTACAAATCGAATCTTTAGGAGAATTGCATTATGCATGCATGGAGAACAGATTAACTTTATTGAAAGGATTTGGTGATAAAACACAAGAGAAAATCAAAAATCAAATTGAATTTATCTTACAAAATTCCAATAAACAACTTTACGCAAGAGTAGAAAAAGTTTGGGAAGGACAAATTTTGCCTGCATTACAAAAAGTTCTGGGCAAAAAAGCAAACTTCTATCCAACAGGAGATTATAGGAGTCAAGAAATTATTTTAGATCAATTAGACATCTTAATTACTGGAGAATCTTTAGAAAATATAGCCCAAAAGTTACAAGCCACAGAATGGGCGGCTCAAATTATTGACAATAAAATTCAATTGAGAATTCCTCATTTTGTAGATATTTATTTAGAAACTGTAGAAGAAAGCTCTTTAGAATACAGAAGATTTGAAACTACGGGAAGTCCAGAACATCTAAATTTTGTACAATCAAATTGGAAAGGAGAGCCCTCAACAAATTCGACTGAAGGAGAAATTTATCAAGCTGCCAATCTTCCAGTTTTTCCACCAGAATGTAGGCATGAGCACACTACGCTTTTCTCCAATCCAGAAGAACAATTTAAAAATCTTTTACAATTTGAGGATATAAAAGGAGTTGTTCATAATCACACCAAATACTCTGATGGTAATAATACTGTTGAAGAATTAGCGATGCATTGTCAAAGCTTAGGCTACGAATATTTAGTCGTCAGCGATCACTCCAAAAGTGCATTTTATGCGAATGGTTTATCTGTAGAAAGAATTTTTCAGCAACAAGATGAGATCGATACTGTCCAACAAAAAATGCCTGATTTCAAAATCTTTAAAAGTATCGAATGCGATATTTTATACGATGGTCAGTTAGATTATGAAGAAGAAACACTCAAAACTTTTGATTTAGTCATTGCTTCTGTACACTCTCAACTGAATATGACTGAGGAGAAAGCCATGTCGAGAATCATCCAAGCCATCGAAAATCCTTACACGAATATCTTAGGTCATATGACTGGAAGGTTGTTATTATCTCGAGCTGGATATCCGATTGACCATAAAAAAATCATTGATGCTTGTAAAGCTAATGGTGTCATCATCGAACTCAATGCAAATCCTCATCGATTAGATATCGATTGGTCTTGGATTCCTTATTGTATGGAAAAAGAAGTGTTGATTTCCATCAATCCGGATGCGCACAACCTGAAAGGTGTTGGTGATATTAGATACGGTGTCATCGCAGCACGAAAAGCTGGTTTGCAAAAAGAACAATGCCTGAATACTTTGAATGCAAATGATTTTATTGAGAAGATTAAGATGATGAGAAGATGAGATAATTAGAAGATGAGTTTATGTGTAAATGTGAAAAATAGTTGGAGGAGGCTCTCGAAGATATTGAAATTAATCGTGGTGGCTGAGGCTCTCGAAGTCACTATAGTTGAAATTTAAACATTAAGAATTTAAGATAAAGAAATGACAGAAAACGATATTTCTTATAAAATACGAGGAGCAATTTTTGAAGTATATAATAGCTTAGGTGCTGGATTACTTGAATCTGTTTATGTAGCTGCAATAGAATGGGAATTGACCAATCAAGGATTACAAGTTAGGCGTGAGATACCTATTCCTGTTCATTATAAAGATGTAAAATTGGACTTAGGTTTTCGGTTAGATTTATTAGTAGAAAACAAAGTAATCATTGAAGTTAAATCTGTAGAAAATCTTGCTGAAGTACATCACAAACAAGTATTAACCTATTTGAAAATAACTGAATTAAAATTGGGAATTCTTGTAAATTTTAATGTAGCAAATATTAAGGATGGGATATTTCGGAAAGTCAATGGATTATAAAACAATCTCCCGCAGATGACGCAGAAGAAAATTGTTCTGAATTTCTCATGCTCAGTGAGCATCGGCGGAATCTGCGGGCTAAAAAAATAATATCCAGCAAATAATAAGATATCATTTTCGGAATCTGAGGGCTAAAAAAAATCTTCCGCAAATGAAACAGAATACAAAAACAATCTCCCGCAGATAGCGCAGATGACGCAGAAAAAGCAATCTAATGCTCTACGAAAATTAGCGAGATCAGCGGGCTGAGAAATAACCTCCCGCAAATGAAACAGAATACAAAAACAATCTCCCTCAGATAGTGTAGATGACGCAGAAGTAACAATATAACGCTCTACGAAAATTAGCGAGATCAGCGGGCTGAGAAATAATCTCCCGCAAATGAAACAGAATACAAAAACAATCTCCCACAGATAGTGTAGATGACGCAGAAGTAACAATATAACACTCTGCGAAAATCAGCGAGATCAGCGGGCTAATAAAGAAATATCCCGCAAATGAAACAGAATACAAAAACAATCTCCCGCAGATAGTGTAGATGACGCAGAAGTAACAATATAACGCTCTACGAAAATTAGCGAGATCAGCGGGCTGAGAAATAATCTCCCGCAAATGAAACAGAATACAAAAACAATCTCCCTCAGATAGTGTAGATGACGCAGAAGTAACAATATAACGCTCTGCGAAAATCAGCTAGATCAGCGGGCTAAAAGAAAGCATCTTCCCTCTAAATCCAACAATTCTAACAAAAACACTAAGTTTAACACTGTTTTCAAATAGGACTATGTATTTTTGCAGACAAAAGAATTTTTATATGAAAAGGAAATATTTTTCACTCGTAGTTTTTGCAACGATTATAGGCGCGGTTTCTTGTCGTCAAGATGAAAAATTAAGTCAAAAAGCAGATGTCATCAATGAAGTGACTGGTGCTAACATCAATGAATCTATTCAAGATGAAAAAGGTCAGGTATTTACTCCAGTAAATAGTGAAGATGCTTCTGCAAAAAGAGATGATGCTAAAACTAGAATCACTTATTCTAAAAATGAAGCTGATTTAGGTGAAGTAGCTGAGGGAACAAAAGTGAAACATGCTTTTGAATTTCAAAACACTGGTAACGAACCATTATTTATTTATGCTGCACAAGGATCTTGTGGTTGTACTGTTCCAAATTATCCGAAAGAACCTATCGCTCCTGGACAAAAAGGAAAAATAGATATAGAATTTGACTCTAACGGAAGACCTGGATCTAATACGAAAACAGTTACTGTTCACGCGAATACTACTCCAGAAACTACTACGCTGACTTTTACAGTGAAGGTTACTCCTAAGTAATCCGCATGAAGAAATACTTTTCACTAGTCAAGTTTAGTCATACCGTATTTGCACTCCCTTTTGCTCTAATAGGTTTTTTCTTAAATTTTCATTTAGGAACTATCCCTGCCGAGGCTGATGCTTTATGGATAGCGCAAAAATTTGCTTTCGTATTGATATGCATGGTCACAGCTAGAAATGCTGCTATGGGATTCAACCGATATCTAGATCGACAAATTGATGCTTCTAATCCAAGAACCATTATACGTGAAATTCCTAGTGGACAAATCAGTGCGAATAATGCCTTGTTTTTTGTGATTGCCAATTCATTGATATTTATTGCAACAACTTATTTTATCAACTCTTTGTGTTTTTATCTTTCACCTGTTGCGCTTTTAGTGATATTAGGATATAGCTTTACTAAACGATTCACAGCCTTGTGCCATATCGTTTTAGGCATCGGTTTGGGATTAGCACCTGTGGGCGCATTTTTAACGATTTCTGGGAAGTTTGAATGGCTTCCTGTTATTATAGGAGTCGCTGTTGCCTGTTGGACAGGAGGTTTTGATATCATTTATGCATTGCAGGATGAAGAGTTTGATCGCGACCACAAATTGCATTCTATTCCTGCGGCTTTGGGAACTGTAAAAGCTTTATTTGTCTCCAGAATATTACATATTTGTACATTATTATTTTTAGGAACGGCTGCTTACGTAGGCGATTTCTCCTATTTATATATGATTGGATTTGTGATTTTTGCAGGACTAATTAGGTATCAGCAAAGTCTAGTTACTCCCACCGATTTGAGTAAAGTAGACTTAGCTTTTTTTACAACAAACGGAATTGCAAGTGTTACTTTTTCTATTTTTGTGATAGCAGATATCTTCTTATTACACTAGATGGGAAAAATTTTAGCAATAGATTATGGCAGAAAGAGAACTGGACTTGCAATAAGTGATGATATGCAAATTTTTGCTTTTGGTCATGGAACAGTAGAGTCACATCTATTGAAGAACTATTTGATTCAACTCCACTTAAAAGAAAAGTTTACAGAGATAGTTTTAGGCGAACCGAAAAGATTGAATAACGAAGTCAGCGAAACTACAGAAATGGTTTATCGGTTTCAGAAAGAATTACAATCTTGGTTTCCAGCTTTAAAAATTCACCTCATTGACGAAAGATTCACTAGTAAAATGGCGCAAGCAAGTATTTTGCAAAGTGGATTAAAAAAGAAAGACAGACAGAACAAAGCATTAATAGATACTGTTAGTGCTACAATAATATTACAGACCTATTTAGAAATGAAATCTATATGATATTACCTATTACAGCATATGGCGATCCAGTTTTGAAAAAGAGAGGAGCAGATGTGGAAGCAGATGACCCTAAATTGGAAAAACTCATTGAAGACATGTACTCCACTATGTATAATGCTGAAGGTGTTGGATTAGCAGCGCCTCAAGTAGGCATGTCCATGAGAATGTTCGTAGTAGATTCTGTTCAAATAGAAGATCCTAAAAAGAAACCTAATTTTAAAGGCATCAAAAAAGCATTCATAAATCCTGAAATCATTGAAGAAAAGGGAGAAGAATGGAAATATGAAGAAGGCTGCCTGAGTATTCCCGGAGTAAGAGGAGAAGTCTCTAGAAAAGCTGAATTAAAAATTAAGTATCAAGATGAAAATTTAGAATGGCAGGAAGAAGTTTATGATGACTTCAACGCTAGAGTTATCCAACATGAATACGATCACATAGAAGGTATACTTTTCACGGATAGATTAGCTCCGCTCAAAAAGAAAATGATTCAAGGCAAACTACAAAAAATCATGAAAGGTGATGTAGATGTAGATTACAGAATGAAATTTCCAAACAGAAGATAAAACTTCTCTATACATTTAGACTTAAGCCATCATAGGCTAAAAGTACATTTTCAGGAAGCGATCTTTGAACTTCATCATAGAATCCCATATTGTGACTGATGTGAGTCAAAAATGCTTGTTCAGGCTGAATGATGTCCACAATTTCCAATGCTTCACTTAGTGAGAAATGTGAATAATGCGTTTCTTTTCTCAAAGCATTGAGCACCAAATATTTAGAACCTTTTATTTTTTTCAATTCTTCAGGAGCAATATAATTTGCATCTGTGATATACGTAAAATCTCCGATTCTATATCCTAAAACTGGTAAATTTTTATGCATCACTCTAATAGGAATAATATCTAAATCGCCCACTCTGAAAGGAGTATCATCAATCTTGTGTAGTTTTATTTGAGGCACACCCGGATAATCTTGATCGACAAAAATATAAGGATATTCCATTCTTAAAGTATTCTGCACATACTCTTCTGCATATACATCTATGACTTTTTTATTGATAAAATTGATTGGTCGAATATCATCCAATCCTCCTGTGTGATCTTTATGATTATGAGTAAATACAACAGCGTCTATATCTGTCAATCTTTGAGACAACATTTGTATTCTAAAATCAGGACCCGTATCAATAACAATTTTTGTTTGGTCAGTTTCTATATAGACAGATGATCTTAATCTATGATCCCTTTGATCTATGGAATGGCAAACTGCACATTTACACGCTATTACTGGCACGCCTGTAGAAGTTCCTGTTCCTAAAAATATTACTTTCAATTTGATTCGTTTTTAACAACCAATGAATGGTATAGCTTCTCTAATTTTTCATCGTCCAAAAGACTTAAATCTATTTCTATTTCTTGTAAAATGTCTACAAGGCAATTCACTTTAGCTTCTGTATCGAAAAATTTATTGACTACGATGACTTTTTTATCTTTTAAAACACAATAACCTGAATTAAAATGACCTTTTTCGTATCGAAGCACATAAGTATTCGACTTGAAAATAGATTCAATTTTTTGTAAAAAGTGGTGAGTGTATTTTATCTCCATATGATCAACATTTAAAGATAATCAATCTGCAATTAGGAGGACATTTCTTTGAGTACCTTTTCTAAATTGTACATGATATCTCTTAATCTTGCCGCTTCCATGAAATCCATTTTCGCAGCAGCTCTTTGCATCGCTTTTTTGGTGGTTTCAATTTGCTTTTCTACAGACTTGGGCGTATCATAAGTAGCATTGGCTTCAGCGACTATAGGAATAGATTCTTGTATTTTAGCAGCTCTTCGTTTTTTCTCATCTTCTCTGATATCTAAGATAGAAGCAGTTTTGATAATTTCTTCTCGAGATTTATAAACTGTCTTCGGTGTCATATTGTGATCAATATTGTACTGAATTTGCTTTTCTCTCCTTCTATTGGTTTCATCAATCGTTCTCTGCATCGAACCAGTAATTTTATCCGCATACATGATGACGAGTCCATTCTGATTTCTTGCAGCACGTCCTGCAGTCTGAGTGAGCGAACGGAAATTTCTCAAAAAACCTTCTTTATCAGCATCCATAATTGCTACTAGAGAAACCTCAGGCAAGTCCAATCCTTCTCTAAGTAAATTGACGCCAATTAATACATCAATATCACCAAGTCTGAGACTTTGTAAGATTTCTACTCTTTCCATAGTATCCACATCTGAGTGAATATATTGACATTTCAAACCTAATTTCAAAAAGAACTTACTCAGCTCTTCTGCCATTCTCTTGGTCAAAGTAGTAACTAATACTCTTTCATTTTTATCAATTCTCTGATGAATTTCATCCAACAAATCATCTACTTGATTCGCACAAGGTTTGACAACTATTGGCGGATCCAATAATCCTGTCGGTCGGACTACCTGTTCTACAAATTCGCCATGAGTTTTATTCAATTCAAAGTCTCCTGGTGTCGCGCTTACATAAATGGTTTGATGTGTCATAGATTCAAACTCATTATAATTCAATGGACGATTATCTATTGCACTTGGCAATCTAAATCCATATTCTACTAAATTCACTTTCCTAGAGCGGTCACCCCCATACATAGCACCTATCTGTGGAACAGTAACGTGACTTTCATCAATAACCATCAGAAAATCATCTGGAAAATAATCTAATAAGCAAAAAGGCCTATCACCAATATGTCTTCTATCAAAGAATCTAGAATAGTTTTCAATCCCTGAGCAATAACCCAATTCTTTAATCATTTCCATATCAAAATTGACTCTTTCTTCCAATCTTTTAGCTTCATTGACTTTGCCATCATTGATGAAAAACTTCATTTGCTCTACTAATTCATCTTGAATTTCTCGGATGATTGTAGGCATCTCATTTTTAGGAGCGATATATATTGAAGCAGGATAAATGGCCACATCGGATAATTCTGAAATCACTTTACCAGTTAAAGGATTGAACATTTCAATAGTTTCTATTTCATCTCCCCAAAAAGTGACTCGAAAAGCATCGTCAGAATAAGCTAAATTGATATCTACCTGATCACCTATTACTCTAAAAGTCCCTCGTCCAAATTCATCTACTGTTCTTGCATATAATAAATTCACTAAGTCAAACAAAAAGGTATTTCTACTGACGACTTGACCTACTTTAATTCTAACAATTTGTTTTTTAATTTCTACTGGATTACCCAAACCATAAATACAAGATATGGATGCGACTACTAAAACATCTCTCCTCCCCGACATTAGTGAAGAAGTGGTGCTCAATCTTAATTTCTCTATTTCTTGATTGATAGAAAGATCCTTTTCTATATAAGTATCTGTTGTAGGTAGATAAGCTTCTGGCTGATAATAATCATAATACGAAACAAAATACTCTACTTTATTTTCAGGAAAAAACTCTTTAAACTCTGAATATAATTGAGCTACTAAAGTCTTATTGTGGGTCAAAACCAAAGTCGGTCTTTGAAGATTCTCTACTACATTAGCAATGGTAAAAGTCTTACCCGAACCCGTAATCCCTAATAAAACTTGTGACTCTTCTCCTCTTTCGACACCTTCTGTCAATTCCTTAATGGCTTTAGGTTGGTCACCTGCGGGAGAATATTTAGAAACTATTTTAAATTTCATATACAATACTAACACAAAATATAACAGCAAAAGTTTAAAATCTTTTGATTACAAATGCTTGCATTGTAAAATTTTGATTAATATTATACAAAGAAATCATTCATGAAACTCAACTTTACCCTAAGTATACTATTGCTGTGTTTTTTTTCTACACTAAAAGCTCAGGAGGAATGTTCGCAACGATACAAAGACAAGATTTTTGAGAAAGTAGACTATACAGGTAATTTCGTTTTTTCTACCAATGAAAATATTGGTGGAGTAATGAGAGACATCAAATATGATTTCTACGAACCTGCTGGAGATACTGCTCCTTTAAGACCATTAATTATCTTATGGCATGGTGGTGCATTTTTAGATATTTTCAATAAAAGATCTCCAGATATTATTTTAATCGCGCACGAATTTGTTAAAAGAGGCTATACTGTTATTTCAGCAGATTACAGAGGTGTAAAAAATGCTTTTGACTTACTAAAAGAGAAAGAAATAGTCAAAGAAGTAGTCAGAAGTGTGATAGATGGAAATGATTTAATCTGTAAAATCATGGATGACATCAATAATAATGGAAATCCTCATAGAATTAATAAAGATGAAATTTTCGCTGGAGGTGTATCTGGTGGAGCTATTTTAGGTATGCACTTAATGTATATCAAAAGCTTAGATCAAATGCCCGGAGAATACAAAAAGTGGGCTTTGGAAGTGGATAATGGTGGAGGAGAAATTGCTCTACAAAATAAATTTTGCAGTCCTAATCCTATTAAAGGGTTCATCAGTATTTCAGGAGCAATTTTAGATACCGCATGGATTCAAAAAAGTGATATGTCTCTTTTAATTTTTCACGGAGGAATAGATAATTTAGTTCCTTACGAATATGCACAACCACTTTTTGGTGCGAAAGATTTACCTTATGTGTATGGAGGAAAATTAATTCACGAACAAGCACAGCGCGTAGGTATCAATACTACATTTATAGACTATCCTGAGCGAGGACACGTGCCTTACATGAATATCACTGGAACCAATGTAATGGAATTAATTCAAGAAGTCTCCAATGGATTAATTAATGATGAGATCTTTATAAAGGATATGCAGACAATGACTGATTTTTTATCCTCACAAGTAGAATGTGAGAAAATAGTTGTGGAGCCTACTGCATTAAGACCTATCAATAGTATAGCCATCAATTTATATCCTAATCCTGTAAATGATTACTTTGAAATTCAACTTCCAGAAAGCAAAAAATGGAACATTAATATCTTAGATGTTTCAGGTAGATCTGTACTTCAAAATCAGTTTGTAGGGAATCAATATCAACAATTAGCAAAAAATTTATCTCCTGGAATGTATGTCGTACAAATTTCCAATTCGGATGAACCGGAGAAAGTTTTCATTGGTAAAATCGTACAACAAAAATTAGACTAATCCTCTTCATGGATTCATTTCAGAATTTATAACATAATTCTTTGATGATAATTCTTGCAAGAAGATACAAATGTTCTAATTTTGGCAACTCAATTAAAAAAAATGAAATTTAGCGAAATAGTATCTATCTCTGGATTACCAGGTTTGAAAAGAGTTATGGGTCAAAGAGCAGACGGATTGATCATTTCTGAATTAGACGGAAGTGGTAAAAAATTCATCCCATCTAGAAAGCATCTTTTCTCACCACTTGAAAGTATCTCCATTTACACTTATGAAGACAGCGTTCCACTTTTGGACATCTTCTTAAAAATGAAAGACACCACTCCTGTAGATGCTAATTCTGATGCAAATACTTTGAGAGAATATTTAGAAACTGTTTTACCTGATTTCGATAAAGATCGTGTGCATATTAATGATATCAAGAAATTGATTAAATGGTTTCATATTTTAGAAGCAAATGATCTAATTCATGCTCCTGAAACTAAAGAAGCAGCAGAAAAAGCAGAACCAACAGAATAAAAAAATCGCTCAACATGATCTCTCCTATCCAAAGGAAACCTCGTCAATTCGTACCAGAAAATATACAGATACAAGAATGGTCTGATGTTCAAATTTATTTTGAACAGCTGCTCCAATCTGAAATCAATAATGTAAACGATTTAGAAAATTGGTTGCAAAAAAGGACAGAATTAGAGAGTGTCGTAGGAGAAGATTATCGTTGGAAATACGTTAGACAAAGTTGTGATACAGAAGATGCTGAAAAAGAAGCTGCACTCAATGGTTTTATTGATAAAATCATGCCACATTGGATGCAAATCTCCAATCAGCTCAATGAAAAAGTATCTCATTCAGAATTTCTAGATCAATTAGACAAAGAAAAATTTAAAATCTATACTAGGGACTTGAAAAATTCTCTTGAACTATTCAGAGAGGAGAATATTCCTATCATGACCGAGATAGATAAATTGTCTAACGAATATGGTAAAATCAGCGGTGCAATGACTGTCGAGCACGATGGTAAAACCCTAACTTTGCAACAAGCACAAAAACTTTTGCAATTTTCTGATAGAGGTTTACGTCAAGAAATTTTCGAAAAGATTCAAAACCGAAGATTTCAAGATAAAGAACAATTAGAAGATCTATTTGACAAATTACTCCAACTGAGACATCAAATTGCATTGAATGCAGGTTTTGATAATTTCAGAGATTATATGATGAAGTCTCTTGGCAGATTTGATTATGGTGTAAAAGATTGCGAAGATTTTCATGAAGCTATCGCTCAAGTAATTGTGCCTATCATGAAAAAAATCAATCAAGACAGATCAGATGTATTAAAGATCAGTCCATTGAAACCTTATGATATGGATGTCCCTGTCTATGGAACTGAGCCTTTGCAACCCTTCGAAACTGCTGATGAACTTTTACAAAAATCAATATCCACTTTAGAAGCTGTCGATACATACTTTGCTGATTGTATTCGTACCATGGAAGTGATGAATCATTTAGATTTAGATTCCAGAATAGGAAAACGTCCGGGTGGATATAATATGCCTTTACCAGAAATTGGTGTTCCATTTATCTTTATGAATGCCGCAGGCACACAAAGTGATGTGGTCACCATGCTACACGAAGCGGGGCATGCCATTCATAGTTTCTTGACTAAAGATTTGACTTACGATTTTGAGAAAAATTTCGGTTCTGAAGTTGCTGAATTAGCTTCTATGTCTATGGAATTAATGACCATGGACAATTGGAATCAGTTTTATAAAGATGCAGACTTACTCAAAAGAGCTAAGCGCGAACAAATGGAAAGAGTACTTAGTGTTCTTCCATGGATAGCTATTATTGACTCCTTCCAACATTGGATGTACACACATCCCACTCATACAAGAGAAGAAAGAAAAAGTCAATGGAGAAAAATATCTGAAAGATTTTCAACAGGTTTAATCAATTGGAAAAATTATGAACATTTCTTAGATTTCAGTTGGCACAGACAATTGCATATTTTCGAAGTTCCTTTCTATTATATTGAGTATGGAATTGCTCAATTAGGTGCGATAGGCGTATGGAAAAACTATCGTGAAAATTCTGATTTAGCAGTAGAAAACTACAAAAAAGCATTGTCTTTAGGTGGAACAGTCACTCTTCCTGAAGTATATCAAGCTGCAGGAGTACCGTTTGATTTCTCTGAGAAAAATATCAGCTCATTGGCTGAGTTATTAGAAGCTGAACTGTAAAAAACCACAGTCGACTGACCACATTTCGACAAGCTCAATGACCGCAGACCACTGTCGTTAAGTTAAGCACTTTTTGTCATCCTGAAAGTAGCTTTAGTGGAATCAAGGGTCTCTAAATTCATATACTTTTGATACTTCCAGAACATCAGCGACCGCAGATTTTGACATATTAATCTATCTCATTTAATGATTTTTTCAAATTGCTAAAATCGAAGTGTTTTTCATTATGATATGTTATACTTGATCTTCTAGACAGTCTTTGTAAAATATTTAACGACGTCTAAAAGCGCCACACTTCGACTTTTAACACATCTTTACCATACTCAATTTCTAAATTGGATAATTTAATTTACCTTTAGTTAACATTATAAATACAGACAGTTAACTTTTGTAAACTAAATTAAACATTATGAAAAAAACTTATTTCCAGATTTTGATTTTATCAGTCATTTTACTGCTCTCTGCATGTAAAAAAGATGACGAGGTTAAAGAACCTGCAAAAGATTATAATACCCATCTTAAATTCTCTCCTGGTGAAGAAACTAAAATCGTTGAAGCATTGCTTGAAATTAAAAGTAGTACTTGGATTGAATTAGCAGCTGGTGAATACGAGTTTGATGATTTGAGTATTGTAGGCGTAGAAAAAATAAAATTTACTGGAGCAGGAATCGACAAAACCATTTTAGACTTCTCTAATCAAAGTAGCGGTGGTGAAGGAATTTTAGCTACAAATATTTCTGATTTCATCATTTCAGATATGAAAATCATGGATTCAGAAGGAGATTTATTGAAAATCAGAGAAGGCAAAAATATCTTAATCAAAAATCTTGCAGCAGTATGGTCTAAAGAAGGGGACTCTACTAATGGAGGATATGGCTTATACCCTGTTCTTTGCGATGGCATAGTAATAGACGGATGTTATGTAGAAGGAGCTTCTGATGCAGGTATTTATGTTGGACAATCTAATAACGCAGTGGTAAAAAACTCAAAAGCATATAGAAACGTTGCTGGATGTGAAATAGAAAACACAACCAATGCAGAAGTATTTGACAATGAATTTTATGGCAACACAGGTGGATTATTGATTTTTGATTTACCAGGATTATCTAAAAAAGGTGGTAAAATTAAAATTTACAACAACCATATTCACGATAATAACTACAGAAACTTCGCTCCATCTGCGAGCTTTGGAACTTCTACAGGTGTAGGAAACTGCCCTCCGGGTTCAGGTATATTGCATGTAGCAACTTCTGACGTAGAAATTTATAATAACAAAATCATCAATAATAACACAGGAAGTATTTTTATAGTTTCTGGATTAATTTTAGATGAAAATGCAATAGATAAAATGGGCGACAATTACGATCCATTCCCTAAAAACATATCTATTCATGATAACGAAATCTCTAAGCAAGCTACTTTCCCTGAAGCTGCAAGTGATCATGAGTTAGGAAAACAATTGATTCAAATACATGAAGCATTAAAAGGTGTAGATCCTGAGAATAATCCATATTTACAGAATATAGTGATAGATGGTATCAATTCTAATCTAATAACTGGAGGTACAGATGTCAATCCGGATAAATTATGCATCAAAGAAACTGCAGATAATTTATTCCTTAATAGTGACTTTATGAGAGCCGGCACTGCTGAATGGGGTCCATCTTGGGATGTAACTCCTTATACATGTCCATAATTAATTAACAATAATATAGAGCAGATAGTCTACAATAGGCTATCTGCTTTTTTTTCGAATTCATACAAAAGTCTTACCTATTAAAATGAACTTCAACACAATCTTTCTCATTCTTCACTTCTAAATATACTTTCTACATGAGACATTCTTACTATAATATCTTACTCATAGCATTCAGTTTTATTCTATTCACAGCTTGTAAAAAAGACACCAAGGATATTATTAAAGATCCAGATTATGATACTCATTTGAAATTTATACCTGGAGAGGAAACTAAAATAATAGAAGCTTTGCTCACTATTAAAAATAAGACGTGGATTGAATTAGCAGAAGGAAAATATAGCTTCGAAAACTTAAGTATTGTTGGAGTGGATATGATAAAATTCACTGGAGCTGGTAAGGACAAAACCATATTAGATTTTTCTAATCAAAGTAGTGGTGGAGAAGGAATTTTAATCACTGACATTTCCAACTTCATTATTTCTGGTATGAAAATCATGGATTCAGAAGGTGATTTATTAAAAGTCAGAAAAGGTTATAACGTCATCATTAATAACATAGCGGCAGTTTGGAGTAAAGAAGGAGATTCAACTAATGGTGGTTATGGTTTATACCCTGTTTTATGTGATGGCATAGTCATAGATAGTTGCTACGTGGAAGGAGCTTCTGACGCTGGCATCTATGTAGGACAATCTAATGATGCTGTCATTAAAAACTCTAAAGCTTATAAAAATGTTGCAGGATGTGAAGTAGAAAACACCACTAATGCAGAAGTTTATAACAATGAGTTTTATGGAAATACAGGCGGCTTGCTGATTTTTGATTTACCCGGATTATCTAAAAAAGGTGGCAAAATTAAAGTTTACAACAATTACATTCACGATAATAACTACAAAAACTTTGCACCTTCTGCTAGTTTTGGGACCTCTACAGGAGTAGGCAATTGTCCTCCAGGATCAGGCATTTTACATGTAGCGACTTCTGATGTAGAAATTTTTAACAACAGAATAATTAATAATAATACCGCTAGCATTTTTGTGGTATCAGGTTTAATATTAGATGAAAATGCAATTGATAAGATCGGTGACAATTACGATCCATTTCCAAAAAACATTTCAATACATGATAATGAAATGTCTAAGAAACCCAATTTTCCTGAAGCAGCTTATAATCATGAATTTGGAAAAAAACTCATTCTAATACATACTTATTTACATTCTACGGATTCTGAAATGCATCCCTACTTACAACAAATTGTAATAGATGGTATGAATACAAATCTTATCACTGGCGGTGTAAAAACGAATCCTGATAACTTATGCATTAAAGAAAGTGAGCCTAACTTATTTTTAAATAGTGATTTTGGCAATCTTTCAACTGACGAATGGAACCCTTCTACAGATATCGCCTCTTACATTTGCCCCTAATTCATTATCATTAAAACAAAAAAAAGAGTTGATCAATTTTGCTTTTAAAAACATTTTAAACCTAAACAACAATAAGATTTATTTGAAATCCTCATACTCATTTTTATGAAATTTATATTTTCCATACGACATTCTTTCTATTTTCTTTTAATGATTGCATTCAGTATAATTCTATTGAATGCTTGTAAAAAAGATTTAAAAGATGATAATATCAATCAACCCTATGTTTTCAAAGAAAAACTATCTGAATACAAGTTTTTTACTGGAGATTTAAAAGATTTAAATCCTGTAGAAGATGTATTTCTTTATGATTTAAGTAGTCCTTTATTTTCGGATTACACTATTAAAGATAGATACATTCAATTACCAGAAGGAAAGAGTATAACTTATAAAGAAGATGGTCCTCTCGAATTTCCTTCAGGTTCAGTGATTATCAAAAACTTTTCACACCCGACCACATCTGGAGGAGTAAAACATATTGAGACTCGTTTATTAATACTAGATCCATTCGATAATGAATGGAAAGTTATGGTCTATCTATGGAATGACGCTCAAACAGAAGCTATCAAACACATCATCGGCAAAACTGTAAATATAGATGTGCAAAATAGCCAAGGAGAATGGTTGAATACAAATTACAAGGTTCCTAATACTAATGATTGCAAAGGATGTCATATCTCCTTTTCAAAAATACTTCCTATTGGTCCAAAAGCTAGAAATTTGAATTACATTCCAGAATTTTCTACAGAAAACCAATTAGATGCGTGGGCTAAAAAAGGCATTATAAAAGACTTACCTACTTCAGGAGTGAAAACATTACCAGTTTGGAATGATTCATTAAATTTCAGTTTGGAGCAAAGAGCTAGAGCATATTTAGAAATCAATTGTTCGCATTGTCATAGAGACGGAAGTCCAGCATCATATACAGGATATTGGGTAGACTATGACCAAACCAGCAATAATCATTTAGGCATCTTTAAAGAACCAATAGCAGCAGGAAGCAAAGGTTCTGGTGGCCTAAAGCATGATATTGTTCCTGGAAATGCAGACTCTTCTATTGTAATTTATAGAATGAGCAATAATGGAGTTGGTATTGCAATGCCCGAATTAGCTAGAAGTATTGTTCACACTGAAGGCGTAGAACTGATTAGAGCTTGGATCAATAATATGTAAAAATATATTTCATTACAATAGCGTCCTAAACGATTTAAAAAAGAGGGAGAATCTCGTATCTCAAATTAACTTTGAGTTGCACAACAAAACCTCTCCCTCTCATGACAAATATAACTTTGTTTTCTCAAATTATTTCCAAATTAGATCGTTCCAAATTCAATAAGCTTGTAAGCGAAAAGCAAACTGATAAACATTGTAAAGGATTCAATAGCTGGACACATTTAGTTTCAATGCTTTTTTGTCAATTTGCTAAAAGTCAATCAGTTCGTGATATCAGCAATGGACTTCGGTCAGCTACTGGAAACTTAAATCACTTAGGTGTAAATCGAGCTCCATCCAAATCAACAATCAGTTATCAGAATAAAAATCGCTCTAGCGACCTTTTTAAAGAT
>DATJBS010000049.1:0-1649 GCA_035515235.1 Chitinophagales bacterium
GATGTTTTTTCCATCTCTAATTTCTTGTCCTCTAAAGCTGCTCATCCAAGCACCAGCGTTCTTTCCAGAACGAGGGAAATAATCCGTATAGAAAATAGCTACATGAGAACCATCTGCATCAGTTACTTCATAAGCTTCTACTTCGGGATGATATACAGGAACATTCTCTAGCTTTCTAAAGCTAAGTCCATACAATTTATTTGCAGTCGCAAAAACTCCTTCTCTCACATTTTCCATTTTGAAGTAAGGTTTCAACTCTTCTTCATTCAAAGCATATTTCTGTTCTCTAAGTTTCTCTGTGTAATACCACCAATCCCAAGATTGCAATTTGAAGTCACCCCCATCTGCATCAATAATAGCTTGCAATTCGGCAGCTTCTTTTTTTGCTTGTGGCACTGCATATTCCCACACATCATTGAGTAGTTTATATACATTTTCAGAGGTTTTGGCCATACGCTCCTCCATCACAAAATCGGCATGAGTGTCATAACCTAATATATTGGCTTTTTGAATACGTAAATTTACAATCTTATTTATATTCTTTTTGTTATCAAATTCGTTATCATTATCTCCACGATTATACATCGCTTTGTAAAGCTTTTCACGCAAATCACGATTGTCAGCATATTGAAGAAATGGCAGCCAACTTGGTTTGTGCAATGTAAATACCCATTTGCCATCCAAACCTTTATCTTTAGCTACTTCTGCAGAAGCAGATATAATTCCTTGTGGAAGGCCTGACAAATCATCTTCTTTGTCAATTACTAGAGTATATGAGTTGGTTTCTTTTAATAAATTATTTCCAAAACTAAGTGTCAGTGCAGAGAGTTTCTTGTTAATTTCTCTTAGTTTATCTTTTTGCTCATCATTCAGCATAATGCCGGAACGAACAAAGTTCTTATAATACATGTCTAACAAACGGTACTGTTCTGTATTCAATTCAAGGTTTGCAGAGTCTTTGTGAAGGATGTTTATTCTTTCAAACAGCTTGTTATTTAGGTAAATGTTATCACTGTGCTCAGACAAAATTGGTGATATTTCTTCAGCAATCGCTTGAAGCGTGTCGTTGTTTTCTGCACCTTTAACACCAGAGAATACGCGTGAAACTCGACTTAGAATTTGACCACTATTGTCCAATGCTACAATGGTATTTTCAAACGTTGGTTCTTCTGCATTGTTGGTAATTTGATCTATTTCATTAGATTGTTGGTCTATACCTTTTTGAAATGCTGGTCTGAAGTCTTCATTTGTGATTTTTTCAAAAGGTGGCATACCGTACTCAGTATCAAACTCCGTATAAAAGATACTGCCTTTTTCATCAGTGGAATCCTTGTTTGTACCACAAGAAATCAACATCATAATTGATAAGCTTAAAATTGTGAATTGTTTCATTAAAAATTTGTGTCTAAAATGAATTAAGTAATTAATCTAGGAAGGATGAAAGTGTAAATTGTATATCCTGATTTTTTCTTTGTTCTATTAATCTACAAAGATAGATTTTTTCTTTGAGATTCATTGTTAAAACCTTGAAAATGCGGTTAGAGATTAGAGAATTGCAAATAATATTATACCCATGTGAGCGAATTTATCTAAAACCCAAAATGAAATAAATCACCCAACGAAGTAATTCTTATTTTGAAAATAAACTG
>DATJBS010000050.1:0-118409 GCA_035515235.1 Chitinophagales bacterium
TGACATCACAGAAGAACAAATGCTAATTGTTCAAAACAAACTCAACAACAGAGAAAGAAAACGATTAGGATTTGTTTCTCCTATTAAATATCTTCAATCTTTATTACTAACAAAAGTTGCATTTAGAACTTGAATGTTGCAAAATAAAATCCTGCAACAATACTATTATAAATGATCAACTATAACGATAAGAAATTTAGAGCCATAAGTAATACCGAAAATGGAGAAACCTCTTCCGATACTATTTTTCATTACCAGCAAAACAATAATATTTTATCTTCAAAATATTCTGGAGGAGAAATTCAGCTAGGACATTTAATAGGTATAGTTCATAATAATGGAACAATTGATATGAATTACCATCACATTAATTTTCAAAATGAAATCAAATCTGGAGTTTGTCATTCTACTCCTGAAATCTTGCTCAATGGAAAAATTAGATTGCATGAAGTATGGAAATGGACATCAGGAGATCAGACAAAAGGAGTTTCAATACTTGAAGAGATTTAAGTTTTCATTCTAGAATCCAAAAAATAAGAATTTGGTTTTATAAAGATTATCTCAATTTAGTTTATATAAAGAATAATAATACATTTATACATACCCTAATTGTCTGGTACTTAATTTTTCCTGTACTAAATAATAAAGATAAAATGAATTCATTAAAAGGTATTTGTATATTACATTTCCATTTCACTCCTACTATTAATATAAATAAAAATAATTAAATTTTAATAAAAATAATTTATGGAAAAATAGAGTTTTTACGTCTTAGTAATAATCTGTATTAATTTAAAATAATCTTCGCTCATGAAACCCACTATACTCATAACTAAAGCAGATAATTTATTATACATTCAAAATGTTGAATTGCTCCCAGATTTAGAAAAAATACTTATAAGTATAGCAGCTCCTAAATGGGATATAAATATGAAAACTTGGACTATAGAAAATCATCCGAAACATATTGAAAAGCTATCTCAACTTTTTAATACTCAAATAATTGAAGCTAAAAATACTCCACTGATTTTAAGCGAACATGACATCTCACATTTATTGAAATCAATAGATAATGTCAAACACAAAACATTGATGATCATGTTATACTCTTCAGGACTTAGTATAAATGAAATTCTAGAAATTAAAAAAGAAAATTTTCAAATCCATCACAATAAAGTTTTCATTTTAAACACAAATGATAATACCTATAAGAAAATATTGCTTCCTGAAAGTTATTTAAATTATTTACAAAAATACTTAGCCAAATATCAACCCAAAAAGTGGTTCTTTGAAAGAAGAATAGGAACAAAATATACAATTATCAATATTGAATATATTTATAGAAAATCAATGCAAAATGCAAAATTAAACTCTATTGCAACATTATACTCTCTAAGATTTAGCTTTTACAATCATCTTTTGAAAAATGGAGCAGACATACATTATGTAAAAAATGTAATCAATAATCAGTCAATTCCAATTTCTAGTTTTTACTCTACTAATATGAGTACTGAAAAACGTGAATTTATTTATTCAGCTTAAAACTAGCTACAAAAGCTCTATTATACTACTTTCATTTCCGGCAACTGATATATAATTTCTGGAAATTCCCAATTTTCTAATGCTGCTACTTTTTGGAGAAATAAATCCAAACCTTGACGTTTCAATTCATCTAATGGGTAACTGATATACTTTTTGTAATAAGTCTCTATATTGAAATTTTCAGTATTAATATCTGAATACTCTTCAACAATTTGATCTATTTCACCCATTCCTAATTCACATGCTTGATGAAAGAGCTGTACAAATTCATTTTTCAATGCAAATGGCGCAACCCAAGCAGCAAATACAAATGGTAAACCAGTCATTTTCTCCCAAATTTCTCCCAAATCATAAACGTATTCATACTTTTCAAACATAGGAATAGTACGGTCGCCAATAACAACTGCTGCTGTAGTTCCTATGATTTTAGAATTTGAATTGGGTTCGGAAGGATGATAATTGAAGTTGAGCTTCCAATATTCATTGGCTAAAATCTGAAACAATCTCACAGAAGTTCTAGATTGCTCATCTAAAATCACATCCGTCACCTCTTCTATTGGGACATTAGAAAACAAACAAACCGTTTTCACTTTTCCTACACTTCCTATACAATAAGAACTGATGATATGAGGATTTTTCAATTGTAGAATCATCGCAGCAGGAATTAAAGCAATATCTGTTTTGTCTTGAATTAAACTATCTGCACACTGAGCAGGATTTTCTTCTACAAGTGTCATCCATTCTTGAATCTTGGGATAATTTCTCAAACCATATATAAAAGGTTTAGAGTTCAAATAATTGACGACAGATATTTTATAATTCGACATTCTCAGCGGTTAGATGACTGATATCATTAGAAATCTCAACATTGAAAACACCATTCTCTAGAGATAGTTTATACAAACAAGTGTTTTTATGCTTGAATTGATCCATATCTGTTAAAGGTTTCCCTAAAAAACCACATAGCAAAGCACGTATAGATCTTCCATGGGAACACAATAAAATATTCTCAAAATCTGTATTTCTCAATTCTTCAATCAATGGTAATTGTCTCGCTTGAAGTTCTAGTGGACTTTCTCCACCTTCTATTTTAATATCTAAGTTCCCTTCTGACCAACCTTGAACAATGGAATAATATGTACCTTCTAAAATTTGGTCGTGCTCCACTCCTTCAAAAATTCCCCAATCGATTTCATCCAAAGCATCTTTAATTTCATGCTTCAATCCTAAAGATAGAAATGGAGCGACTGTCTGATGTGTACGTTGAAGAGTAGATGCATAAATTGCGTCAAAAGGAACATTTTTATAATGATTGAAAAACTTTTCAGCCTGATATCTTCCGGTTTCATTCAATTGAGAATTAATTCCTCTTCCTTGAACAATACCTTTCAAATTATAATCTGTCTGACCGTGTCTAATGAGATAGATATTCTTTTTCATAATTAGTACATTCTTGGTTGATTCACCAAATCTTCTTCAAAAACAATATCGGTATAATCTTGAACGACTTCATAAGTAGTATCTCTTTCTATTGGCTGACGACCTACAGCTTTGATGAGATTGACTAACTCTCTCGTACTCAATGCCGGAGTTTGTTCCTCAGCTCCTGCCATACTGTAGATTTTAGTAGAATCGTCAATTGTTCCATCTATATCATTCACGCCAAAATTCAAAGACATCTGAGCTGTATTTCTTCCAATCATCGGCCAATAAGCTTTTAAGTGCGGAAAATTATCCATATAAATACGACTTATAGCATAATTCCTCAAATCTTCCACCACACTCACTTCTGGAATATGTGACATTTGGTTGTCTTTATTTCTAAATTTCAAAGGAATAAAAGTATTAAAACCACCTGTCTCATCTTGAAGTTTTCTTAACTGCTCCATATGGTCCACTCGATGCCAAAATTTCTCTACATGTCCATAAAGAATCGTTGCGTTGGACGGCATATCTAATTCATGAGCTGCACGATGTATTTCTAGCCATTCATCTCCTGTACATTTATCTTCACAGATTTGAGTTCTAATTTCTGGATGGAAAATTTCAGCTCCTCCACCTGGTAAAGAATTTTGACCGCAATCTTTCAAATATTGCAAAGCTTCCTTATAAGACATTTTTGCTTTTCGAGCCATATATTCTAACTCGACCGCTGTAAAAGCTTTCACGTGAATATCAGGACGAATTTCTTTAACTGCTTTAATTAAATCTCCAAAGAATTTCAAACCCATTTTCGGATGAACGCCACCTACAATATGAACTTCTGTGACAGGTTTATCTTTATAAGAACGGACAATATCGAGCATTTCTTCCATACTCATTTCCCAAGCTTCGTGTTTATGTTTGAGCAATTTAGAATAAGAACAAAACTTACAATCAAACACACAAATATTCGTAGGCTCTATGTGGAAATTTCTATTAAAATAGGTTTTATCGCCGTGTTTTGTATTTCTAATATAATTGGCTAATGCACCAACAAAACCTAATTCACCTTTTTCGAACAACAATACACCATCATCAAATGTAATTCTTTCTTCATTTAACACTTTATCAGCGACTTTTCTCAAATCCGAGGAAATCGACATATTGTTCAATATAGCATTCAAATCTTCTGGAGTACTTCTCATATCTCTAAGTATAACATACAAAGTTAGTTTTTGATTTTTAACTTATTGTAAAGACTTCCTCAATAATGCGTTTATATACTAACAAAGTGAACTAAATTATATTGAATCTTAATATTGACGATTTAATGACATGAATATCGGGTAGAATGGCCTATTTTCGCCGTTTGAAATCTTTAATATGAAAAGCAATACATTACTTAAACAATTTAGCGCAATAGCTATTATTGAGGGAATTTCTTATTTGATTTTAGTTTTCATTGCAATGCCTTTGAAATACATGCTAGATATGCCTCAATATGTTTCATGGGTTGGAAGAGCGCATGGATTTTTAGTAGTAGCTTTTGTGATTTGGCTATTCCTTTGTCACACGACTTATAAATGGAATATGAAATTTTCTGCAAAAGGGTTTTTATTATCCTTAATTCCATTCGGAGCATTTATTTTCGACAAAGAATTGAGAGCACAGATCTAAGAGACTTTTAGAATTTTCCAATAAAAAAACGGCAGTGTATTAATTTATACTGCCGTTTTGTATTTTATAAGGTAGTTAGTATAATGTTATTCTGACGTGTACAATGAGGTTCTAGAAGTGAGAGAAATCTTTTGATTAAAAATTACAACCATGTCATGCTGAAAGCATCTCAAAGGTAATTTCTAATTTAATTATTCAATTTCTTCAATTCCTCCTCAAAAATCTTAAATAATTAATGGTTTTAATATAGCAGTCTTCTTTTATCTCCCGCAGATAGCGCAGATTCCCGCAGAAGAGAAGGCACTAAAAATCATCAAGTCAGCTTAAAATCCTTCACATTATCACATTGCCACATTATCTTAACTTCTTAATGTTTAAAATTTACAAACTGAATTTATCTCCCGCAGATAGCGCAAATTTTCGCAGAAGAGAAGGCACTAAAAATCAGCAATACAGCTTAAAATTCTTCAAATTATCACATGGCCACATTATCTTAACTTCTCAATGGTTTTAAAAAGCAGTATTTTTTATCTCCCGCGATAGCGAAGATTCCTGCAGAAGAGAAGGTACTCAAAATCATCAAGTCAGTTTAAAATTCTTCACATTATCACATGGCCACTATATCTTAACTTCTTAATGTTTTAAATTAATAAACTGAATTATTTTCCGTAGATAACGCAGATTTTCGCAGAAGAGAAGTTAGTAAAAGTCATCAAGTCAGCTTAAAATTCTTCACATTATCACATGGCCACATTATCTTAACTTCTTAATGGTTTTAAAATAGCAGTCTTCTTTTATCTCCCGCGGTAGCGCATATTCCCGCAGAAGAGAAGGTACTCAAAATCATCAAGTCAGCTTAAAATTCTTCACATTACCACATGGCCACTTATCTTAACTTCTAAATGGTTTTAATATAGCAGTCTTCTTTTATCTCCCGCGGTAGCGCAGATTCCCGCAGAAGATAAGTTACTAAAAATCATCAAAATAGCTTAAAATTATTCATATTATTACATTGCTACATTATCTTAATTTCTTAATGTTTTTAAAATAGCATTTTACTTAGAGATTGCTTCGCTCCTCGCAATGATGCTCTTACTCAATGAATACGGCGGTCTATGGTCAGTCGACAGTTGTCTAAGAAATTTATCTCGACCTCAATAATTGACCAAAAATCTTCTTTTTACCTAAATCTTCATGAAATTTCACTACTCCATTATTTGTATAAGCTTCATTTCCATTAATGAAAACATGTTGGACTACTTTACCACTACGTTTCACTAATCTAAAACTACCACCAAACTCAGGATGAAAATCTTCGACAGGTTCAGAGTTAATTTCGCTTTCAATACGAGTAGGATCGATGACGATAATATCTGCACGTTTTCCTACAGAAATATCTCCAGCATCTATTCCTAAGAAATCAGCAGGTTCTTTCGTAGATCGAAAAATGGCTCTTTCTACAGACATCTGTTCTGGAAATCTCAAAGCAGTTTTTAACAATTGAAGCGAACCATCATGAAAAGCCATGTTCACATTATGCGCACCGCTATCATTGAATCCTGGCATACAATGCTCGTAACTCAATAATTCCATTCTAATTTTTTCTCTGTGATTAGAAGTATCGCATTGCCATCTCAATCGAGTATCGTGCTCTGCCAATAAATCCATGAAATGTTCTACTGGATCTTTCCCAGCCTCCTCTCCTATTTGTTGGAAATTCTTCCCTGCGTGCGATGGTTCTGGAGATCTTACGACCCACATTTCTTTCAACGCTTTTGGGAAAACGGAAGCAGCTTTATGATTCCATTCCTTGACGAATTGTTTACGGAAAGCAGGATCCATAAAAATCTTTTTACGTTCAGCTTCAGTAGCACTGATTGCAGAAATCATAGAAGGAAATTCTTCAAACAAAGGTGTTATCGGTCCATCACCAAAGTTTTTGAAAGGTTCTGCAAGTGTTTGAAATTTCATTTTCGCTCCTAACACTTCATTCCCTAAAAATCCTAAGATCTTTAAAAGTTTATAAATTCTTTCATTAGATTTTAAATCCAAAGCAGCTACGATAGTAGTACGGATATTCTTTTTAAATAATCCACCACGACTTAAATTCATGATGGTCACAAAAGATGTTTTATCGACAGCATTCGGCGTAATTTGTAAAACTTTATCGTGCTTTCTTAGGACATCCGCTAATTGGTAATATTCTGATTTGGCTGCTTGTTGTGAAGGAACAGAAACTCCAGTAAATTTTTTATTATATACGCCCGCCCAACGATGAAAAGGCAACATATCTATTGAAAGACCTAAGTATCCAGCTTTCATTGCTTCATCGATTAGAGCTTGCATTTTAGCAATTTCCTCTTTAGTAGCTTTCTTTTCAGTAAAACTTCTCTCCGTTCCCATTGCTGACATTCTTACATTAGAGTGTCCGATAAAACTTGCGATATTCGGTCCTACAGGAACAGTATCTAAATGTTCGTAATATTCAGTTGGATTTTTCCATGTCACATTTCCAATCAACCATTTACTCAAAACTTTTGCAGGAATATTCTCCACACGACAAAACAAATCGACGATATCTTCATCTTTTCCCACTGCGGCAGATAAAGAACAGTTGCCAATAACGACAGTTGTCACACCATGTCTCACAGATTCATCCAATGCCGGCATAACTTCCAATTCTGCATCATAATGAGCGTGAATGTCTAAAAAACCTGGACAAACCCATTTATTTGTAGCATCTACTTCCGCAGCACCTTCGATTTTCGGAGCTTTATCCACTACCGAAGCAACGATATTACCTTTAATAATTACATCCTTTTTGACACCTTTATTGCCTAGTCCATCAAAATAAAGTCCGTTTCGTATAATTGTTGTTGACATGAATTTTTTAAAGTTTCACTAAAAATAGGTATATATTTCATACTTTTTTAAATTACTCGTCACTACAAACAGTTAAAGAACCACATTAACTCTTTTTTGATATTCTTCAAGAAAATTAAATAATGAGTTTTATTGATTTGCCATTCTAGACTTGATTCAGAATACCTTAAGCAATACTATAGATTGCGGGTCAAGCCCGCAATGACATTACGGTTAAGATTAAGTACACTTTCATTCTGAACTCGTTTCAGAATCCATTGTGAAATACGCATTAGATTACGGGTCAAGCCCGCAATGACATTACGGTTAAGGTTAAGTACACTGTCATTCTGAACTTGGTTCAAAACCAATAAGCAATACTATAGATTGCGGGTCAAGCCCGCAATGACATTACGGTTAAGGTTAAGTGCACTGTCATTCTGAACTTGTTTCAGAATCTATAAGTAATAGGTTAAAGATTGCGGACTAAGTCCGCAATGACTTCGCAGAACGAGCGCCCAATGACACAAAAGACAAATCTGCAAGGACATTACAGATCAAATGACTATTGGAGTAAATCCCCGCATTCATCAATAAAAAAGCCCCGGAAATCATCCGAGGCTAAGAATACATATTGAGATATAAATCTTATTTCTTAATAAACTTCACACTTGTAGAAGTTTCATTTATCCCATATTTTTGAACTTTCAAAATATACGCACCAGAAGATAATTCTCTGACATCTATTCTACTTTGTTCATTTGAAGTAATTGATTTTACTGTTTGACCCATGACATTCAAAATTTCTATTTGATATCTTCCTGGCTCATTCAAAAATACTTGAACAAAATCAGAAGTAGGGTTAGGATAAACATTGATATCTAACGCAGGTCGATAAGTATTATTTCTTATTGAAACGACCTTAGTGCTACCGTAAATTGGTAAGATTAATTTTGTTTGCTCTGAAGGAGAAAAATATACTTGCTGAACAGATTTCCTTGCAGTCATTTCTTTACCATCATAAACATAGGTTTTATCCTCATTAGGTTTTCTTCTAAAGAATTCCCCTTCATTCAAAGGTATGCAAGGATTGGATTGATATCTTGGATGATTGCTACTACTTATTATAACTTTCACTTTGTGCTCTTTTCCGAAAGTATATCCAATAGGCAAAAGATCAAAAAAGTATTCATACATTTTACCTGACTTTATATTTGAAAACGGAGCATTGATATCTTCATTTCCTTCTGCAATAGTTTTTGCGTATTCTCTTGCTCTTGCATTGACACCACCTTCTACTACAAACATTTCTCTACCATCAGGATATACGTCTATGATTCTCACAAAAAAATCTACATCTGTAGGATCACCATCTTGAGCGTTTTCGGGATTAGCAGTTCCATAAATTACAGCTTTAGGGAAACCAATGATACTCATCGTATCTGTCAAAGCAGGTGTTTCAAAAATTAAAACATCTGGATTTTCTAATACATAAGGTTTATAAATAGGATTTGAATAATCTATTTGTCCAAAATTACCTTTTCTGATTTCAGGAGTTTTACCTAACATATTTGCTCCTCCCAAACTAATCACCGGTTGGTCAGGATTGTGATTGTAGCTCAAAATTCCTGTTTCTTCTGAAGGTAAAAATGATGCACTTCCATTAGAATGTAAGTATAGACTTGTAGGTTGAACATCTGATTTCAATGGAAAATCTTCAGTACCAAACCAATAATTCCCTGCATCTTTATTATCGTCTACAATATCATCTTCCATAGGTCCTACTACATAGAATCGAAGAGGCGCAACTTTTGAAAAATCTTTTGTGACTATTTCTCCTACGGATTTCACATCTGGAACAGGGATTAATGGTTGTTCTAATTTTGGAACATCAATTTCAAATTTCAAGTTGACACTTCCTAGTCTTACTTCAACTGGGATTTTCTTTAATCCACTGCTACCCATCATAAAATTCAACATTTCAGAGAAGGGTATTTTATAATCTTTAGAAGGCACTCTCACATGAATCCCTTGCATAACTCTCTGAATTTTTCCTTCAGGAATCAAAAATTTAGGCAAACCTACACTTTGACCTTCAGAGTTATTTAATGTATATCTGTACCAACTAAATAATTCAGAATTTACAAGACTACCTAAGTCAATCCCTTCGCTAAAATCATTTATAGATGCACCGACAACATCCATGACATTCTTTGGATAAGTAGCATCACCAGTAGTTGTGCTTGTAATAGTTTCATGTGCCCATGGGCCAACAACTAATTTGATTTTCTCTTTATTTCCAAATTCTTCACTAACATTTTGCTTTTGTTTCATGAACGTTTCGAGGGTACCATCCACAAAAATATCCCACCAACCTGAAAGGTAATAAGAAGGAACTTCCATGTTACTATATCTACTATATTGACCATCAGCATCACCTTCTCCGAATTCATTAACTGGAGCATAAGAGATATCTACACCCTTTCTTGCGATAGAAGTAGGCATTTGAAGCGTCTTGCCGTCTGAATATTTTCTTGTAGAATAATTATCTATAGTAGCTTCTGTGACTTCATCTTTATTATTTAAACCAAAGTCAAAGGAGGTATGAATATCATTTTGTATATCATTATCTATACTTATTAATTCATCTCTCAAGTCAGTCATCTGTCCTTTCAACCAACCTGTCACTAATTGCTCTCTAAAAACTCCATTTGGAAAAAGGGTATTTTTTTGAAATTCTCCAGTTGCTACAATAGGTAAAATAGCTTTCAAGCCGGGCTGAGTTGGATCAATCTTGCGAGAAGCTGCAGCTTGTGTCTGACTGTACCCTAATGCAGAAGCTCCAAACATACCTATAGCACCTGAGTACACTAAATCTGTCGTTTCAAATACTCCATCTCCATCTAAATCAAATGTTCTCATTAAATTGTTCTTAATGAACTCTAAAGAATTAGCACCGTCTTCAAAATTTTCAGGATTCTGAGGATGACCCACAGGATTAATATCCAAAATATGCTTGTCGGAATAGTAAGGTGTTTTATTCCAACTATCGCTATATAAAGGGAAGAAAACGCCTTCAGAAGCATATCTTCCGCGTAAATCTTGAACAACTCCCGTGTATCCTAACAAAGTCATTATAGAGGCTTCTGAAGCAGACTTTTTATTATACGGAGAACGAGTAAAAATCATTGGCAACTGAAATGGATTAGGATTAATCCCTCCATTAATACTATCGTAAATTATAAATTGTGAACCTTTTTTTAATACGTTCAATTTTATATCCATTCCCAACAAATCAAACTCAAATCCCATGTCATCTTGAAAAATAGGTAAATAGACATCGGTCTGTAATTTTACACCATCAGGCATTTCAAAGGGCACTTGTGCACGAAAGACCATATCTTCAATTCTGTCAATCTGACCATTCTTTGGAATGCTATCAGATAAGATTTTCACTCCTTCAATAGGAATGATTGGATTTTGGGCATGCGAGTGCCCTAAGAGTCCAAAAAGGACCGCAATAAGTAAAACTTTTATCATATTATACGTGTTGCCTCTAAACTAACAGTATTAAGAAAAATAACTCATACAACACACCGCTCTTAACGATATAATAATAAGAGTTATGCAACCGAATCTGATGAAATTAAAAATTCAGCTTAGAAAAAAGTTGTGGTTGACTTTCAGATAAAATTTCATAAACCACCTTGAAAATATCTTCAGCATTGGGCTTGCAAAAATAATCTCCATCTGTACCATAAGCAGAGCGATGATCTTTAGCACTAATACAAACAGGTGCAGCATCTAAATATTTAAATACATCTTGGTGAGAAATGACCTGTTCCATCATATAAGCACTCGCACCACCAGGAACGTCTTCATCTAAAAATACGACTCGGTTAGTTTTTTGAATAGATTGACCAATAATTCCATGAATATCAAAAGGCATTAAAGTTTGCACATCTATTAATTCAGCACTAATGCCAACTTTATCTAATAATTTCAATGCTAATTGTGCGATTCTTACACAAGAACCATAAGTAACTATTGTAATGTCTTTACCATTTTTAATCACTTCTGGAACACCCAAAGGCACAATAAAATCTCCCGGATTAGAAGGTATTTTCTCTTTTAATCTATACCCATTCAAGCACTCTATTACAATAGCGGGTTCATCTCCTCTCAACAATAAATTATAAAATCCTGCTGCTTGGGTCATATTTCTTGGAACACAAATATGCATTCCTCTCAATGATCCTAATATCATACTCATCGGAGAACCTGTGTGCCAAATTCCTTCTAATCGATGACCTCGAGTTCTGACGATTAAAGGAGCTTTTTGTCCACCTTTAGTTCTATAAGAAAGACATGCCAAATCATCCATTAAAGGCACCAAACCATAATTGAGATAATCTAAATATTGAATTTCAGCAATAGGCCTCAAACCTCTCATAGCTAGACCTATTCCCTCTCCCATGATACTTGCTTCACGTATGCCAGTATCATAAACTCGTTTCTTGCCGTACTTCTCTTGCAATCCACTAAAGGCTTGATTGACATCACCAATATGACCTACATCTTCTCCGAATGCTACGATGTGGGGGTCGCGTTCTAAATGAGCATCAAAACATAAATTTAAAACTTGGAATCCACTTAAAAATTTTGGTTTCTCTGGATATTCAGCAGCAACTATTGGAATTTTGGTAGGAGAATCTGAAGAATTAGTATGTAAATAAGTACAGAATCGCTCATTATTGACTAAAGTAACTTCTTTATAGAATTGAATTAATCGATCTCTAGCAGAAGACTTTTCAGTAATTGTTAATACTAAAGCTTCATGAATGGTTTTTAAAATATCTTTTCTGGTAGGCTCTATACCGTACTTTAATGTTTTAAGTATTTCTTTGATTTCTTCTTTGTATGCTGAATTTTCGAATAATGCTTCTAAATATTCTAAAGAGACTTTAATCTCATCTTGAATGGTGCCGTAAAATTCATCCCAAGCTAGTTTTTGTTCCTGTTTCACGAAATCTTTAGACTCCTTTTCTATTAATAGCAACTCCTCTTCAGTAGCTAATTCCTTTTCAAGGATCCAAGTTCGCATTTGAGCATTACAGTCATATTCTTTTTCCCAATCCAATCTTTCTTGAGACTTATATCTTTCATGTGATCCTGAAGTAGAATGTCCTTGTATTTGAGTCATTTCCTCTACGTGTATCAATAAAGGAATATGCTTTTCTCTCACCTCTTGAATACTTTCTTTATATGCCTTTACCAAGCCTGGATAATCCCACGCTTTAACTTTAATGATCTTTAATGAAGGAGTTTCGGACGTACTTTCAAAGCCTTTTACTACCTCTGAAATAGATCCTTTAGCTGTTTGCAGTTCTTTAGGAACAGATATTCCATATCCATCATCCCAAACATTAATAATCAGCGGAACTTGCTGAACACAAGCTGCATTCAATACTTCCCAGAAAAAACCTTCAGAAGTACTCGCGTCTCCAATTGTAACAAAACAAACTTCATTTCCATTCACAGAAAACCGTTCATCTTGTAATATATCTTTGAGTTCTCTATACTTTTTGGAAGCTAATGCCAAGCCTAAAGATCTGAGCATTTGATTAGCTGTCGGTGAATTATCGGCTGCAGAGTTTTTTTGTTGGGTTAGATTTTTCCAAGTTCCGTCAGGATGAAGATTCCTTGTGGCAAAATGATTATTCATTTGTCTCCCACCTGAATGCGGTTCAGCAGCAAGACTTGGATGGGCATATAATTGTGCGAAAAGTTGTTTTACTGTGACGATTCCGGAGGCTAATGCAAAAGTTTGATCTCTATAATATCCTGCTCTAAAGTCTCCATTTTTAAAAACATTAGCCATAGCTATTTGAGCTAACTCTTTGCCTCCACCAAAAATTCCAAATTTTGCTTTTCCAGTCAAAACCTCTTTTCTGCCGAGAATACTGACTGCTCTACTGATACAAGCTAATTTATAATCCTTTAAGACTTCATTTCTAAAATCTGTAAAAGAAATAGATGTGGCGTTGTTAATATTTAAATCAATATCTGTTTTCACTTTCAAAATAGCTTTAAAGAATACTTAAAATACAAATATTAATTCGAATAAGTTCAAAATCGACTTTCACTACAGCAACTTTTATTGCAAGATATTTTATAAATTGAATAAAAATATTCGAATATGAACTTATACTTTCAAACAACGCAGAAATCATTACTATTCAGTACCCTTTTATGTTTATCAGTTCTGAGCTGTAACCAAGGTGACAACAATTCAAAATTTGAAGAAGTAGAACTTGTAGAAAAAGTGGAGGTTTTAGACAATATTTCTTACGAAATAGCAGATCATTATTTTTCAAAAAATAATGTAGACAAGAATCTCGTAATGAAAATTGAAACAATGGAAAAATTCAATGAGACATTCGGTATGGCAACAGTCATGGGTATGGATACTACTAACTTTCCTATAGATTTTTCTAGTAATTATGTATTGGCTGTTATACTTCCTGAAAATACTTTAGCTAAAACTATCGTTCCACAAGACTTGATTAAAAAATCTGATGGCAATATTGAATTCACCTATAGTATTCAAACAACTGAAGAGCAAACCTTTAGCTCCCAAGCTTGTTTAGTTGTAGTGGTGAGTAAATTAAATGATGGGCATATTCTTTTTATAGATACAACGCCTGAAAAATAATAAACTATCTGTCCAAAAGATAATCATTATAAAAATCATTAAATTTAGGAAAGCGCATTACAAACAATATAGACAACATGGATTTTATTGATTATTATAAAGTTTTAGGCATCAACAAAAGTGCTTCAAACGATGAAATTAAAAAAGCATATCGAAAACTCGCTAGGAAATTTCATCCCGATTTAAATCCTAATGACAAAGAAGCTGAAAAGAAATTTCAACAAATCAATGAAGCTAACGAAGTCCTAAGCGATGCTGATAAACGTAAAAAATACGATCAGTATGGTGCTGATTGGAAGCATGCAGATCAATTTGAACAGGCTAAAAAACAGAGAAGACAACAAAGCTCTCAGCAAAATCCATTTGGAGGAGAAGATGATTTCACTTACAGCCAAGGTGGTGATTTTTCAGATTTCTTTTCTCAAATGTTTGGTGGGAGAACTGGTCAAAGCTCTAGAAGAAACGTTCAATATAAAGGTCAAGACTACAAAACGGAAGTTAACCTCAATCTAACAGATGCTTATAAAACTCATCAACAAACTTTTAATGTAGATGGTAAAAGCATAAGAATTACTATTCCTGCAGGTATAGATAATGGACAAGAAATAAAAGTCAAAGGTTATGGTAGTGCCGGAGTCAATGGCGGACCTAATGGAGATTTGTTCATTACTTTCAATATTGCGAATAATACAAACTTTACTAGAAAAGGGAATGATTTGCATATCAATTATCCTTTAGATCTCTATACTGCAATTCTGGGTGGTGACGAAACTATCACTACAATGGATGGAAAAGTTAAGCTTCCAATAAAAGCTGAAACTCAAAACAATACCACCGTTCGATTGAAAGGAAAAGGTTTTCCTAAATATAAAAAAGATGGTGAATTTGGAGACTTATATGTCACTTGGGACATTAAAACTCCAACCAATTTGACAGAGAAAGAAAAAGAACTATTTCAACAATTATCTGATATCTCAAAAAATAATGAATCATGAAATCAAATCAATTCATCATCATAGAAGATTTTTGTCAATATTATAGCATTGAAGTTTCGTTTGTAAAAAAGTTAAGCGAACAAGGAATGGTAGAGTTAATTCATCAAGACACTTCCTACTTTGTACATCACGATGATATTGGTCAATTAGAAAAATACATGCATTTGTATTATGATTTAGGAATCAATCTTGAAGGATTAGAGGCTATATCACATCTTTTGGACAAAATAGAAAACCTACAAAGCGAAATAAGACAGACTAAAATTTATTAGTGAATGATTTCGCTGTTGTATATTTAATTAGATAGAAATTGAATTTATTATCAAAACCATCATTTTACATGATAGATTCTAATTGAATTTTTCTTCCAAAAGTATTATCGAATTTTACTGTAGATTTTAGATTGTAAAGGATACCAAATAATCCAATAAAAGCACGATGTAAGAACAATGAATGTTGAGATCCTCTCATCGCATTGCTTGTTTTCAAATCTTCATTAGAGTTGATTTCCAATCCTAATTTTTGCAAGTCGTCGTTATATTGCTCATCGCCAAAATTAAAACTTTCCGATCTTAATGGTCTAGAAACCAGTTCTATAATTTTCATAGTGACATCTGTGAACAGTTGCACTTCCTCTGCAGTGTCAGTCTCTCTAAGAAAATCTAAATTTAAAAACACTTTTTTTCTTTGAATAGGATCATTTAAGACATCGTCTTTTATAAGAGAGAAATAATGATTGTAAAAATCTTCATCTATCGATTTAGAACATCCAAAATCTATAACTCCTAACTTTAAATCATCTGTAATTAAAAAGTTACCAGGATGCAAGTCTGCATGAAATCTTCTTTTGCTATGCACTTGATCTTGGAAGAAATCAACTAATGCTTGAGCGATTAAATCACGCTTTTCTTGATTAGTTTCATTTTTGATAAATTCATTCAAGCTTTGACCTTCTAACCAATCCATCGTAAGGATTCTATGATTAGAAAGTTCAGGATAATATTTAGGAACTACAATTCTTGGATGATTTAATGAAACTTCTAAAGCTTCTACACCATTTGCTAATTCTTTTACATAATCCGTCTCTTCAATCAATCTATCGACGATTTCATCTACATATTGCTCTACAGACTCTTCAGAAACGCCCATAAACCTTAGAAACAAAGGTTTCACCATATTAATATCAGAGTGAATGCTATCTGCAACTCCTGGATATTGGATTTTTACAGCCAATTTCTTACCGTCTTTATAAGCTAAATGAACCTGACCGATAGATGCTGCAGCTACTGCTTCGGTATCAAATTGATCATATATTTCCTGAGGTGTTTTCCCAGTATATTTTCTAAAAGTGTTCATTACTAAAGGCCCAGAAAGCTTCATTGCATTATTTTGTGCAGAAGCAAATTTCTCAGCATATGCTTTTGGTAATACTCCTGTATCCACACTCAACATTTGTGCTATTTTCAAAGCAGTACCTTTCAACTGAGATAAGACATTAAAAATTTCATCAGCATTTTTGCGATCTAAATCTTCTCTGTCTGCTCTTCCAACAACTTTTTTTGCATAATGAGCGGCATAATTTCCACCCATTTTTACACCTGCTTTAAAAAATTTAGAAGCTCTCGCTACTTTTCCTGTGGGTATACTACTTTGTGATTCCATTGAAGTTTTGTTTAATAATAAATTGAGCAAGATCTAATGCACTGTCAATAGCATTTGGGGCTAAAGTGTCAAATAACAAATTCACCCATTTTTCTACTGCGATATCCGTTTGTTCTTTGTATTCACTAGTATCATTTGCCCAAAAAGACAGTACAGATAAAAGTGTCCCCCAAAAAAGTTCAGGATAGATATTGAATATGAACGGACGTTTTTGTATTTCGCCTCGGTCCTGCCCTTCTTCTATCAAAACTTTAACAAATGAAAAATATTCTAATTTGAAATCTTTTAAAATTTTATTGTTCCACCAAGCTATTCTTGTAGGTAATTGTGACTGAATTTTAGCTTCATCATCAGCTATATTATTTAACAGAGCAAATATATAGGCTAGCATTTTTTCTCTTGCAATGTATTCTCCAAATGCCTCATCTTCCACGCATTGTTCTAATGTCAACTCTGCATAGTTCTTCCATATATTTCTTTCTAATTCCATAATATTTTATAATTCTATTTTTAGTGATCAATTACAATACTCGCTTACATTAAATACGTATGAACCTCAACAAAGTTTATATATTGTTATAGTTCTGAGAGAAAAAATCTATAAAACGAAGTATTAGACAATAGTTACTCAAATTTAAAGCCATATTTATCGTTTAAAACAATTCTAAGTCTATTTTTGAGTTAGAATAAAGTTAAATATGCATATTTTAACAAATCTGAGAGAGATTTTTACTGAATATCTAGAAGATAATCAATTTACCCAAAAGCCCAAAGAGTTATACGAACCTAATAACTACTTTTTAAGTATTGGTGGAAAAAGAATGAGACCTGTTTTAGTACTGCTGGGTGCTCATTTATATAACAACAATCTAAAGGATGCATTACCCGCAGCTTTGGCTATAGAATATTTTCATAATTTTTCTTTGATACATGACGACATGATGGACAATGCTCCTTTACGTCGTGGAAAAACTACTATCCATGAAAAATATGGACCAAATACTGCAGTTTTATCAGGTGATGCATTATTAGTCTATGCCTATAAATACTTAACTAAAGTACCTGAACAAAATCTGAAACTGATTTTAGAAATTTTCAGTGATACCGCAATTGAAGTTTGCGAAGGTCAGCAACTCGATATGAATTTTGAAACTTTAGCAGAAGTTAAAGAAGAAGAGTATATCTGGATGATTAGACAAAAGACTTCAGTTGTTTTAGCTGCAGGCTTACAAATAGGTGCGATCATCGGTGGAGCAACCTTAGAAGATGCTGAAGCTCTTTATCAATATGCACTCAATCTTGGTATAGCTTTTCAAATTCAAGATGATATTTTAGACTGCTATGGCAAAACTGAATTAGTAGGAAAACAGGTTGGTGGTGATATTATTCAAAATAAAAAAACCATCCTTTTGATTCGTGCTTTGGAAGCATCTAAAAAAGCGAATGATTCTACCTTGGAAAATATTCTATCTTTAAAAAATCAAAGCTCTGAGAAAAAGATTCAACAAGTTTTAGAGAAATACCAAGAATATGAAATCTTAGAATCCGTAGAGCAAACTCAAAAAGTATACATTCAAAAAGCTGAACAACATTTAGAATCCACAAGTTTGCCTGCTAAAAACAAAGAGCTGTTGTATGAATTGATTGAGTATTTGATACTCAGAGATTATTAGGAGGGAAAGATTAAAGAAGGAGGTTAATAAAAGAAATTTGATTCTTTATCCAATCAAATAATATGTTTTTTCAATGACCAACTAGATACTCTTGCATTTTTCTGATTGATTGGTAATCTTGGATTTGTATTATATAATTTTTCTATTTTACCAATTGCATCTTCAAATGAGAATAAGTTCATTAATAGTAATTGATCGAATATATACAAAATACCTTTCACTTCAATTCCATTTTTCGTTGCTAATGTTCTCAGTCTTCCATCACCAGAAAGTAGAATTCCATCCAATTTGCTTGCATAATACCAAACAGAGCAATCTTCAAAACTCAAACCTGAATTGTTTTCTAAAATAGAAGCAATAGCAATAAAATCTATTATTTCTTCGGTCTTTATGATTTCTATATATCCTTCGTTTACGAAATGAAGAATGATTTTCTTTTGCTCGTCGTATAGCTCTTCTAAAACAAAATCTGTAGTTTTCAACTCCATATCTAAATGAATAAATTCATTCATTAGATCTATTTTAATCAAATCAATCAAAATATTAGCGTCGTTGATTACTACTCTCATTATTGAATTTTATAATAAAGAGTTTTCTAGTAATGTATTGATATTTAAATTGAGTAAAGACGAAGCTTTACTCATAGAAATAATTTCTTGAGAAAGAGCTCTATATACCAGCTGCTCAAACCTATTCGAAACTTCAGGAGTTTGAAATCTTTCCACATTTATCTGTTCTTTTAAACTGGGATTAGAATTAATTTTTTTATAAAAACCTGCTTGCTGATTACTAGTATAAATTCCAGCATCAACTAATCGATAAACGATTGCCTGAATACTTATTCCATATTTCTTTTGAACTTCAATAAATTCATTCAATGAAATCGAATCTCGTTTTATTCCAAATTCATTAATTACTGATTTTTTTGATAAAAGAAACTCAGCTGCAAATTTATTACAAAAATTCTCCTCTTCCTTAATATCACACTCAGGAAGATTTAATAATAAATGACCTAATTCATGTAAAAGAGTGAAACGTTTTCTTTCAACAGTAAAATTTCCATTAACGACTATAATTGGAAACTTATCATTTGCAAAAGTGGCTAAACCATCAAAACTATCGTCAACATCATATAATTCAACTACTTTAATTTCATTATCCTCCAATAACTGAATGATATTATGCAATGGGTCTATACCTATTTGCCATTCATTTCTTAATTGCAAAACTACTTTTTCAATATCATCAATAGATTCAATTTTATGATCCTTTATTAAATTATTGAATGAGTAATCTATTTGCAATAATTTTTCAATTTCAAGATAATTTTCAAGTTTCAATTTTAATAATTGCTCTAAAGAGCTTTTCTTTTTATTAGAAAATGAACTTTTTTTTCTAAAACTCAAAACGCCCAAATCTATTTTTGCTTGTTTAAAGAAATAATCCATTTTAACATTTAATGCTTTCCCCAGCTTCAAAAAATTAGTACTAGCAGGAATTGACTCCCCCTTTTCATATTTACTAATCATTTGTTTTGAAACTCCTATAATATCAGCTAGTTCTTGTTGAGAAATACCTTTCAACACTCTAGCATTTTTTACATTTTGTGATATTAATTTTTTCATAGCGATTAAGTCCGGTTGACAAAACTACTGAATTAATAACATTTTGTCAACCAATATGTTTTATTTAACAGCTAAGACTATATTAAATTATGCATTTAGAAATCATTTTTCTATTAATCCTTTAAAGCTTTAATCCTCTAAAACCCTCTCACCATTTCATAAACTCTCTTAGAATTCATTAAAAGTCTTTCTAAATCTTTTAAAGGATACATTGTAGCAGCATCTGAAAGACCTTTGGATGGTTCGGGATGAGTTTCAATAAATAAGCCATCAGCTCCTGCAGCCAATGCAGCATAAGTTAAAGTTGGAATCATATTGCGATCGCCACCACTCTTTCCTCCAGCTTTTCCTGGTTCTTGTACGGAATGTGTTGCATCATAAATTACTGGAGCATCTGAAATTTTCATTTTGGCAATATTTCTCATGTCCACCACCAAATCCTCATAGCCTAAAAAAGTACCTCTTTCGGTCAACATACCTTGCTGATTTCCAGTAGCTTTCACTTTGTCAATGGCATGATTCATAATATCAGCGGATGCAAATTGACCTTTCTTGATATTCACAGGTTGGCCAGTAAGTGCAGCAGCAACAATCAAATCTGTTTGACGACATAGAAATGCTGGAATTTGAAAAATATCGACAACATCTTTTACAAACTCAATATCTTTCACTTCATGAACATCCGTCAAAATTGGAAGCCCAGTTTCTTTCTTAATTTGAGACAATATCTCTAAAGCTCCCTCATCTCCTATTCCTGTAAATGAATTTCCAGAAGTACGATTGGCTTTTTTGTATGAAGCTTTGAAAATGATAGGAATATTCAATCGCTGACTTATTTGTACTAATTCATTGGCTACTTCCAAACAAATCTCTTTGGATTCTACCACGCAAGGTCCTGCGATTACAAAAAAACGATCGTTGACATATTTCTTAAAATCCATTAGTAGCCGTATTTATCATTCCAATTGTTCTTTAAATATTTTCTCATATCATTTTCTCTAGGATTCGGTTGGGGTTCAAAAAACTTCTTTCCTGATAATGCATCAGGCAAGTATTCTTGATTTACAAAATGTCCTTCAAAATCATGCGCATAAAGATATTCTTTTCCATAACCAATTTCTTTCATCAGTTTTGTTGGAGCATTTCTCAAGTGTAATGGTATGGGTAGATGAGCTGTTTTCTCAGCAGCCTGCATCGCTTGATTGATCGCTAAATATGCTGAATTACTTTTTGGCGAAGCTGCTAAGTAAGACACTGCTTGACCTAAAATGATTCTACATTCCGGCATACCTATGACTTCGCATGACCTGAAACAGGCTTCTGCAATTAATATTCCATTGGGATTAGCATGTCCGACATCTTCTGCAGCAAATATCATAATCCTTCTAGCGATAAATTTGGGATCTTCTCCTCCTACCAGCATTCTTGCCAGCCAATACAAAGCTGCGTTCGGATCACTTCCACGCATAGATTTTATAAAAGCAGAGATAATATCATAGTGCTGCTCCCCGCTTTTATCATACCTCGCCATGTTTTTTTGAAGCGCTTTTTCAACTGCATTATCAGTAATGATTTTTTGCTGATCGGGAAGTGTTTCTAAAACGATTTCAAATAAATTCAATAACTTTCTTGCATCTCCACCCGAAAAGGTAAATAGTGCATTTTGCTCTTGAATGACAACATTTTGCGATTTAATATATTCATCTTCTTCGATAGCTCTTTGTAAAACCTGACCGAGTTCTTCTGCACCTAAAGATTCTAAAACATAAACTTGACATCTGGATAATAATGCAGAAATAACTTCAAAAGAGGGATTTTCAGTTGTAGCGCCTATCAACACAAGCACCCCTTCTTCGACTGCACCTAAAAGTGCGTCTTGTTGAGATTTGCTAAAACGATGAATTTCGTCAATAAATAAAACGATGGTTCCAAACATTCTAGCTTGATCGATGACAGCTCTAATATCTTTCACTCCCGACTGAATAGCGCTCATATACTCAAAAGGTAGCTGACTTGTCTCTGCAAGAATTTTTGCCATTGTAGTTTTACCAACTCCAGGCGGACCCCAAAGAATGATACTTCTCAAACTTTTATTTTCAGCCATTTTCCTTAGTGGCATTCCTTTTCCAATAAGATGCTTTTGACCTATGACTTCATCGAGGTTTTTGGGTCTAAGTCTTTCAGCAAGCGGTTTGTTCATTATGACTAAATTAAGATTTTGTTTTGAGGTATCAATTAAAGATGGTACAACTTATCTTTGAAATTATGTATTCTACCATCAGATCTTTATTATTTCGGTTATCTGCAGAGAAAGCTCATCATTTCACTTTAAAAGCACTTGGTGTTTTTTCTTCTATACCCGGAGTATCAAATTTAATGGATAAAACTCTTACTGTAAAGAGTAAAAAGCTTGAACGTACATTTTGGGGACTTCATTTTCCCAATCCAGTAGGTTTAGCTGCAGGATTAGACAAAAATGGAGAAGTTTTTCCAGAAATGGCCAATATTGGTTTTGGTTTTGTAGAAATCGGAACGGTTACACCATTAGCTCAAGATGGCAATCCATTGCCGAGACTTTTCAGAGTCATCGACGACGAAGCTATCATCAACAGAATGGGTTTTAATAATGTGGGTGTTGAAGAGATGATTTTAAATATCAAAAAAGGCAGAAAACGCTCAGGTGGCAATGTTATTTTAGGTGGAAATATTGGAAAAAACAAAAACACACCTAATGAAGAAGCCAATAATGATTATTTGACATCTTTTGAAGCTTTATATCCTTTTGTAGATTATTTTGTAGTCAATGTAAGTTCTCCAAATACACCCAACTTAAGGGATTTGCAGGACAAAGAACCTTTAACTCAACTTTTACAATTATTAAAAGCATCCGCTAATAAAAAACCTAGAAGTAAACCTATTTTATTAAAAATTGCACCTGATTTGACTGATGGTCAATTAGATGATATCGTAGATATTTTAAATTCTAACGCAATAGACGGAATAGTAGCAACTAATACAACCATTTCTAGAGAAGGTCTACATATTAGTCCTGAAGAAATTGAAAAAATTGGTGCAGGTGGGTTAAGTGGCAAACCGCTAACTCAAAGATCAACTGAGATTGTACAATACTTATCTTCTCGTACTAAGAAACCAATTATAGCTGTAGGTGGTATTATGACTGCAAAAGATGCTATGGACAAATTCAAAGCTGGAGCTTCCTTAGTTCAAGTTTATAGTGGATTTGTTTATCACGGTCCTCAATTAGTACAAGAAATTAACAAGGCTATTATTAAACAATGTTGTATTTAAGTCAAGGCTAGTTTTTGAAAGCAGAGAAAATTGAATTGAAATTAATTTTAATCTAATTATAAATTGGATAATTACTCATCATCGTTCATCTTTGTCTAAAATATATCTACTTAAGAATAATAAAGTCAAATGGAAAAACTAATCACTTTAGATGAATTCATCATTGAAAGTCAGAAACATACTCCTGGAGCTACTGGAGAACTATCCAAACTCCTAAGAGATATCAGCGTAGCTGCTAAAATTGTCAATAGAGATTTAAGTAAAGCAGGATTAGTAGAAAATATTTTAGGCGAAACTGGCTCTACAAATGTTCAAGGTGAAGAAGTTAAAAAGCTAGATGAATTTGCCAATAATATCTTAATTAAATATTTAAAAGCTGGTGGAGAATGTGGTGGAATCGCTTCAGAAGAAGAGGATTCTTATGTTTCATTTCATGATGAACCACAATGTAGAAATGCAAAGTATTTAGTTTTATTTGATCCATTAGATGGTTCTTCAAACATCGACTGCAATGCTCCTGTAGGCACAATATTTTCTATTTATAAGAGAATTTCTCCCGTAGGAACGCCATGTACAGATGCAGACTTTTTACAAGCAGGCAATCAACAAACAGCAGCAGGTTATGTCATCTACGGATCTTCGACAATGTTAGTTTATACTACTGGTGATGGAGTGAATGGATTTACCTTAGATACTGCTATTGGAGAATTTTGCTTGTCTCATGAAGATATTAAAACACCTGAAAATGGTAAAATATATTCTGTCAATCAAGGAAATTATCACGACTTTCCTGATGGTGTAAAAAAATATGTAGACTACTGCCAAAGTGCTGAAAACAAAGCGCCATTTTCATTGAGATATATCGGTTCAATGGTGGCGGATTTCCACAGAAATTTATTAAAAGGTGGAATTTTCATTTATCCCGCAAGCAAAAAATCTGGCAATGCTAAATTGCGCTTGATGTACGAATGCAATCCTTTAGCATTTATTCAAGAACAAGCAGATGGTAAAGCAAGTACAGGGAACATTAGAGTGCTAGATGTCACTCCTACAGAATTGCACCAAAGAGTTCCCGTAATTATTGGTTCAGAAAACAATGTAGATCACGTACTGAGCTATTTATAAAAAATATCATTTATACAAATACAAGGAAAAGTTGAAAAGCTTTTCCTTTTTTTATTTAAAGTCAATTGTCTAAATTCAATTACTATGAAGCAAATTTTAATTACTGGAATTACTGGTTTGATCGGCAGACATTTAATGCATAAAGTGCTTCATGATTCAGATTATAAAATCATAGGTCAATATTTTTCACCAAGAAATATCGATGAATATACTTCACTTGGTGTAAATATGAAACAAGCGGATATCTGTAATGAATCTGATATTAAAGATTTATGTAAAGATTGTGACGTGGTAGTTCATAGTGCCGCTAAAGTGATGGATTATGGCACAAAAGAAGATTTCTATTTGACACATTATGATGCGACCAAATGGTTATTGACTGATGCTTTAAATAATAAAGTGCGTCATTTTATTTATATCAGTTCGTTTGGTCCTGCTACTTATATTGATCGCTCAAATGGTTTGCCGGATGAAACTATACCACTGGTAAGAAGTGAAGTCCATTATGATAATGCAAAAATTGATACAGAAGATTTGGTGATTTCATTTTGTACTCAACACGATATAAAATATACTATTATTCGTCCTGCAGCAGTGATTGGACCAGATAGTGTGTGGATTGTAGAACCACTAAAAAGAGCTGCAACATCTTTCGGTTTGAGATTAATTAATCATGGAAAATCAGACGCATGTCTTTTAGATGCTGAAAACTTAGCCGAAGGAATTTACCTTACCATCACATTGCCTATAGCTGAAAATCAAATCTACTTTTTTGAAGATGAATACGAAGTCACTTGGGATCAATACTTTAGAGATTTATTAGCAATGAAAGGTTTAGCACCAAAAGGAAATATACCTTCTCCTGTAGCTCTTATTCTTGCAAGAAATATGGAGAAAATATTTCTATTTTTCAATATGAAACCTCCTATCAGTTTAAAATCTGTATTGGCAACGAGTTCAAATAGAAAAGTCATCGTTAAAAAAGCTCGTCAACAATTGGGTTGGGAAAGCAAAATCAGCTATCAAGAATCCATGAGAAAAATTCAAGAGTCTTTGAAATAGCTAAACATTTTTCTTCTCAACAATATCACAAAGCAATACGTTATGATTATAAATTCATTTAAAAGAAAATTTAAACTTGTAGATTTTATAATTTAATCGATGATGAAAAGAAGAACTGTAGAAATAGTAGCCTCTCCAAGTCAGCCTCACTTTGTTGGTGATGGTTTCAGAGTACATAATTTTATTCCAAGCCAACCAAGAATGGATATGAAAAGAATGGATCCATTCATCATGTTGGATTATAATTCTAAGTATACATTTCCACCTAGCGAATCTCCCAAAGGTGTCGGAGTACATCCACATCGAGGATTTGAAACTGTAACCATTGCCTATAAGGGTAAAGTTGAGCATGCTGACTCTTCAGGTGGCGGTGGCATCATTCATGAAGGAGATGTACAATGGATGACTGCTGCAAGTGGAGTATTACACAAAGAGTTTCATGAAAAAGAATGGAGCAAAACTGGTGGAGAATTTCAAATGGTACAACTTTGGGTCAATCTGCCTGCAAAAGATAAAATGAGTACTCCAAAGTATCAAGCCATAACCCATCAAAGCATCAGCAAAGTAGAATTGTCCGATAATGCCGGAATAGTAGAAGTTATAGCCGGAGAATATAAAGGAACTAAAGGTTCTGCAAGTACTTTCAGTCCAATGAATATTTATAATATAAAGCTGAATAAAAACGCGATAATTGAATTGAACTTAGATTCAAATTTCAATACTGCTCTTTTAGTGATTGAAGGTAAAATCTCCATTAATCAAAACGAAAATGTAAACACCAATTATCTTGCTTTAATGGCAAATGATGGTGAGAACTTTATGATTGAAGCGATAGAAGATGCAATAGTTTTGGTCATCAGTGGTCAACCTCTAAATGAACCAATAGCGTCGCATGGACCTTTTGTAATGAATACTAAAGAAGAAATCAACCAAGCTTTCTTAGATTATAACAATGGAAAATTTGGTCGATTAGATAATTAAAAAAAAGCCAGAAATTGAAGTATCTGGCTTTTTTATATTTTAAGATTTCAGTGCAAAAATTCCGCCTATTGCAAACAAGGCTGTGTAGGCTTGCCACGGCTGACCTGATGCTACTAATATACAGGCACCTATCACACACATTCCTCCAAAAACCATAAATTTCATTGAGGCCATTGGAGAAGTTTTTTCTGCTTTTTTATCAAACAATTCGTGCTCTGTTCTTTTAAAGAGTTCTACCATTAACAAAGGCATCCTGGTAATAACGTCAATGACTTCTGGTGCGTTTTGGAAAGTAGTTTTAATTAGTTCTACAGGATTGACTTCACTTAAAACTAGTTTTCTAATATGTTTTTTAGAAACTTTAGCAATATCTAATCCTGGTATAATAACGTTCCCTACTCCTTCAAAAGTGACAATAGCTTTCACCATTAATACTAACTCTAATGGGAAATACATTCTATATTTTGCTCCAAGTACTACTGATTCAAATATCAATAATGCTAAAGAGAAATCGTTAAAGTTAGGATTTCTCACCCAACGTAAACCAACTTCTGTAAATTCTTTTCTAAATCCTTCTGGATCTCCACCTCTACCTGGTTTTGCAACCATTGAAAGATATCTTGCAGCAGATTTTGGATCTCCCATGACCAAAGCATTGTAATAATACAGCATGCTTTTTCTAGTGGATTCTTCAAATTTGCCCACCATACCTAAGTCAATGAAACCACATTTTGGTCCCTCTTCTCCCTGTAATATGATCAAGTTACCTGGATGTAAATCTGCGTGGAAAAAACCATCACTATACAACATTTGTATAATAGACATTATCCCTAGGTCTACCACTCTTTCTCTTTCTTCAGGTGTTAACACTTTAGCACAATGTTCATCAGGTTTCATCCCTCTGAAAAATTCCATTGTCAAAATATCACTCGTACTGTATTGTCTGTAAATTTTAGGGAAAACAACATCTGGAGTTTTGATAAAGTTAGCTGCAAAAGTTTCAGCATTATCTGCTTCTAATCTAAAATCAACTTCCTTATTGGTGTATTCACAAAATTCTGTGAACATATTCTTAGGTTGCAATTGTGGAACGAAATATTCCATAAATGCTCCAGTTGCCATGATTATTTTACTATCAGTTTGAATGAGTTCTCTTGTTCCAGGTTTCAATAATTTAATAACTACTTCTTCACCCGAACGTAAGGTTGCTCTATGCGCTTGAGCTATCGATGCTGAACCTAATGGATTTTTTTGAATTTCTATAAATACTTGACTTATAGGTTGTTTGAGTTGTTCTTCTACTAATTCAACATATCTTTCATACTTCAATGCTGGTAAAGTGTCTAAAAGTTTTTTCAATTCATCGGTAATATCTTTAGGGAGAATATCTTCTCTTAAAGACATGATTTGACCTAATTTAATATAAGTCGCTCCCAACATTTCCAGTCTTCTTCTTAACTGTACAGAAAACGGTTGTTTGATTAAGCTTTTATTTAAAAATGGATAAGTTAACCAAAGAAAGATTTTTAAAAACGTGTACTTGATTTTTCGTTTTTCATTGGTTTCTTTTCTGTGTCTCAAAAAAGCAAATCCACCTCCAATTGCCAAAGCTGTCAAATGAGACGTGGTTACAAAAAACCTTGCGATTAAGGTGCTTGGTTTCTTTTCAATGTATTGTTCGTAAACTCTTTCTTCCTGTTGTTGATAAGAAGTTCCTCCTAATTGTTCCTTAACGGGATTCGACATATTTATCAGTATGTATTAAGTGCTGATGCTAAAATTAGTAATTTAAAGTAAAGAGCAAAAATAATTAAAATTTAACAGTAATTCGTATCATTTTTAACATAGATTTTATCTAATCAAAGTAATATTTCCTTTTGCAAAATATTGCTCTTCGTTTTGACAAACTACCGTCAAATAATAAGCATAACTTCCACTTTCAGATGGCTTTCCTTGGAAAACTCCATCCCATCCGCGCTCCAAATCATTAGATTCAAATACTAATTCTCCCCATCTATTATAAATCTGGACAGTGAAACCTTCAGCTATAGCTGTTCTTACTTTCCAAACGTCGTTGATTCCATCTCCATTTGGTGTAAATGCAGTTGGAATAAAAATATTATCTTCACCACAACGCAAGTCTTTCACTTCTACCCTTACCGTATCTGTAGCAATACAACCGTTCTTACTTTTAGCGACAACAATAAAATCTGTTGTTTCTTCAATAATTGCAACAGTAGATGCTAGCGTAGAATCTTCTACTAAAATGGAAGGATACCATTGATATGATAAATAAGAATCAGGAACAGCATTCAAAACTGTTGCTTCTCCTTTAGCTACAAATGGAGGTTGAGCTTGTGCATTGACTGATATTTGATCTATTGTAATCAAAGCAACACCTTCAATAGTACAAGAATCATTATACATCACTACAAAAGGTACTGACATCTCTTGACCATTAAAAGAATATTGAATTTCACTTTGATTATTTAAAGCATCTTCTTCTCCGTCCCAAAGCACTTGATAATCTACTGAACTTTCAATGTTTAAATACAAACCGACAGTGGTGCTTTCTTTACAAGTTGAAATTTCAGGAATTCCTATACTCAAAACATTTTGAGGAATAAGCTCTTCGAAATTTATTGTATCCCTACAATCATCTCCATTTTCTAGAACTAATTGAAAATTTAAATTTGAATTATAAGCTAAATTAAAATCAATAGTATTACTAGAACTTTCATCTTCATTGACAAGCCACTTAAAGCTCAATACTGGATTAGAGATAGTTATTGTATAGCTGAGTTCTACATTAGTGCAATTTTTAGTAAGTACTTTTTCAATACTATAATCAGCATCATTTATACAAGATTCTATTTTTATAAAAACTGAATCTTTTATTTGACATCCAGTAGTTTTATTTGTTTTAGTTAAATAAACCCATTGATCTTGATTTACAAACAGCTCAGTGCTAGCGGATTGTGGTCTTGTGTTATTTCCCTTAGTTTCCCATAAATAATTATATTGATCATCACTATCAGTAGATAGTTCTACAGTTTGATTTGCATAAATTATTGGAGGATTCACCGTGATAGCAACTTCAGGAAGTGGATCAACTACAACATTTACCTTGCCTTCATATCTACAACCATTAGTTTTGTGTATCACAAAATCAACGCTTTGAGATTGATTAGGCAAATAAGTATAGGTCAAATTATTTGTATAGACTGAAGGTGTAAACATCCATTGTACATCTTTCACTCCTAGACCTTCTGCATCTATTGTGAGTTGTGCTCTTTCACCTTTACAGACTTTTACATCTTTTATATTGAACTCAAAATTATCCTTCAATAAATAAATCGTCTTTTTAGTAGTATCAGAGCATCCGCTTTTAGAACTTGCAATTAAAGTAATGGAATAGCTACCATAATCAGCAAATAGATGTTTTGGCTCTCTTAAGTTTGAAGTAGTGCCATCTCCAAAATCCCAAAAAAAACTATCTGATTCGATAGATTGATTATTAAAGCTGACATCTAAATCATTACAAATCGTATCATAAGTAAAAAATGCAGCAGTTGAGAATTTACCACATTCTCCAATATTGAATTGAAAATCTCTCCTTGTCTGAGCTATATATTCTCCTTCTCTATATTCATCTACACAAACTCCTACGACGAATTGACCAATTGTAACAGGTAAAGCTGTGAGCGCACCTGTTTTACTATCAATTTTTAACGGCTCTGTACCTCCGAGCATGTTTTCTAAAGAATACTGATCTCTCCATCTTACTTGTTGGAAAGGAATAGGATCTTGATTTCCAAAAAAAGGATAAAAAATAGGTTGAATATCATCCAAAGCATCTGTAGGTGTACATAATTTGTACACTAAAGAATCTCCTTCAAAATCCGTGGCGCTATGATCAAAGTAAAATGGTTTATTTACACAAATAGCAATAGGTGGATATTCATTAAAAACCGGATTACTATTTTCTAATTGCTCTAACGGTGGCACAAAAGTATATAAGTTCATCCCTGAGACAATTACATCATCTACAGCATCATCATATATATTAAGAATGGAATTATTCCTACAGCATCTCTGATAAGAAAGATAATACCCTGTTGAATTTAAAGGTAGAGTTCCTGTAAATTTATACTCCTTTCTTTCTACACAAATATTTGGAGGCGCAGTATAACATTCATCTGAAATTTCTACAGGCAATCTAGTTTCTGGATTTCCTTGGACCGTAAAATATCCTAAGAAAAGTCCGTCTCCATCATATACTAATACATAAGCAGGAACATCATAAGCTGCTTGTCCTAAATAACAATCTCTGTAAACAGTTAAAGATATATCATACTCATCTTCTCCTTTATAACGATAATTCATCTCTCCACCAATCAAATGTGTTGCACTTAGATTAGTATAAATAAAAAAAAAGAAAATTAAAGAGAAAAGTTTGCTCATTATGTATATTTTTATATAGTTTATAGATAATAGTACAATTTAATAAATTTCATTCAATGAATAGACATCTACCTTTTTATTATATTATAATACTCACAATATTTATTTCTTGCGAAAATCAAGAAACTTTACCTCAAAATAACAATGTTTCTTATTTAGATTCTACAAAAATTCTAATAGAGAACCAAAATTTAAACAATACAACATCTAAACAAGAGACAATATCTTTAGATTGCCCTAAAATACATAGGGAATTACTAGGAAATATTTATCAGAAAAATGTTAGAATTAAAAATACCAACGATTATAAAACCTATCTGACATTGACTTTAAATACAACTTTCACATTAGATTGTGAGAATAATCAAAAAATAAAAGTCGATCAAGTAGAATTGTTTTTAAGTCCAGAAATGAATATTGATCAGTATTTAGGTTCATCTGTATTAGTAGTGGGTGAAATCAGTAAGAACGATGATGTAATTTATCCAGTAAAAATCGAAGTGTTGCGTATAGAACCTATCAAAGGTACTATACAATAACCACTGAACTTTCTTACCTTTGCCCTCCAATTTAATATCATGTCAGACATACTGTCAGAAATCAGTAAGCGTAAAACTTTTGCAATTATAAGTCACCCGGATGCTGGAAAGACTACTTTAACAGAGAAATTTCTTCTTTTTGGTGGCGCCATTCAGACTGCAGGTGCAGTGAAATCTAATAAAATAAAAAAAGGAGCTACTTCTGACTTTATGGAGATTGAGCGTCAAAGAGGAATCTCTGTCGCCACATCTGTAATGACATTTGAGTATAAAGACATGCTCATTAATATTTTAGATACTCCCGGACACAAGGATTTTGCTGAAGATACTTATAGAACTCTGACCGCTGTAGACAGTGTTATTCTTGTAGTTGATAGTGTAAAGGGTGTAGAATCTCAGACAGAGAAGTTAATGGAAGTCTGTAGAATGAGAAAAACGCCTGTTATTGTTTTTGTCAATAAATTAGACCGTGATGGTCAAGATCCATTTTCACTAATGGATGAGATTGAAAGTAAATTAGATTTACAATTACGCCCTTTAAGTTGGCCAATCAATAGAGGACCTTTTTTCAAAGGAGTTTATAACTTATACGAACACCACCTTAATCTTTTTAGACCTAGCTCACAATCTTTATCTGAGAATGTCGTCAATATTAAAGACATCAATGACCCTCAGTTAGATAAATTATTAGGAAAAGATGTCGAACAATTAAGAGAAGATGTAGAACTGATAGATGGCGTATACGGTGAATTTCAAGAAGATGAATATTTAAAAGGAGATATCGCTCCTGTGTTTTTTGGAAGTGCTATCAATAACTTTGGAATTCAAGAGCTATTAGACACTTTCATAAAAATCGCTCCTACTCCAAGATCTAGATTTACTGAAACGCGTGAAGTACTTCCTATTGAAGAAAAGTTCAGTGGATTTATTTTTAAGATTCACGCTAACATCGATCCTAATCATAGAAATAGAATTGCCTTTTTAAGAGTTTGTTCTGGTAAATTTGAAAGAAATAAATTCTACTCACACACTCGTATTAATAAAAATCTAAGATTTAGTGCACCTGCTACTTTTATGGCAGCAGAAAGAAATATAGTAGAAGAAGCTTTCCCTGGAGATGTCATAGGTCTATATGACTCTGGTAATTTCAAAATCGGAGATACATTAACTGAAGGAGAAAAATTACAATTCATTGGTATTCCGAGTTTCTCTCCTGAAATTTTCAAAGAGTTGATTAATAAAGACCCTATGAAAACCAAGCAGTTAGAGAAAGGAATTAAACAATTAACTGAAGAAGGAGTTGCTCAATTATTTACCGTTACAACTAATAATTCAAAAATAATTGGTACTGTTGGTGAGTTACAATTTGATGTAATTCAGTATAGATTATTGCATGAGTATGGTGCTTCATGTGCATTCAAACCAATCCAATTTCACAAAGCAGTTTGGGTAGCTTCTAAAGATCCTATTAAACTTAAAGAGTTTTTAAGAACAAAAGCCAACTATATGGCTGTAGATAAAGATGAAAAACCAGTATTCTTAGCTTCTTCAGAATGGATTTTAAATCTTACCAAACAAGATTATCCTGCAATAGAATTTCACGCAACTTCTGAATTTTAGTAAATAAGCAGCTATGAATAAGACAAATGAAAGAGTAGAGTTATTGTCAAAAATGATTGGTGTAGAACCACAATATTGGCCTTATCCTATTCCTAAAAATTTGAATCTTCAACTATTAGAAGTTGATGCAGGAACGACGAAAATGAAAACAATTGTTCAAAAAGATTGGCTAAATCCTCTTCATATTATGCATGGAGGTATTATGGTTACTTTAATGGATGAAGCTATGGGAATGTGTGGATACACTCTTGACAATGGTCAGAGGTATGCTACCATTAATCTAAATGCTGAGTTTTTTGCAAGTGCTAAAGAAAATGATGTGATTTATATCTTTGGTAAAATAGAAAAAATTGGAAGACAATTAATTCACGCTGTATCTCATATTGAAAATGAAGAAGGAAGAGTCATTTCTAAGTCTAGTTCCAACCTTTTAGCATTCGTTCCTAAAAGCGTGTAAATGCTTAACATACATTAAGATGTTTTAACGCCGTCATTTGAAATTTCAATGATAACTTAGTGTTAGAAATAATATCTATAATTTGAAAGCAGCTTTACATATATCATTATTAATACTTATCACACTTCCACAACTTGTATTTGCACAGGAAAGTAATAGGTCTAATAGAATCTCCTCTAAATCTGTTACTATAAAAGGTGATAGCATCCAACAATCATCGGAAGTCATCGACGTAGAAAATTTAGATCACGCGATGTTCATCTTAGATTCTATTTTGAATAAGAACGGAATTGATTTTAACAATATCCAAAACATCATTAGTGAATTTGAATTTGACTCTGAAAATATTGGCGAGTTAGGAAATATGATTGAGTCAATGTTTAAAGATTTGACTTATGAAACTCAAAAATCATCTGCTGCTCAAAAAGCTGTTTTAGGAGTGGTAATAGATGATTATACTAGAATCAATGATAAAAATGAAGTACATCCTATTATTTCAGAAGTGATCAAAAATTCATCGGCAGAAAAAGCAGGCTTAGAAAAAAATGATATCATCTATAAAATGGATGACAAAGAAGTTCATTATATCCAAGACATTTTTGATGTCATGAAAGATAAATCTGAAGGTGAGCATTTAAAGATACATTATATTAGAAATCAAGATACGCTAGAAGTTACTGCTACTTTACATGCATGTAAAAAGCAAACTGAAAATTGGTTTTCTCTTTTTCAAGATAAAATGGGTGATCAAGACTCTTGTTCACATAAAAAATCTAAACCATTTTGCGAGAAAATTATCATCCAAAAAAGTGGTCCACGTTTGGGTGTAAAAGTTACTGATTTAGATGCTGAAGCTAGAAAATCATTGAAAGCAAAAAAAGGTGGTGCAATGATTACAAAAGTCCAACCGAGATCTGCTGCGGAAAACATGCAATTACAAATGAACGATGTGATTACAAGCATCAATGGTCATGAAATATTAAATATTGCAGAGTTAAAAAACGTAGTCAATCATTTACCTATACCTCAAGAAATTCAAGTGAAATATATTCGTTGCGGCAAAAAGAAAAAAGCCAAAGGAATGATTACTGAATTTAGCAAACCTTGGGATGATAATGAGATGATGAACATCATCGACATGAGCAAGTTCCCTTCTGAATAGTTGTCTGCTCTCCTACTTAATACGATTTTTAAATTCTCATTTGCAGATAAATAATCGTTGAAAGGAAAGAAGCAATATATTCCAATGTGTAATCCTGAAAGGATCTCAGTACGAATTATAAAAAAACTAAGTACTATTTCATTCTGAATTTGATTCTGATTGTCATTCTGAACTTGATTCTGATTATCATTCTGAACTCGTTTCAGAATCTATAAGTAATACTCTTTAGATTACGGGTCAAGCCCGCAATGACATTTTGCTTAAAATGAAATTATCGGTTATACTTTACTACACTGTCATTCTGAACTTGTTTCAGAATCTATAAGTGATGCACCAATAAATACTTCATTATTTTTCAATCTTAGAAGTCTCCCTATTAACTAATCATCTGATATTATAATTGAATTCGTATTTCGTGGTCGAATAACTAAGCAATTATCAAATATTTCAATCTTTGATTAGTAACTTTGTCACAATTTTATTGATTATTTATCGATAAAAATGTAATTATAACTTTACAAACTTCAATGCATCTACGACTTATATTTTCATTGTTTATACTTTTTACCGTTAAAACCACATTTGGTCAAGATTATGGAAATCTTCCAAAAATAAGTAGAGACAAACTTCATAGAGATTTAGAATTATTATATCAAGGTTTAGATAAATTTCATTCCGGCATGTATTGGTACACTCCAAAGGACAGCGTGGATTTGGCTTTTGAGAAAGCTAAACAAGATATTTCTTATGATATGAATATTTTTGAATTTTATAAAATCATAGCACCATTAGTTGCTTTGTCAAGAGAAGATCACACCGATATTTTTTTACCCAAAGAAACTATAGAATTCATTAATAAAAAGTCTGTTTTTCTGCCAATAACTGTTGTATTTCTTGGAACTAAATTATTTTGCGTAAAAAATGGTTCTAATTATGTTGAATCAATTATTGAAGGTGCAGAAATCGAATTGATAAATGGAGAAAGTCCTATTGAAATTGCAAATAAAATCGGAAGTCTTTTTGCTTCTGACGGATATATACAAAACGTTAAACTGAGAGACTTAATTGGTTTTAATTTCTCAAAATATCACTTTTATTATTACGGAAATCTCAATCACTTTGCAATCAAATTCAAAAATATAAAGCAACCAATAATTATAGAATCATTATCTATTGATTCTATAAATCAAAATTTTATCGTTAGAAATGCAATAGATACTACATACCAAGAAAAGGATTTGTTAGAATATAAAATAATTAACGATTCAACAGCTTATTTAGGACTCCATTCATTCTATAATGCTTACATTCAAAAAGAATCTTCTGAGAATAATTTGAAAGCTTTTTTAGTAAAAAGTTTAAAATCTATCTCTGAAAATAATATTAAAAACCTCGTTATAGACCTAAGTAATAATGGAGGGGGTACTGAAGGCAATGAGGGTTGGGTGTATTCCTACTTAGGAGAGAATTATCAAAAATATCTAAAAGTAAGAGCTAAAACACAAAAAGCAATTCTTGATAATGGTATTGACTCACCAATAGTATTAAAGACTTTTGGATTTATTGAAAGAATTTTTGTCAACAAGAAAATGAAAGATGGTTCTTTAGAAAGAAGAGAATGGATAGGATATGGTTTGAAAGCTTATAAAAAAGAACCTAAATATAAATTTGCAGGAAAGCTATTTGTGATTATTAGCCCTGTGACTTATTCAGGAGGAAGTGAATTGAGTAATATGCTATACTCAAATGATAAAGCAATATTTGTCGGCGAAGAAACCGGTGGTGGATATCTTGGAAATACAAGTGGCTATAGTCGAGAATTAACTCTTCCTCATTCAAAAATTACAATTGATATTCCCGCTTTACAGTTTGTAATGAACGTAAAACCTCAACTTCCATTCGGTCGCGGAGTAATCCCTCATTATGAAGTTATACCTACTTTTGAACAATATATTAATCGAGAAAACGCAGCTCTAGAATTTATTTTAAAATTGATAGAACATAAAAAATAACTAAGACTATTTTTTACAAAATAAAATAGAATTAATATATCATCCCTACGGGATTTCATCTTGCTTCCATATTACCGATTTGTCGTTTTGAACTCGTTTTAGAAATAGATTGCGGACTAAATCCGCAATGACGTTAAGGTCAAAAGAACTACCCTGTCATTCTAAATCTATAATGTCATCCTGGAAGGATCTCTGTACGAATTATAAAAACAAAGTTCTCAGTCATTTTTAACTTGTTTCAGAATCAATAAGTAATACTCTTTAGATTACTGATCAAGCCCGAAATGACAGTTTGAGTCCAGCCCTCAATAACAGAATGGACGAAAAAAGGCATTTTGCAAATGAGATGCTTACAGCATGACATTATTCATTAGCACAATATTCGCATCGTCACATTAGCACATTAATTCATTATTTGCATCGTCACATTAGCACATTATAAACATCAGCACGTTTCTCACATTAGCACATTAAAAAATCACAAGCATTCAACAGACTCCATTTCCTCAATCCACTTGTGGATCAAATCAATAGCTTCTTGATGAACTAATTTTCTGCCGATTTCAGGCATCATCACTCCTGGATCTTCTGACTCCATACGATACAGTAAGATTGACTCATCGGGATGACCGGGTTTAATATCTACTGCCCTACCACCCGAACCTCTTCCTGCGGCAACAGGAGTTTTACAAATGCCCAAAGCTGTATTGCTTTGGTCGCCAAAGTATTGTAAAAACAATCCTGAAGTATTAGCTAATCCTTTAGCACTATGACAATGTCCACAATTCACATCAAGATATGCTTTAGACCTTTGTTCTAAAGAATAAGTAGGATTATCCCAAGCGGGTAAAACTGGTGTTTCTTTTTGATTTTTCACATCCAAATATCCATATTCGTTCCAATAGTCTAGTTGGTTTTTCTCCCCATCAAAGTATTGAATATTACGATTAAGATTTGCGATTTTAGGTCCAATAGGTAAAAGTTCATTGTCTACGTTATGGCAATTTTTACATTGAATTTTATTAGGCACTGAGTAATTAAATGAGATTTCTTTACCTAAATGTTCAAATATTACGGGAACAGTCGCTCCTGCTATTTCTAATTTCGCATCAGTTTGTTCTTTGTTCCAAACATAAGTTACGGCATTCCATCCTTTTAGAGTATGAATGAGTAATCTGGTCTCGATTATATTTTTAATGCCATTAGTTTCATAAAAGAAATTTTTTACCAGAATAGTTTGCAGAGGAAACTGAATCGTTCCATCTGACTGAGCAACTGCAGTTTCATTTTCCGGCATCCAAACAAATCTTGCTTTTTGAGCATAATCTGAATAAAGTGGCGTATTCAAGTCATAAGGAATCACTCCGACTTCTGGAATTAAATCTGCTAAGTTCCCTTTAAACAATTGATATTCAGATAGTAAATTAAAGGCTTTAGTTCCACTAGGTACCTTCACTTCCTTTTGCGACTTGCAAGAGATAGTACTAATAATAAATATTAGAAAAAAGATATAGATTCTACTAATTTTCATTCTATTGTACAGGAGTGTTTTTGCCATTAATTCCTTTTAATTCACAATCAAATGGGCTTATATCAGTAGATGAAAACTTAAGAAAATCAGTAAAAGAATTGGCTTTAGACGCATTTAAGTTTCCAAATTTTATGGACTCGCCATTATTTCGGATACAAATTTTCATTCCTTCAGGAAGTATTCCGTTTTCATCTTTGAATTCTGGGTCAGGCAAACCATCATAAATAATATCCATAGGTTTTCTGAAAGTCGCGTAAATCAACTTCCCTAAATCAGTAGACATATCTACAATAATCTTATCGCTTGAAATTCTATTCTCTCTAATAGAAATAGCACTACAATATGGCCCATAAGCAGAATCCTTGATAGGTCTTTGTGTCAATTGATAACTAGCGATAGCGATACCTACACTCTTATGATTGGTGATGTCATTGTCAAAAATATCTACAGAATCAGTTGCCAATACTATTACTCCTGTACCTGGAGGAACAGCTGCTACAATATTCCCTTTTGCAGCAAAGTTTTTGTGGTTATTATCTTTAATTTCATTTTTAAATATCCTAGCATTTCTACCATTTGCTTGAGGCAAATCAGGTAAATCAAAAACTAATATTCCACCGGTATTATTGATTGCTTTATTCTCATAAACATCAGCATTAATACAATTTTCTATTTCAATTCCTGCAACATTATGATGAGCATAACACCATCTTACTACTACATTTGTAGACTGCCCCACATAAATACCTGCATCAGAGGCATAACTTGCTTCACTGTTTTCAATCAGTACATCTTTACATTCTACTGGATAAATAGCATAAGCACCATTGGTTTCTTTTGCACCATCTGTCCATCTAGCATTGATATTTCTAATCACTACGCCATCTCCACCTTTTATTTTAATATTGTCACCTTTGGCATCTTCAATAGTAAAATCACTTAAAGTAATGTTTTTCACATTGCTAATATATAATCCTTCCGAACCTTCATCTTGTCCTTTAAAAGACAAAAAAGTCATCTCTTTTCCTTGACCTTTAATAGTAATGTCATTAAGACCTTCGAGAAATAAAGTTTTAGATAATTGGAAGGTGCCTTCTGGCAATTCTATTACATCACCATCTTGAGCATTAATCAATTTTTCCTGTAAGGCTTTTTGAAAATCTTCTGAGACTAATAAATCTTTTCCTCCTTTTGTGTTACAAGAAGTTGCCAATAAAAATCCAATGAATAATAAATAAAAAAAGTGTTTTTGCATGTTGATGATTTGTGAAAGAATGGACTAATATAATATATAATACCTGAAAATGATTATTCAATATTTCAAGAACTCACTATAAATGGTTAAGGAATGTAAAAATTAAATAACGCGTTTTGAAATTTAGTGTTAAAACAATTAGATAGTTAATATTTAGTATGGATTTTTATGAAAAAAGAAAGTTAAATGAAAGATTATTAAGCAATTGATATTATTTATCTGAAATCATTAAGCATCTTTCAAATTTTATACAATGATATTACCGAGCACATCTTTCTGTTAAAATAGTCTTACTTTTATCACCTAACAATATTTTAAAATCTAAATCAATTTTTAATAATGTTTCAAACCATTCAAAAATTTAGGTATCTATCTTTATTTGTAGTTACAGTATTATTATCATCTTGCTCTAGTAGTTCTGAGAAAAGCAATCAACAAGATGTTGTAGTTATTCATTCATTATCTGAACCTGAAAACTTAAATCCATTTACTTCTTCAGATGCTCAAGCTTCACAGATAAAATTGAACATTTTTCAGAGCTTATTACAATATGATTTTAAAACTTTAAGCTTAGTTCCTGTTTTAGCAGATTCTTTGCCTGAAGTCGGTTCAGAAGGAAATGGAATTTCTCTTACATTTAATATTAGACCTGAAGCGAGATGGGATAATGGAGAGCCTATCACTGCAAAAGATGTTGTTTTTTCATTAAAAGCACTTCTTTGTCCTAAAGTGAATTCGGATGCAGTAAAAACCTATTTTGAATTTGTAGATGACATCAAATTATATGAGGACAATCCTTTAAAGTTTACTGTTTTAACGAAAAGACAGTATATGCTCGCTCAAGATATCATCGGTTTTGATTTGAAAATAATGCCTGAATATCTTTTTGATGCTAAGCAGATTTTAAGAGAATTTCCTGTAAAAGCGTTCACTAATCAAAATGAAGCTTTTTTAAATAATCCAAAATTCAAAGAGTTTGCTGATGCATTTAATTCTGAAGAATTTGGTAGAAGTCCTGAAAAAATTAATGGCTCTGGAGCTTATAAATTAGCTAACTGGCAGACTCAACAAAGAGTAATTTTAGAAAGAAAAGAAAACTGGTGGGGAGATAAGTTAAAAGGTGAAAATATGTTTTTTGATATTCATCCTAAAAAATTGGTGTATGAAGTCATTAACGATTTCAATACAGCTTTAACAGCTTTGAAGGCGGGCAAATTGGATGTCATGTATGTTACACCTGTGAAGGATTATATGGATTTAGATCAGTCCACAAAGTTTAAAGATAATTTTATTAAATCCGAACCTGATATGTTGGCTTTCCAATACATTGGTTTGAATGTTAGAGATAAAATTCTTTCTGATAAAAAAGTGAGACAAGCATTAGCTTATTTGACAGATGTAGAGCAAATCAATGAAAAAATTCTTTACGGAAAAGGGGAAAGAATAGTAGGTCCTATTTTGCCACAATTTAAAGATGCTTATGCTTCTGAAATTCCATTGTATGATTATAATGTTGAAAAAGCAAAACAATTATTAGCTGAAGCAGGATGGAAAGATACTGATGGCGATGGTATTTTGGACAAAGTCATTGATGGTCAAAAAACACCTTTAAAACTCACTTATACTTATAATCAAGGTAACTCCATGAGAGAAACTATTGGTTTGATGTTTCAAAACTGGTTAAAACAAGCTGGTATCACTATGGAAATCAGAAGTTTAGAATGGGGAAAATATTTAGGTGACTTAAAGCAACAAAAAATCCAAATATTTTACGGAAGCTGGGTGACTGACCCAAGAAGTGATGACCCAAGACAATTATGGCATACTGAATCTAGAAATGGTGGTTCAAACTATACTGGATTTGGTGATAGCAAAACGGACCAACTGATTGTAAAAATTGGAGAAGAATTAGATGAAACTAAAAGAAACGTCTTATATCATCAATGGCAAGAGATTTTACACGAAGAGGTTCCTTATATCTTTTTGAATAATCAGAAATTTAGAAACGTTATCAATAATAGATTTGACAATATCAATCCTTCTTCTATCTATCCTGGATATTTTGAAGGTGGATTTACTGTGAATGAAAAGAATTAGAAGTACTAAGACTGTATGCTAAAATATATTTTTAAAAGGATTCTGATTTTCATTCCAACTTTATTTGTGATCTCATTGGTCACATTTATGTTGAGTGTCAGTGTTCCTGGAGATCCTGTAGAACAAATATTGGGTGGAGGCGGAAGTGCTGGAGAAATCGGTCAATCTTCCTCCAAATTAGCTTCTGAAAGATCTTATATTGATAAAAGAAAAGAGTTAGGATTAGACTTACCTATTTTCTATTTCAGTTTGAGCAATCAAGCAACTCCGGATACTTTATATAAGATTCATAGAAAACCTCATAAGGAGAACTTAGAAAGGCTAATTCAATCTTATGGAAATTGGCCACAAATAGAAAAGTATTATCTATCGGTTCAACAACTAGAATTAGCGATAGCAGATTTGGCTCCTGATAGCTTAAATGCTGATGCTAAAATTGGTATGAGAGATGAAATGTTTGTGTTGTTCAATCAAGATCACCCTAAGCAAATCAATAGCTCGCTGAATAAAATGAAAGTGTATATGGGCAAAGCTCCATCTATGCAGACTATAAGAAGTGAGTATGATGAGGTGGTATCTAATTATCAAGCAATCCTTCAAGAAGCTACTCCAAATAAAAACTATATTCCATCTATTCATTTTTATGGAGCAAATAACCAATATCATCAATGGATTGTAAAGTTTGTTGTTGGAGATTTCGGTATTTCTTATCAAGATGGACGACCTGTTAAAGAGGTGCTTTGGAAAGCAGTAGGCAGAACTTTGTTGATCAGTATATTATCAATCATCTTGACATATTTGATAGCTGTTCCAATTGGAGTATTAAGTGCTAAAAATAAGAATAGTACTACAGATCAAATCATCACTACTGTATTGTTTATTTTATATTCTTTACCGAGTTTTTGGGTGGCGACTTTATTGATTACATTCTTCGGAGGCGGAGATTTCTTTGATTGGTTTCCTACTTATGGTTTAGGAAATGAAGACGATGGTTTTTGGGTCAAAGCACATCATTTAGTTTTGCCATTATTCTGTTGGACATATGGTGGATTAGCTTTTGTATCTAGACAAATGAGAGGTTCTATGATCAATTCATTGTCGCAAGATTATATTCGTACATCTAAAGCAAAAGGAGTTTCGGAAAGTGGAGTTTTGTGGAAGCATGCATTCAAAAATTCATTATTGCCCATCATCACTTTATTTGCAAGCGTTTTCCCTTTAGCTATCAGTGGTTCTATTGTACTAGAAATCATTTTTTCTATTCCTGGAATGGGTAAATTAGCTTTCGATGCATTAGGCGCAAGAAATTATCCTGTAGTTTATACAGTAGTAATGTTTTCAGCAGTTGTGACGATGTTAGGATATTTAGTAGCAGATATTTGTTACGCATTAGTGGACCCAAGGATTTCATATTCTAGTAAAAAGTAAGTATGGAGCCTAGAAAATTAAAACAAGATTATTGGTCGTATGTGATGCGCCAATTCAAAAAGAATAAAAGAGCTTTAATTGCTGCTTGGATGCTATTCATTTTATTATTCGTAGCAGTTTTTGCAGACTTTATTGCCAACGAAAAACCTATTGCTTTCAAAGATGAAACCGGCTGGCATTTTCCAATTATTAAGGAATATGGTGTCGACTTAGGATTGACCAAATGGCCTTTAAAATGGTCGAATATTAATTGGTCTAATCAAGATTTTGAACAATCCATATATCCACTAGTTCCTTACTCTCCTACTACTCAGGATTATAATAATGCACAATTTGCTGGTCCATTCGATGATCAAGATGTTTCATCAACGAGATGGCGACATTGGTTAGGAACAGAAGCATTAGGCAGAGATGTCCTTTCAGCAATGATACACGGAACAAGAATCGCCTTTATGGTAGGATTGGTTTCTATGTTTTTGGCTACACTGATAGGAATATTATTAGGAGCAGTCGCTGGATATTATGGCGATGACAGATTGAAATATAGTAGAGCGGGTATAATTATGGGCTTAATCTTACTAGTTCCTGCATATTTCTATAGCTTCCAATCTAGATCTCACTTAATGTCAAAAGCTATTGGAGATTCATTTCTTCAATTTTTCCTTCAAATTTTTATATCTATATTTTTATTTGTTGGATTTATTTTACTCGCTTGGATACTAAGTAGACCGCTGACAAAAATTAAGTGGTTGGGACAAAAAGTAAGTATGCCCATCGATATTTTAGTTCAAAGATTAATAGAAGTATTGGTATCAATTCCTAGATTGTTTTTAATTATTGCAATTGTAGCTATCGCCAAACCTTCTATAATATTGGTAATGGCGGTGATAGGCTTGACATCATGGACAGAAATCGCTAGATTTATTAGAGCAGAATTACTGAAAGTGAGAAACTTAGAATATGTAGAAGCGGCGCAAGCATTAGGATATTCTAATTTGAGAATAATGATGAAGCATGCGATTCCTAATTCGATTTCTCCGGTATTGATAGCAGTAGCTTTCGGTATTGCATCAGCAGTTTTAGTAGAAGGTTTTTTATCTTTTATAGGTATTGGAATTCCTCCGGAAGTATTGACTTGGGGAAAACTATTGTCCTTATCTAGAAGTGCACCTTGGTGGTTTGCTATTGCTCCTGGTTTTGCAATCTTTTTAATGGTAACTCTGTTTAACTTATTAGGTGAAGGCTTGACAGATGCCATGGATCCTAGACAGAAAAAATAATAGAAGCATGATGACATTAGGCAACAGATTACTATGGATATTATTAGTGAGCTTTACTTTTACTCAGGTCAAGTCTCAAAATGTAGTAGTTTCTAATTCTATAAAATTGCCTTCTAAACTGAGTGATTATGAAATTATTGGAAAAAATCAAAATGGCATCTATGTTCATTACTTCACGAGTTTTGGTAGTGAATTAGAAGTCTTTAATCCTCAAATGCGTTCTGTCATCAAGAGAGAAGTCAATGTAAAAGACAGAAATTCTAAAATTGAATCTATCTTTTTACAAGATGAAAGAGCTGTTGTTTTTTACACACATCAGTCAGATGGGAAAATGATTTTAAAAGCTAGAACACTGAATAATTATTTAGAGTCTTCTTCCACCGAATATTATTTAGACAGCATGGTCAATATCAAGAATGCTGGATTCTACTCTTACTATATCAAACAATCTGTCAACAGAGAATATTTTTCTTTCTTCTCAATTTTTGAGGACAAATCAGGTTTTTCTGTAAAATATCAAATCCTGAATAGGGATTTAGAATACGTCGCAGATGGAGTATTTGAAATCAAACAAAAAGATATTGTCCTGAAAAGTTTTAAAATCAATAATAATGGTGTAGTCTATGCAGTGATGGCGCATCAAGTAAGAGGTTCTGATCCGAATGATTATGTGTATGATCAATTGTATTCCTTTATATACGACCACAAAACTCAGCAAGGATTAGAGCAGCACAATGAAATCTCAGAAAGATTAAGATTTAAAAACATCATCACAGAAATAGATAATTTTACAAATAGAGCTTACACAGCTTCCTCCTATAAGGATATTGACAATAACGACAATTTGGGAATGTTCATTTTAAGTACTGCACCATCATCTAATCTTACCTTACAACACCGTTATCCTTTCACTAAAGATGCCATGAGTCTCTTGCATTCCTATGATGCAAAAGATTGGAAAGATCAAGCTATGATTATCCGACCAAAGCAAATCATTTCTCAAAGTGATGGTGGATGCGTGGTGATTTCAGAAGGGCAATATCAATATACCAAAGTCGTCAGAAGTTCACCGTACACCTACCCTTATTCTATGTATGGAGATATGTACACTAAGGTTTACGATCAAAATCATTATTTCGATATCTCAGCCACTTCTATCAATGGAAATGGGCAGGTCAATTGGAAAGCTTTGATGCCAAAAATGCAAATGACAGAAGGTGATGGTGGCATGTATTCTTCTTATGCATTATTAGAAGCTAATAATGTATTGAAGTTTTTATTTAACGAAGACATCTATTCCAACGGTAATTTTGTAGAATATAACCTTAATCCAGACGGAGAAACCAAAAGTTTAAGTTTGCTCAATTCACAAAAAGATGGGTTAGTGCTAATTCCACAAAAAGGTTTGCAAATTTCTCCCACTGAATTGGTGATACCAAGTGAACAAAAGCGTATTTTACAGCTCGTTTTATTCAAATATTAATCTCTGTGCTAAAATTTTTCAAAAATCAACAGCCTATCACTTTGATATTGCTGGTCATTATTCTGTTGATAACAAGAGCACCTTTCTTTTTTGTACAGAATCTCCAAGTAGATAATACTTTTTTCAAGACAGATTGGCTGCCAATGAGCATCTCTATGGGATTAGCCATGATATTGGTTTTCATCCAAGCCGTGAGATTGAATTCAATATTTTCTAATAGTCATTTAGCAAGCGAGAAATCAGTAGTTCCTGCATTAATTTGGATTTTAATGACTGGATTAGATGCTAATTTCTTGGTCATTGGCTTCCCTCTAATTAGTGCATCACTCATTGCTCTGATGATGCAAATCATATTTACTTATCACTCTAATACAATCAAGGTTCAAGAAAGTTTTCAATTAGGAATACTCTTGGGTTTACTCATTTTAATGCAACCAGTTTTTGTGCTTACTATACCTTTTTATTTAGTATTAATTTATAATATGAATACTCAAGGCATACGGGAGTATTTAGTTTTTTTATTAAGTATTGGTTTGACATTCTTTTGGGCTTGGAGCTTTGTGTATTTTACCGATCAGTCTTTGTATTGGATAGAAAGATTTAAATACCATATAGGAATCGTATATTTTCCTATGACTTGGATAGAAGGTATAAAGTGGGCAATTATAGGAATTTATATTATTGGTGGATTCTTTAGCTTGTTTGCATTGATGTCTAGTGCTTCTGCAAAACGTAAAAAAAATGTAAGATCTCTCATCGTTTTGATTTTATCATTAGCTGTTCCGTTCTTATTTTCTACTCATTGGGACTTTTCAAACATCTTACTGTTGCTCGTACCTTCAACATTTTTAATATCTATTGCCTTGTTAATAATCCATAAAATAAAATATGCAGAATTGGTATTTGGTATCTTCGTACTGACAACATTCAGCTCTGTTGTTTATCTGTTAATTCAGTCTTTTTGATAAACATTTAATACGAATACTAGTTATACAAGGCATCATGAAACATCATATTTTCAGAATATTTCAAACAATAATTTTAGGTTTATTCATTAGCACTAATGTTTCAGCACAAATAGATGATCCAGTAAAATGGTCTGTCACCGCTACTCCTATAGATCATGAGACCTACGAGATTCAAGTCAAAGCTGTCATCAAAAAAGGCTACGATATCTATAGCCACGATATTTCAGAAGATTTAGGTCCAGTACCTACAACAATTAGTTTTGATAAAAATTCAGATATACAATTATTAGGAAAGCTTACTTTTACTGGAAAGAAAAAAGCATCTTTTGACCCAATTTGGGAAGCAGATATTGCTAAATTCAGTCAGCAAGTCATCTTTCATCAAAAAATAAAACTCTTAAAAGATCAAGTCACTATCAAAGGTTTTTATGAAGCTCAAGCTTGTAATGAAGCCATGTGCTTTCCTCCTGGCGGTGATGAATTCTTATTAAAATTAACTAGGAAACCTGCACCTATTGTAAGTACAGAATCTCCAGACCAATCTGTTTCCAATGAAAAAGACACAGTTGCAGAAGTGATTGTTGCAGAATCTGTTGTTCTAGAAGGTGGAGAAAATTATGAATCTGATGTAGCATTCAATTGGGAAAAGACTAATACCACTTGTGTAGAAGAAGATAATTCAGAAAGTGGTGGAATCTGGTGGGTTTTCACTTTAGGATTCTTGGGTGGAATTATTGCACTATTGACACCATGTGTGTTTCCTATGATTCCATTGACGGTTAGCTATTTTACAAAAGGTGGAAAAGATAAGAAAGGTGGAATTCAACAAGCCTTATTATATGGAATTTCCATTATAGTCATTTATGTATTATTAGGGCTTTCCGTGACATTGATTTTTGGTGCAGATGCACTGAATGTAATGAGTACTAGTGCCTTTTTCAATATTCTATTCTTTATTATTTTTATCGTTTTCGCATTATCTTTTTTTGGATTATTTGAGATAACATTGCCTTCTTCATGGGCTAATAAAACCGATCAGCTTTCAGGTAAAGGTGGATTTGTCGGAATATTTTTCATGGCATTTACTTTAGCCCTAGTTTCATTCTCTTGTACAGGACCTATTATTGGTTCATTGCTTGTACAAGCAGCTACTGATGTTGGACCTTCTGTAGGTTTTATCAAAGTCAAACCTATCATGGGAATGTTAGGCTTCTCCATAGCTTTAGCCTTACCATTTACATTATTTGCATTATTCCCACAATGGTTAAAAGGTCTGCCTAAATCTGGAGGGTGGCTAGAGAAAGTAAAAGTCAATTTAGGTTTATTGGAATTAGCATTTGCATTCAAATTCTTATCTATTGTAGACTTAACACGTGGTTGGGGAATTTTGAGATGGGAATTATTCATGGGAATATGGATAGTGATATTCGTCATTAGTGGTGTTTATTCATTGGGATTATTTAGTAAAATAAAACCACCGAAAGCCATTAGAATTTATGGAGTCATCAGTTTACTATTTGCATTATTCATGCTCAAAAATACATTGACCTATACTCCTGTTCCTATTTTGAGCGGAATCGCACCTACGACACACTATAATTTTTTCAATAAAGAAGTCAAAGAATTATCGAATACTAAAGAGTTTCAAGAAGCATTGAGTCTATCCAAAGAACTTGGAAAACCAATTCTCTTAGACTTTACAGGTTATGGATGTGTCAATTGTCGAGAGATGGAAGAAAAAATTTGGGTACGTAAAGATATTCAAGAATTGATGGGTAAATATATCCTCACTTCTCTTTATGTAGATGATAGAACTCCACTACCTGAAGACGAGCAATACAATTCTAATGTCACTGGTAAGTTGAAAAGAATCAAGACTATTGGTAACAAATGGACGGATTTTGAAATCAGACATTTCCAAAAAGCTTCACAGCCTTTCTATGTTATTGTAGATGCAGAAATGAATGTATTAACTACTCCTATTGGATATAGCGATGCAAGTGCTTTCAAGAAATTCTTACAGTGTGGAGTGGATGAATTTGAGAAATAAAACTTGAAATTTAGCAGAAATTACGGATGCAAGAGGCAAAGCGATATACCAAAATGCCATTCTGAGTCCGTCTTTCTGAATTTAGTTCAGAATCTATAAGTAATTCTCTTTAGATTACGGGTCAAGCCCGCAATGACGTTTCGCTTAAAATGAAATTATCGGTCATACTTTACTACACTGTCATTCTGAATTTAGTTCAGAATCACTTAAGCAATTCGCTGAGATTACGGGTCAAGCCCGCAATGACGTTTCGCTTAAAATGAAATTATCGGTCATACTTTACTATACTGTCAATCTGAACTCGTTTCAGAATCACTTAAGCAATTCGCTGAGATTACGGGTCAAGCCCGCTATGGAGATTGAGTTAATACTACAAAACAAAACTCTCAGAAAAAGCATTGCCTTGAAACAGTATCAAACACTGTAACAAGGCAATACAAAATATTTTAATCCATCTTGTCATTGGCACTGCAATATAAGAAAGAAGTGCCAAATGGTTTTATTCTTGACTTGAACTTCCTAATGCAGGATTATTAGAACCACTACAAAGTTTTTCAATTTCTGCATCTATTAGGTAGAGGTTGTTTCCCTCGTCTCCTACTAATTTGAATTTATCCAAAATACTACGATATAGATTTTCTTCTTCTAATTGCTCGTTGATATACCATTGGATAAAATTATAAGTCGTAAAATCTGCTTCTTTTAAAGAAAGCGCTGCAATCTGATTAATAGATTCTGAAACTTCGATTTCATTTTCATAAGAACTAACAAATACATCTTTTAAAGATTTAAAATCTTTTGGAGGTTGCTCCATAGCAGGTACAATAGAACGACCACCTTTATCATTGATATATCTGAATAATTTCATCATGTGGAATCTTTCCTCATCAGAATGCTCGTATAAAAACTTGGCAGCTCCAGAATATCCTTCTACATCACACCAAGATGCACATGCTAAATATTTATAAGATGCTGCAGATTCAATCGCAATTTGTTGATTTAAAATAGCTTCAATGGACGGTTTTAACATAATATTCTTTTAGTAATCAACCGCAAAAGTAAGGATTAAGTTGCTGTAACACAGAATTTAATGTTATCAATACAAAAATTCAAGATTCTACTAATAGATCTTTCAGATTTGACAAAGAATTATAAAATTCAAACTCTACAATGAAACAATGATGTCTCCGATGATCAATATCATTTAAAAGAGTTAAATTCTTAAATCTTTCTTATTTTAGCATCACTAAAAACAGTTAGAACTCTATGAACAAAGTATATGAAAATGCCCAATCAGCAATATTTGATATTGAATCAGGTTCAACATTAATGTTAGGCGGTTTTGGACTCAATGGTATTCCCGAAAATCTCATTCAAGCACTCATTCAAAAAGGTGTCAACGAATTGACTTGTATTTCCAATAATGCAGGTGTAGATGATTTTGGAATAGGCTTAATGCTCAAAACCCGTCAAGTCAAAAAAATGATTTCTTCCTACGTAGGTGAAAATAAAGAATTTGAAAGACAATTACTCAACGGAGAATTAGAAGTCGATCTAGTTCCTCAAGGCACATTAGCCACAAGAATAGCAATGACAGGAATGGGAATTCCTGCGTTTTTTACTCCAACAGGTTACGGAACAGAAGTAGCGGAAGGAAAAGAAGTCAGAGAGTTTGACGGAAAAATGTATCTCATGGAACATGCTCTACATGCCGACTTCGCATTAGTAAAAGCTTGGAAAGGCGATACTTTGGGAAATCTAGTGTTTAGAAAATCTACTAGAAACTTTAACGCTCCTATGGCAAAAGCAGGAAAAATTACTATTGTAGAAGTAGAAGAACTTGTTCAACCGGGAGAAATTGATCCAGATCACGTTCACATTCCAGGAGTTTATGTTCATAGAATTTTTCAAGGCAAAGACTACGAGAAAAGAATAGAGAAAAGAACGGTGCAGCTGTAAAGAGAGTCAAGATCCGAGAGTCAAGAATCAAGATATAAGAATCAAGAGTCAAGATTCATAAAAACTTTTACAACACATTATTTACACACTTACAATTAAAACAATATGGCTTTAGATAAATATGGCATTGCCAAAAGAATAGCACAAGAATTACAAGACGGATTTTATGTCAATCTAGGAATAGGAATTCCGACATTGGTTTCTAATTATATTCCAAAAGGGATGACGATCATGTTACAATCTGAAAATGGAATGTTAGGAATCGGCCCCTATCCCACCGAAGAAAATATAGATGCAGACTTGATCAACGCAGGTAAAGAAACGGTCACAGTGATCCCTGGCAGTTCATTTTTTGATTCAGCAGAAAGTTTTGGAATGATAAGAGCTGGAAAAATTGATTTGACAGTTTTAGGAGCAATGGAAGTCGCACAAAACGGCGATATCGCAAGTTGGAAGATTCCTGGCAAAATGGTCAAAGGCATGGGTGGAGCCATGGATTTGGTAGCTTCTGCACAAAATATCATCGTCGCCATGCAACATACTAATCGCGCAGGCGAATCCAAATTATTATCTGCTTGTTCTCTCCCTTTAACTGGAGTCGGTTGTGTCAAAAAAATCGTTACAGACTTAGGTGTTTTCGAAGTCAAATACGGCGCATTTCATTTATTAGAAAGAGCTCCCGATGTGAGTGTTGAAGAAATCATCAGCAAGACAGCTGGGAAGTTGGTTGTGCCTGAGAATGTAAAGGAGATGGAGATATAAAACTGAAATGCTTTTAAGCAGTCTTAACAAAATGACTTAGATGAATATATATTTACAAGATTTAGTAAACAGACTTTCTCAATTCAGCGAAAAACTTGACAATACAACATTGTTTATTGACAAGCCATGGGTGCTTATTGACGCAAACTTAGACTATCACAAATATATTTTCAAAAGAAATGGAGAACTTATAATGTCACTAAACGGACATGTACAAATTGGGAAATGGGAATATTTAGCTTCTGCTAAATCAATCTTGATTGACAGAATCAAAGATAAAATTTTACTAAATCAGTCTTTTTTTGATAGAGCTGTTATGATATTAAAAATCGACGGGTCAAATAATGAACTCTTTGTTCTAGCCAATGAGACAATAATTCCTGACTTAGATGTTAAAAAGCATCTTCGATCACTTACATACAAAAAGTTTAATGTTATAATAGGACAACTTAAAAACGGCAAAACACTCGAAATTCATAGAATCAATCGTGAAACCCAACCTGAGATAGGAATGAGAATGACTATTGATGGAGATGAGCCTGAAGACGGTAAATACAAATCAGAATCCACAAGTCGTAACTATGAGATTAGAAGTGGTAAAATCTATAGAATTACTCAACCTATTAACTATCAAACAACTGACGGTCATAAATTAACGATCGAACAAGTTTACAGCTCTTCAATTTCTGTTGGAGATTACGTTTATATCGACAACAAACTTGCAAAAACGGGGAAATATAAACTGGGACTTCTAAGTTCTATAACTGTTGTAAACGTTGTGATTAATAAGAAAACAATCTTTTAATAAGAAAGTCTAAGCTCGCTGTCTCTATAAGAATTTAGAGATTTAGCAATTAATTTACGCTTAGTCTTAAATTGAAAAAGTAAGGAAATGGAAACATCAAAATTTGACATAGCAGATTATTTAGACAGCAATGAAATGATTGCTGAATATCTGAATACAGTATTAGAAGAATGAGATGAATCTGAAATCATCACAGCACTCGGTCATATTGCGAAAGCAATCGGAATGACTAAAATTGCAGAGGATGCAGGACTTAGCAGACCAAGTTTGTACAAAGCTTTATCTGAAGGAGCAAAACCTCAGTTCTCAACAATAATGAAAGTTTTAAAAGCAGTGGGCGGACAAATACCAGTCAACACAATTACAAATTAAGACGTCTATTTGTAGCTAAGTTTTTAATGCGTTTCAGAATAAAAACAACAAAAATCCTTATAAAAGACTTCTTCCATCTTAAAAATTACTCAAGATTTGATTGAATATTTATCAATCTGTAGTTAAGATTTAAACAGCTTCTACATACTAAAATCAACAACAACACAAGAACAATCTCGATAAAATCACAATCAAAAGTTTCTCTATAACGAAACTTTCACTATATTTATATAGGAGAAATTTGAGTGAATGGAAAAAATTTTTGAAATTATATTTCTAAATGAAGCTTTTGAGTTTTTAAGTGGACTTGAAAAAAACATTCCGAAAAAATACTTTACAATATTCGTAAGTCACAAATACAACACGACCCAGAACTTTTTAAAAAGTTGAATCATGAAATTTGGGAATTCAGGACATTGTATCAAGGATCTCAATATCGATTACTAGCTTTTTGGGATAAAACATCATCGACAGAAACTTTAGTTATTTCAACTCACGGATTTATTAAAAAAAGAAGTAAAGTTCCTGATAATGAAATTCAAAAAGCTTCAAATAATAAAACAAAATATTTTGCTGAAAAAGAACTTATAAATAAGAAGAAATGAAAACTTACACATTAGACGAAGTTCAAGATAAACTTATCGGTAAAAGAGGAACAGACGAAAGAGAGATATTTGAATATGAACTTCAAATGGACTTAATTGGAAAAGCAATTAAAGAAACTCGAAAAGAACGAAATTTAACACAAGAAGAATTAGGCAAACTAATTGGTGTTCAAAAAGCACAAATTTCGAGACTTGAAAGCAACGCCAATAACGTAACTATGGATACTTTGATGAAAGTTTTTACTGCATTGAAAGCAAAAGTAAAGCTACAAGTTGAATTACCTAATCTGAACATAAGCATTGAAAAATAACTTTCAATATATACTCCAATCTCGGATATAATCCTAAAGAGTTCTCTTAATTGATTATTTTAGAGAAGTTGCTTCTTTCGGCAAAAAAGAGTACAATTTTTATTTGAATGGATATGAAAAATATAGATAAGAAAAGCCTCGAGAATGCTTTTCGTTTGATAGAAACTAATGATATCAGTCAAATTGAAATTGGTACAACAAAAGGATTACAACAAATTCACCAATACTTGTTTGATGAACTTTATGATTTTGCAGGTCAAATTCGTAAGCAAAACATATCAAAAGGTGGTTTTAGGTTTGCAAATGCTTTATACTTAAATGAAATTTTGGTAAAAATAGAGCAGATGCCAGAGACTACTTTTGAAGATATTATAGCTAAATATGTAGAAATGAATATCGCTCACCCTTTTCTAGAAGAAAACGGTAGAGCAATGCGAATATGGCTGGATTTAATATTAAAAAAGAACCTTCAAAAATTAGTAAACTGGCAGTTTGTTGACAAAACACTTTACTTGCAATCGATGGAAAGAAGTCCAGTAAATGATTTAGAATTAAGGACTTTACTTTCTGCGAATTTGACAGATGAAATCAATAATCGTGAAATCATATTTAAAGGGATAGAGCAATCCTACTATTACGAAGGTTACGAAAAAGAGGAGGAAGACGTCTAAAAAATATAGACTATGAAAAAGGAAATCAACATGTCTGATTATATAGAAGGACAAGGTTCTCTTACTTAAAAGAGGATAAATCGCTTAGAGAATATTTTTCAAACAAGAAAACAAAAGATTCCTCTCAACCAATTAATAAATACAAAGTTCCAAAAAATACTAATTGAGCGATGATGATAACATAGCTAATTTTTGCATTGATTTTTGGACGATACAGACAGATGATTCCATGAATCACACTACTCGTTAAAAACCACATCAAATAATTTTGTAAAGGAATGATATTGTTTTCCCAGCTCCAAAACTTTAGTTGTATCGCCACAGGTTCTATCAAAAAGTCCAAGCCTGTCATTAATAATGAAGGGAGAAGAACAAGCCAAAACGGTTTTTTAGTAAAATGCTGAACCACTCCGTGAGAACTGAGTGCTAAAAACAACCAATTCACACCGATGAGTAAGGGTGTATTAAAAACTTTCCATCCGAAAACTTCCCCATAATAATAACTTCCAAAGAGAATACCTGTTGCCGTTCCTACCGCTTCTATAGAAAAACCTATGAGAAAAATGATAGCTGAAAGCGTTAAAAATCGTTTGCTGAAATCACCATTAATTTTGAAAAATATAAATAAGGTCAACAATAAATTTAGCGGTGTCAGTGGTAAAAAGAAATTTTGAGACTCCTCTATACCTATTCCAAGTGTTCCAAAAAAATAGAACAAAAACAACAGCACTATCCAAGGGCTGTAAGTAGAGATGTATTTTATCATTTTATATATTGATCGATAATTTTTGAAGATAAAAGTGCCAAGGGTATTCCACCACCGGGATGCACACTCCCACCACAGAAATATAAGTTTTTGAATTCTGATGAAAAATTTTTGTGTCGAAAAAATGCTGAAAATCTATTATTGCTGGATGTTCCATACAGCGAACCTTTAAACGAATAGGTTTTATCTTGTATCAATTGAGGAGTAAGTTGCTCTTCAAATACAATAAGCTTTTCAATGTCTTCCCCTAAATTTCTAGAAATCTTACTCAAGATATTTTTTCTTGCTTCAGCAATCATGCTCTCCCAATCTTGACCATAAACGGACGGAACATTAATCATCACAAACCAATTTTCTTTTCCTTTAGGAGCATCTTCTGTAATCATTTTGCTTGTGATATTGATATATATTGTTGGATCGCTAGAGATCGTTTTGGAATCAAAAATATGGTCAAACTCTGTTTTATAATCCACGGTAAATAGAATATTATGAACATCCAATTGAGGAAATTCTTTATCAATTCCCCAATAAAAAATAAGTGCAGAACTTGATCGCTCTTGTTGATCTACTTTTTTGAGTTGTTTTGCTGAAGGAATTAATTTCTCGTAAACCGTATGAATATCGGCATTGCAAACAATAATATCACCGTCGTAATTATTAGTAGCTGTTTTTACACTTTTAGCTAAATTGTTTTCTGTTTCAATAGCTAATACCTCTTGATTAAAATGAAATTCAACTCCAATATCTTTTGCTAATTTGACTAGGCTGTTGGTGATTTCATGCATCCCTCCTTTTGGCAAATAAGCACCTAAACCAAACTCTAAATGAGGAATAATATTCAAAATTCCTGGAGCTTTATAAGGATTAGAACCATTATAAGTGGCGTATCTATTAAAAAGTCTTATAGTTTTAGAATCTTTGAAAGCATTTTCATTCACCTGATTCATAGAACTAAAAATATTCAAAAAAGGCAACTTGAACACGGCTTTCAATGTCGATAAAGAAAAAAATGATTGAATTTTATGAAGCGATTTGTTTAAAAATTGGTCTTGAGTAGCTTTATAAATAAAAGCACTTTTCTTCAAATGCTTTTTTACTTTTTCAGCAGAATCTGTCGTATTCCTTTCAATTTCATCTGCAAAAGCGTCAATATCTGAACTTGCAGAAATTCGAGTTCCATCTTCGTAAAAATAGTTACACAAGACTTCTAATTGATCATATTTGAAATAATCGGATGGATTTTTAAGGGAGATTTCAAAAAGCTCTGTCACTAAATGAGGCATTGTAAATAGCGAAGGACCTGCATCAAACCTAAAATTATTACCTGAAAGTTGGGTCAGTTTTCCACCCGGATATGTATTTCTCTCCAAAACATGCACTCTATAACCTTTGTTTTGCAATCGAATCGCTGCCGCCAATCCAGCAATTCCAGATCCAATAATAATTGCCTTCTTCATAAGAATATGAATATTTTGGAAGTCAATTTTATAATATTATTGGGCAAAATACTTGGTTTAAAAACGATGAATAGGTTTACGAAGTTCAGTTTAATTTTTTCGAATTCAAAGGTAAGGTTTTAATAAATTAATGAGTGTTTTTAGTAATCAATAATATTTTAGTAGCAATTCTGAAAACAAGAATCTCCTCTCCTTATGATGACAACAAAAAGCTTTAAGGTTTTAAAACATATTGCATTTCATATTGTTTAAATTTCATTAACCAACTAAATCACATCAATCCATAAATAATTCTCATATTTTTAATCAACAATTCACCTTACTTACCGTTAAGTAAAAATTATAATCATTACATGATAAAAGACCAATGGTATATTGCTTGTTTTTTAAATGAACTTGAAAAGACAAACATTATAAAGAAAAAAATCGTAGGAGAAGAAATTGTAGTTTTCAAAAATTCTGATGGAGATATTGCTGTTTTAGAAGATCGTTGCTGTCATAGAAATGTACACTTATCTAATGGAACCGTTCATGGTAAAAATATCAAATGCGGTTATCACGGTTGGGAATATAATACGGATGGAAAATGCGCTCACATTCCAATGCTGGAAAACAAAGATCATATTCCTAAAAAAGCTTGTGTAGGAAAATATCCAATGCAAATCAAATATCAAGCAGTTTGGGTGTATTTTGGTGATCAAGCTATAATGCACGAAGCTGAAATTCCAGAAATGGAAGAATTAGACAACTTGCCTTTTGTACATAATGCACATATTTTAACTGCAAGTATAAAATTGGTGGCAGAAAGTTTGTTTGATGCACAACACATTAATCACGTGCATAAAAACACCATCAATACTTTATTAGGCAAACTGAGAGAACCTAAAACAGAGTATGAAATTGATATTCAAAAAACCAGTTTATTTGGTTCGTACAAAAGAATCAATAACAGTAGTGTTTTTGAAAAAGTATATTTTGGTTGGGATAGTCATATCGATACAAAATTTGCTTATTGGTACCCTCATACTAGTAAATTAGATTCTCACTTTCCAAAACACATGCACTTTCCTGCAAGAAGATTAGTCATTTATGAACATTTCTATGAAATCGAGCCCAACAAAATCATGATGATACAAATTACGGCATGGAAAAACATCTTTAGATTTAATCCTCCATTTGCTCGATGGTTTATGAAAAGAAAAAGCGATCAAATTGTAAGCGAAGACATCGTTTTTTTAGAGAGCAATTTACATTGGCATCAAAAAATCGAGGTCAATGATTTAATTATTAAAGGCGATGAACCTACATTGAGTTTTATGCAATTGTGGAATAAAAATTTTAACAAAAAAGCAAATGAAAAATTGGATTAAAAATAGACTCCAAAATTATAAGGTCAATATTAATGAAGTCAATACTAGCTTACCTTTAGCAATAAAAACTAAAAAGAAAGTTGCTGTAATTGGCGGTGGTATTGCAGGTATTTCTAGCGCTTCATTGTTAGCAGAGAGAGGTTTTGAAGTAGAGCTATTTGAAAGAGAGTCTTTTTTGGGTGGAAAAGTAGGTTCGTGGGAATTTGAAAGTAAGGGAGAAACTCTTAGAACTGAACATGGTTTTCATGCGTTTTTCAGACAATATTTTAACTTACGAGATTACTTAAAAGATATTGGAGCATTCCAACATTTAATTCCTATTGATGATTACGTTTTGTTGTATGATTACAATAAGAAACAAGGATTTAAAGAATTAGAAACGACTCCAGGTTTAAATGTTTTAGCACTTAAAAAACATGGTGTTTATGGTTGGTTGACTTTAATAAGTCCTTTCAGTATGCCTTTTTTAAGCTTGCTTCGTTTTGACTTTAAAAAAACTTACAAAAAGTATGATCAAGAAAGTTTTGCTCAATTTTCAAAGCGAACTTTCATGCCTAAAAAAATGCAATTAGTATTTAATTCATTTGCAAGAGCATTTTTTGCTCAACCAGAAAATATGAGCATGGCTGAGTTAATTAAAGGCTTTCACTTTTATTTTTTGAGTAATGACAAAGGTTTAGTGTATGATGTTTTAGACAGTGACTTCCAAGTAAGTTTTATAGATTATTGCATTGCCCATTTAGAAAAAAATAATGCGAAAATTCATTTAAATACTCCTGTAAAAGACTTCAACTACAGCAATAATAAGTTTAAAGTCAATGGCAATGATTTTGATTATTGTGTGGTTTGTACAGATGTAAATGGTACCAAAAAAATATTTGAAAATGCTACTGGATTTGACAAATTCCCAACAGTTCAAAAGCAAACAACAGATTTGAAAAACTCTGGAGATTATGCAGTTTTAAGAATATGGACTAATCAATTTGAAGAAGATAAAAACTTGCCTTTTTTCATTTTTACAGACAGATTAAAATGTTTAGACAGTATTACTTTATACCATAAAATGGAAAAAGAATCCACTGCTTGGAGCGAAGAAAATAATGGTGGTATTTATGAATTACACAGTTATGCAGTTCCACAAGGAATGGATAAAGAAACTTGCTATAATGAATTGATGCACGAATTGTATCATTATTTTCCGGAGTTAAAAGGCATGGAAATTAAGCATGAATATTATCAATTTAGAAATGATTTTCCAGCTTTTCACAAAGGATTACATGCAACTAGACCTACTATTAAAACTGAAGTAGAAGGTTTATATTTTGCAGGAGATTGGGTCAAAATGGATAATTGCTCTATGTTAATGGAAGGCGCTTTTGTCAGTGGTGCTTTAGCTGCCAATTATATTTTAAGCAAGGAAGGTTTGCAAGAAAAGCAATTGGTTCAAGTGCCTACGAAAGGTTTATTTGCATAGAAATTAAGATTTAGAGTAAATTAATTTTCTTCTTTTATATAGAAAAAAGATAAATGATATATTAGATTTCATTCGAGATAGAAAGAAAGAAGGGAGTTATAGCTGTAAAGGTTGTAGCTCCTTTTTGTGTTTTAATCAGAAATAAAAAACATTATGAATATTAGATACACTATTGACGCACTCCTATTTATTCCACTACTACCTCTAATGTATTTCCATAGTAAAAGAATCAAAAAGAATATCCCAACAAAATATTATTTCAGAAATCACTGAAACAGCAATTGATTTAATCATCTAAGATTTGGCACTAATGTTTCTTTTATTTCTGATTCATTGTTTAAATCATACTTTTGCAATCCATGGATTCACTTACACAAATAATTTTAGGAGCGGCAGTTGGAGAAGCTGTTTTAGGCAAGAAAGTAGGTAATAAAGCCATGTTGTACGGCGCAGTTGCAGGAACAATACCAGACTTAGACATTTTTGCTTCTTATTTTACAGACACAGTTTCTGCACTTTATATTCATCGTGGATTTACACATTCTATTGTTTTTTCTTTGCTTTTTGCACCAATTTTTGGGTGGATTGTTTCCCGATATGAAGCTTATAATAATTGGAAAGGCTGGTCTTGGTTATTTTTCTGGGCTTTTGTAACTCACCCAATTTTAGATGCACATACTACTTGGGGCACCCAATTATTTTGGCCTTTCGATTTGAGATTGGCTTTTAAAACCATATTTGTAGTCGATCCATTATACACCTTACCTTTTTTAGTGTTTTTGATTTTGGCAATGAAACAAAAACGAAGCTCTACTAAACGAGGTTTTTATAACAAATTAGGATTGACAATAAGCACTTCATATCTAGTGCTAACTTTCATATTAAAATGGATTTCTTTTAATCAATTTGAAAACGCTTTAGAAACTCAAAACATCCATTATATACAACTCGATACAAGACCTTCGCCTTTAAATACGATACTTTGGAGTGCAAATGTAGAAACAGAAGATGCCTATTTATTGGGCAATTATTCATTTTTTGACACACAACCGATTAATTTTGAAAGCTATCCAAAAAATCATGAATTATTAGGCAATCTTAAAGAAAATGAAAGTGTGAAACTTATGATAGCAATTTCTGAAGGTTGGTATACTATTACTAAAAAAGATGAAACACTTTATTATAATGACTTACGCTTTGGATTATTAAGCTTAGCTCCTAATACTCAAAACTTTGTATTTCAATATCAAATAGAAGTCACTGATACTAATCAAGTGAATTTTATAGAAGTTAAAAAAGATAGACAAGACGGTAAGAAGTTACTATCTGAATTATGGATGAGAATTAAAGGGAATTAATTCAACGAAGTCCACAACAAAAAAATATAAAAACAAAAATGGGATTCGCATTTATTTTCTTATTCGTTTACATTCTACTTCCATTGACTGGAATCCTATTATTCCTATGGTTAATAACAAAAAAGAAAATATTTGGCATAACAGTTGGACTAATTTGGTTCACAATCTTTGGATTATCTATTTTGTCAGAGGTAGTTCAATTTCTATCCTCTAAAACTAAGCTGAAGAGAAAAGACTATTACGGCCATTATATTATTAATAGAGACTATTTTCCTGGTAGACAATCCGACTGGCAATATGAAAACTTCAGGTTTGAAATTAAAAAGAATGACTCCATTTATTTTTACGTAACCGAGAAAGAAAAAATATTGAAAACGTATCGCGGAACAATAAGCACAACTGATCCTCATCAATATAGCTCAGAAAGACTCATCATAAATATCGATCAACCGACTCAATACATCATCATAGATAATCCCACAACTTATCGTAGTGCATGGAGTTTTTATTTAGTATTTTACTCTACGAAATTCAACAATGTTTATTTCAAAAAAGGAAAATGGAAGCCATTAGAAAATAGACTACAGAAATGAAAAAAGGACTTTTAACAAAGGGATACCTGACAACAGATAATGCCAAAATTCTACACGAATTACGATTTTTTGAAAATACAGCTGTTCATGAACTTTCTGCACCAAGTATTGACGAACTAAATATCGCTATTGGTATTATTGAATTAGTAATCGATAGTACATATGACGTTAAACACCAATCTCAAATTTTAGCAAAAAAGAGAATGAATAATGCGAAATAATATTATAGATTAAATTGGTTTTGCGTCAGATGGGCTGAAGTAAAACCTTTTAGTTTTTTGCTTCTAATAAAGCGCAGTAATTTTATACACTTTTGTTTACCGACTTCTTCTTGCTCCTTTCAAAAACATATTAAAACAAAAACTGTCAAGAAATTTTCTTAATTTGTAGATGATTTGAAATTTAATTCTATGTTTAATACAATCGAAATTAACAGAAAAAACTTGACAATAATGGGTGTTAAATTTTCTGATTTGAAAACATTAGAAAGTACAGCAAATGCCTTAGGCAGTAATATGTTTGAAGGTTACCAACCAACACCGAAAGGAATAGAAATAATACGAGACTACGTTATAGGAAAAATTTCTTTGAGTGAATTGATAACATTTGCCAAGGAAAAAGCCTATGTCTAATTCTTATAAGTACATAGACCCTGATTACACTTATACTGACCCTAAAAATAGTATTTTAAGAAATCTACAAGATATTACAGATTCTGAGGTTTTACTCTTTGTTGAGAGCGGAGTTGTCACTAAACGACTACAAGAACTTTATGATAATCCAATGAAAATCAAGGGAATTGAAAGTCTATTTTTAATTCACAAACATCTATTTCAAGATATCTATGCTTGGTCAGGAAAGAAAAGGATTGTTGAAATTAGTAAAGATGGAAAACAATTTTTCCCAACTACCCATTTTGACAATGCTTTTAGACATATTGATACATTAATAACAGAATTTAAAGGAATTCCAAAAGATAACAAAAAGCGTTTAGCCGAGAAATTGGCAGAAATATTAGACGATGTAAACTACTTGCATCCATTTAGAGAAGGAAATGGAAGAACACAAAGAGAGTTTTTAAGATTGTTAGCTATAGAAAAAGGATTAACCTTAAATCTCAATCCTCCAGACAATAAAAGCGTTTACGAGAAATATATGAAAGGAACTATTGAGAGTGATCTAACAACACTAACTGATTTGATTTTAGAATTGATTGAAATAAACTGACATTAATTTATATTTTACAGAAATCAAGGTTAAGTAAAATTAAATAATAGACTACACAAATTTTGACTTCCAAAATAAGCCGAACGTTAAGAATTTGAACTTATTAAAAAACCCTTTAACTTGTATTTCACCAAATATTTATCTATCATCAAATAGTTAATTATAAAAAGGATTGCGATGAATAAAGAAAGTATCTACAAAATAGTTTTTGAGAGTGATACTAAAGCGGGTAATCTATTTGATGTTATATTGCTATGGTTGATTTCGATAAGCGTTGTTGTAGCTATCTTAGACAGCGTAGAGTCCATTAGCATATATTTATCTCACTGGTTTTTAGCTATTGAAATTATATTGACGATTGCTTTCTCCATAGAATATATACTACGGATATTTATTTCTAAAAAACCCATCCATTACATCTTCAGCTTTTGGGGAATAATAGATTTATTAGCCATTCTACCTACATATTTAGCTCTATTTGTAAGTGGATATCATTATTTTTTAGTGGTAAGAGTTTTTAGACTGCTTAGAATATTCAGAATATTGAAATTAGTTAGATTTAACAGAGAAGCTATTTTACTTTCTAAATCATTGAAGTCTAGCTCCTATAAAATCGGTGTTTTCTTTTCTGCAGTGATTACCATTGTTATTTTGTTAGGAACCGTCATGTACGTAGTGGAAGATGCCGAAAATGGTTTTACAAGTATTCCTGAAAGTATTTATTGGGCAGTGATTACAATTACAACGGTAGGTTATGGCGACATCGTGCCTCATACTGTTTTAGGTAAATTTATTTCATCTATTGCGATGATTATTGGTTATGCTATCATTGCAGTGCCCACTGGAATCATCACCGCAGAAATGGCAAGGTCATCATTTAAAATTGATGAAGAAGTTACTTGCATTGAATGCAATTCTAAAATCCATAAAAAAAGTAACTTTTGTCCTAAATGTGGATATCAGCAGTGATAATACTTTAGTGAATGAAAAAACCTCAAATTCCAATTCTTTAAATTCATTAAAGCAAAACAAATTTAAGAAAAATTTACTTGTAATTAGTGAAAGAAAAAATGCTTCAGATTTCAAAACCATTGTAAAAAGATATTTTATCTAAGCTTCTCCCCAAATCCTTTTACTACCAAAGTATCAGGATTTTTTGTTTTAAATTTATGCTATATGAATCCATACATTTCTTTAGCCATCGCTATTATTTTAGAGACCATCGCTACTTCGGCTTTAAAATATTCCGACCAATTCAGTAAAATCACTCCTACTATTATCTGTATCATCGGATATTTAGGTTCTTTTTACTTTTTGAGTGTAACCTTAAAATCACTGCCTGTTGGAGTAGCATATGCGATATGGTCAGGAGCTGGAATCGTCATCATCACCACCATCGGATATTTTGTATTTCACCAAAAATTAGATCTCCCAGCCATCTTAGGAATTGCTATGATTCTAGTTGGAGTTTTATTGATTCAGTTATTTTCCAAATCCAACGCGTAGATTGGCATTTGACGAACTAAATTGGTATTTTAGAATGTTTAAATCATCTGATTTACATCATTACAAAAACATTGCACATTCATTTTTAAGCTATAAATTATGTCAGAATTTCAATTAACAATGCCAAAAATGGGAGAAAGTGTCATCGAAGCCACTATTCTCACTTGGAACAAAAAAGTTGGTGAAACCATCCATGAAAATGAAATTTTACTGGAAGTAGCTACCGACAAAGTAGATTCAGAAGTCCCCTCACCCGTTACAGGCGTTTTAAAAGAAATTCTATTCAATGAAAATGATGTGGTCGCAGTAGATCAGGTCATTGCTATTATTGAAACAGATGGTGATGTTTCTGTGAAAAATATTCCTCAGGAATCTGCTACTATTCAAAAAGAAACTAAACCTGAAGAAGAAGAAGAAGAAGAAGAAGAAGAAAAACCTATTCAAGAAATAGAAGAGCGAGAAGAAATCGAAGAAATTCCCACGGCAACAGAAAGCGTTCCATTTGTGCCTGTAGTAGAAAATAAAAAAGAACCTATTCAAGAACCAATAACCACTACTTCATCCAATCGATTTTACAGTCCTTTGGTTTTGAATATTGCAAAAGTTGAAGGGATTTCTTCCAATGAGTTAGATAATATTCAAGGTTCTGGGCAAGAAGGCAGAGTGACAAAAGAGGATATTCTAAAGTATTTAGAAGATAGAAAATCTCCAAAAAGCTCATCCTCTCCACAGCAAGAAACTGCATCCACAACCAATCTACCCACGAAAGCAGCTACAAGTTCTTCCAAAAATCAAGACGAAATCATTGAAATGGATAGAATGCGCAAGTTGATTTCTAAAAACATGATGCATTCTCTTCAAACTTCTGCTCACGTTTCTTCCTTTATAGAAGTAGACATGACACCTATTGTCCAATGGCGCGAAAAACATAAAATTGCTTTCAAGAAAAGAGAAGGTTATAGTTTGAGCTATATGCCGATTTTCACAGAAGCGATTGCTAAAGCTATCAGAGATTTTCCAATGATTAATATTTCTGTAGATGGCGACAAAATCATTAAAAAGAAAAATATTAATATTGGTATCGCAGCAGCCTTACCAACTGGAAATTTAATTGTGCCTGTCATCAAAAATGCAGATCAAATGAATCTGTCGGGATTAGCAAGTACCATCCAAGAGCTGGCTACTAAAGCTAGAGCCAACAAATTGACAGCAACAGAAATCGAAGGCGGAACTTACACCATTTCTAATATTGGAACTTTTGGAAATATTCTCGGCACTCCTATTATTCCACAGCCTCAAGTTGCCATCATGGCAGTCGGTGCTATCACTAAAAAACCAGTTGTGCTCGAAACCAAAGAAGGCGATGTGATTGCCATTAGACACATGATGTACTTGTCACACACTTATGATCACCGAGTGGTAGACGGAGCTCTAGGCGGAATGTTTGTAAAAAAAGTAGCAGATTATTTAGAAAATTTCGATATTCATCAAGAAATTTAAAAGTATATATATTAGGTAATTAAAAATAAGATATCAAATTATGAAATGGCAAGGTAGAAGACAAAGTGGAAATGTAGAAGATAGACGTGGTATGGGCGGTGGCGCAAAAGCATTAGCAGGTGGCGGACTCATCGGTATTGTTATCCTTTTACTCAATATTTTTGGTGGAGAGACCGGGCAACAAATTGCTCCGATTCTCGAACAAATCACTCAAACCACAACAATAGACAATTCGACACAGCGAGAACTTACGGCTGAAGAAAAAGAACTTGGAGAGTTTGCTTCAACAGTTTTTGCAGATACAGAAGATGTTTGGAAAAAAATCTTTCAACAAAATGGTATACAATACAAAGAGCCGGGCATGGTATTATTTACTGGACAAGTAGCATCAGCTTGTGGAAACGCTACGTCTTCAGTGGGTCCCTTTTATTGCCCTGCAGACCAAAAAGTATATATGGACTTAGACTTTTTCCATGAATTAAAAACCAAATTTGGAGCTGATGGTGGAGACTTTGCTATAGCATATGTCATCGCACATGAAGTCGGACATCACATTCAAACTTTAATGGGAACAAGTGCAAAAGTTCGTCAATTGCAACAAAGTATGTCAGAAAAAGAAGCCAATAAACTCACCGTCAGACAAGAACTTCAAGCAGACTTCTACGCCGGTGTTTGGGCACATTATATACAAGAATACATCGAAGCAGGTGATATTGACGAAGCCTTGAGTGCAGCTCATGCAGTAGGCGATGATGCTATTCAAAGAAGAGTGCAAGGTCATGTAGTACCAGATGCTTTCACACACGGCACTTCCGAACAACGTAAAAGATGGTTCACCAAAGGTTATAATACTGGCGATATTAGACAGGGAGATACATTCGCTACTGAGAATTTGTAGGCAGTATATTTTTAATGTAAATCTCATTACAAAAGATTTAAAATCCACAAAGTGAATAAAATACTAACTTCTAAATAAAAGTAATGGCAGATGCAAAAGGAATTATCAATGCAATAGATGAGTTTCTTGAAAGAAAGCATCAAAAAACAACTACACCTGTTGAGATTGGTGCTTATCTCGAGAAACAAGGAATGTTAAAAGATTCAACTTCTAGACCAGGAAGTCCCTTAAGAGATATTTTAAGAAAGGGCAAGATTCCTCATGCATATCAAGTAGGAACTAAATGGCTTATCCCTCATTCAAAAAATGCTTCAAAGATTTTAATTCCAATAATTACTCCTAAGGCTGAAAAGAAAATAAAACCTATAGTTATCAAAGAAGAAAGTAATGGACATAAATTAATTCCAATTGCAGACTTAATTAAAAGACTCCTTGAGAAAAAGTATAATAATAAAGCGTCTTGTATTTACGAGCATAAGCCAGATTGGTTATTAACAAATCCTACAAAACAATTAATAAAAAAACATCCTGAACTAAGTGAACTATATTCTGAGTTGATTGATAACAAATTCAAACTAATAGAAAAAATTGAGGAATTAACTGACAGACAGATCAATCAAAAACAGTCATTTGATATATGGATAGATGAACCTTTTAATTTTGCAGTAGAATTTGATGAAGATCAGCATTTTAACCAGTTTAGAAAAATTACACTCAATTATTATAAAAAAATAGAAATTAAATATCCTTTAATCGTTTATAAAGAATTGAATCAGGAAGCTAAAATTAAAGAAGGTAAATCAGGATTTACAAAATTAAAAAGTAAAGATCCTTTATTTCCCGAAATGCTGGAAGGTGATAATCAAGATAATAGAATTAGACAAAGAGCTTTTAGAGATTATTTAAAAGATTTATTGCCAATTGAAAATGGATTTAAACCGACACTAAGAATACCCTATTTTGTGACAAATAAGAAGAAGTCTGATTTTACTGAAACAGATTTAAAGAATGTTGAAAATTATATCATGGATAATAATTTGATATAAAATTTCACAATGTAAATAGACGAATTATTCAATATGAATTTTAGCCCTTAATAATATGGCTTTGAATAATCTTCTATTTAAAACATCGCAAACAACATCGTACAAATAATACTAACTCATATTCTAACTCTTCTCCTATTCTCTTTGATATATTAAAGAAAAATGATTAAGATTTCAATGCATTTATGTAGATTAATGGTCGAATTAAAAAACGATCTAAAATCAACATGGAATTTTAATTAATTAGGAGAAAGCTCACTTTTTTACAGCTAAAATCTAAAAAAGCGACAATATAACAAATATATAATCTTCTTAAATGAAACAGCAATGAAGTCATTGCCTATCAATTAAATAGTAAACATAGATCTTAATAACACAAAATACAATGCAATAAAAAATGGCAATAAAAAAATCAGAGTTATATAGCTCACTTTGGGCAAGTTGTGATGAATTAAGAGGCGGAATGGATGCCAGTCAATACAAAGATTATGTATTGGTCATGCTCTTTATCAAATACATCAGTGACAAATGGGCTGGTCAGCCTTACGCTCCTATTACTATTCCAAATGGAGCTAGTTTTAAAGATATGGTCGCTTTAAAAGGCACGACAGATATTGGAGATAAAATCAACAAAAAAATCATTGAGCCTATAGCTGAAGCAAATCAGCTAAATGATATGCCGGACTTCAATGATGTAACCAAATTAGGAAGCGGAAAAGAAATGGTCGATCGACTAACTAACTTGATTGCCATCTTTGAAAACCCAAGTCTAGACTTTAGTAAGAATAAAGCAGAAGGTGATGATATCTTGGGAGATGCCTATGAATATTTGATGCGTCATTTTGCTACCGAAAGTGGAAAAAGTAAAGGACAGTTTTATACTCCTGCCGAAGTCAGCCGTATCATGGCAAAAATCATTGGTATTGACAAAATAGAAAGAACAGACGACACCATTACTGTATATGATCCTGCATGTGGCTCGGGATCTCTACTTCTAAAAATAAGCGATGCTACTCATGCAAAAGTGGATCTTTACGGTCAAGAAAAAGATGCTGCAACTTCTGGTTTGGCTCGTATGAATATGATATTGCATAATGAACCTACCGCAGAAATCAAACAAGGAAATACTTTAGCAAATCCATTGTTCAAAAATCAAGACAACGACAATCTTAAAACTTTTGACTTTGTAGTAGCTAATCCTCCATTTAGTGATAAACGCTGGAGTAATGGATTAAACTTACCTGAAGATTATCCGTTTAACCGCTTTCAAGATTATGGCATTCCACCAGAAAAAAATGGTGATTATGCGTTTTTATTACACATAGTACGTTCTTTAAAACGAAACGGAAAAGGTGCGATTATTTTACCGCACGGAGTATTATTTAGAGGAAATGCAGAAGCTGAAATCCGTAAAAACTTAATTCAAAAAGGGTATATAAAAGGCATTATTGGTTTGCCTGCCAACTTATTTTATGGCACAGGTATTCCTGCGTGTATCATCCTGATTGATAAAGAAAATGCACAGAACCGAAAAGCTATTTTTATGATAGATGCAGGCAAAGGTTTTGTAAAAGATGGCAATAAAAATAGATTGCGGGAGCAGGACATCCATCAAATAGCTGATGTCTTTAACCATCAAGAAATCGTCCCAGGATTTAGTAAAATGGTGCCTTTGAAGGATATTGAAGCCAATGAATTCAACCTCAATATTCCAAGATATATAGAAAGTCAAGAAACAGAAGACATTCAAGATATTGAAGCTCATTTATTAGGGGGTATTCCTAATGCAGATATAGATGCGCTACAACACTTTTGGAAGGTTTACCCTAATGTAAAAGATACATTATTTACGCCCAGTAAGAGAGCCAATTATTCAAACTTAAAAGTAGAAAATGAAGCGATTAATACGACCATTTTTGAACATCCTGAGTTTGTAGCTTTTAGTCAGCAAATGGATCAACTATTTGAAGAATGGAAAACAATTACGACCAATACTCTCAAAAATCTAACTCAAGGTATTCATCCAAAAGAATTGATACATCACTTATCAGAAAGTCTTTTAAAACAGTATGACGAAAAACCTTTGATAGATAAGTACGATATGTACCAACATTTAATGTCTTATTGGCTGGAGCTCATGCAAGATGATATCTATCTCATCGCCCAAGATGGATGGAAAGCAGAAACGTATAGAATACTTGTAGAAAACAAAGCCAAAAAGAAAGTAGATAAGGGCTGGTCTTGCGACCTTGTGCCTAAAGAATTGGTAATAAACCGTTATTTAAATACAGAAAAGAAAGCCTTAGAATTATTACAACAAGAAAAAGAACAGTTGGCGGCTGAGCTTATCGAAATCGAGGAAAACCACAACGCCGAAGATGGCTATTTCGCTGATATGGATAAAGTCAATAAGGCCACTGTAAATGCTCGTATCAAAGCCTTAAAAAATGAAACAGATACTGATGAGGAATTAAAAGTACTCCAGCACTACATCGCTCTTTTGGATCAACAAACGACCATCAATAAAACCATCAAAGATGCAGAAGAAGATCTAGAAGAAAAACTCTATAAGAAATATCCTACGCTATCCGAAGAAGAAATCAAAAAATTGGTCGTAGAGGACAAATGGATGCAAACCTTAGAAAATACCATAAAAGAAGAAATCAATCACATCAGCCAACAACTCACTAACCGTATTAAAGAACTAGCAGCACGATACGAAACTCCATTGCCAAAGCTCGATACTGAAGCACAAGAAGCAGAATCTAAAGTCATTGCTCATTTGCAAAAAATGGGATTTGTATGGAACTAAGTAAAACAAAATATAAACAAACCGAAATTGGTTTAATTCCAGAGGATTGGGAAGTTTTGAAACTTAAGAAAACTTTAGTTGAAAATCCAAAATACGGTATTGGAGCGGCTGCTATTGATTTTAATTTCACTTTCCCTACTTATCTAAGAATTACAGATATTGAAGATGATGGTAAACTTCGAAAAAATAATTTAAAATCAGTTGACCATAAAGATTCAGATAATTATTTTTTAAAAGAAGGCGATATAGTTTTTGCAAGAACAGGTGCAAGTGTAGGAAAATCTTATTTATATGACATAAAAGATGGATTTTTAGTTTATGCAGGATTTTTAATAAAAGTAAGTCCTGATATTGCTATTTTAAATTCTCAATTCCTAAAAGCATTTGTTACTACTAAAACATATTGGAATTGGGTTACAGTAATGTCAATGAGAAGCGGACAACCAGGTATAAATAGTAATGAGTTTGGCAATCTCAAAATCCCCCTTCCACCTCTCCCAGAACAAAAAGCCATCGCCGAAGTATTAAGCGATACCGATCAGTTATTACAAGTCTTAGAACAAAAACTCACTAAAAAAAGAGCCATCAAACAAGGTGCTATGCAAACTTTGTTGACACCGAAAGAGGATTGGGAAGTGAAGAAGTTGGGGGAGATAGGAGAAGGGATAATTGGACTTACTTATTCACCAAATGATGTTAGTAAATCAGGAACTTTAGTTTTAAGATCCTCTAATGTTCAAAATGGGCAGTTATCATTTAAGGATAATGTATTTGTTGAAATGAATTTACCAGAAAGAGTTCTTGTAAAAGAAAACGATATATTAATCTGTGTAAGAAATGGTAGTAAAAGACTTATTGGGAAATGTGCTATAATTAATAAGCAAACTGAAGGCAGTGCTTTTGGTGCTTTTATGACAATATATAGAAGTATATTTTCTAAATATATTTTTTATGTTTTTCAAAGTCATCATATCCAAAGTCAAATTGATGAAGTTATGGGTGCTACAATTAATCAAATAACAAATAAAGATTTAAATTCTTTTGAAATTCCATTTCCTTCAAGAGAAGAACAAACTCGCATTGCCACCATCCTTTCTGATATGGATGCAGAAATCGAGCAATTGGAGCAGAAATTATCTAAATATAAAATGGTCAAACAAGGCTTGATGCAAAATTTATTAACGGGAAAGATTAGGTTGGTATAAAAGCATAAAATATGGCAAAAATTTCACAAACAACATATCAACAAAAAACAATAGAAGCCGAAATTAAGAAGGTCAATGTTGTTTTAAATCAAAACTTAAATATTCCTGATTATCAAAGACCTTACCGTTGGGAGGAGAAAAATGTTTTACAATTATTGGAAGATATTTACGGCAGTTGGAAACAGATTAAAAGTGCCTATAGAATCGGTAGTGTTATATTGCATGAAGAGTCGGACGGTACTTTAAATATAATTGATGGTCAGCAGCGGATTACTACGCTCCTATTAGTTCTCATTCAACTTGGATCATCAGAAGCTATAGCTTTATCTAAAAAGCTTCATTTTAATCATAGCGATTCAGAAGATTGCATTAGAAATAATTATGATTTTATAAAAGATTGGCTTGCTGAAAATGTCAATCAAGAGCGATCAGATTTTTTAAATTATATCATTAAGTTTTGTGAATTTGTAGAAATCAAAGTCACCAGCCTTGCGGAAGCTTTTCAAATGTTTGACTCTCAAAATAGCAGAGGAAAGTCGTTAGAAGCTTATAATTTACTCAAGGCCTACCATATCAGAGCGATGGAAGATGAGGATGCTTCCTCATCAGATAAAATTGATAGTGATCGCAGGTGGGAGAATGCTACACGTTTTGTTATTGATCCACTTAATGCTAAAAACCTACCACAAGATATCCTTAAGCGCTTGTTTAATGAACAGCTCTATCGTACAAGGATTTGGAGCAGAAAACAGTCCGCTTTTAACTTCAACAAAAGTACAATTGACGAATTCAAAGGGCACAGCATTAAAGCTAAAGAAGAAATGGAGTATCCTTTTCACAATAGCAATTTGCTGCACGCTGTAGCATTAAATTATTTTAATGGCTTACAAGTTCAGGTGAAAGGAATGAAATCTCGTTTTAATCAAAAACACTTATCCAACATTAATGATTTCGTATCTATTAATCAGCCTTTAATCAATGGAAAGAATTTTTTCGATTATATAGAATCCTATGTAGAAATCTATAAGCAGTTATTTGTATTAGATGCTGATGAATATTTCCTAAAAGATTTTAAACACTTTTTCCAAACTCACTGTAATTATACCAAAAGCTTTAGAGCTGGAGATCAATATTTAAAAGAGCTTTATAAATCTCTCATCATTTTGATTTTTGACAAATATGGAGAGAATGGTGTCCATAAATACTATAAAGAACTTTATGCCTTAGTCTATCGCTTGCGATTAGAAAAACAACAAGTCAAATATGCTGCAGTGGCAAGATATCCTTCTGATAAGGAAATCTTCTCCATTATCGAAAATAGCAAAAATTATTTTGAGCTAAGAAAATTGTCAGAAATTGCGAAAAAGGAAATTGAATGCGAAAAAGTTGAAGACATTATTGTCAATTTCTTTATTGATTTTGGTGTAAAAATTAAAAAAGGTAGTAATAACAAAATAGATTTATCAAACTTCAATATTGCTAATTAATGGAAGTAAAAGAATTAAACAAAAGCATTCGAGAGATATTTCAGTCGAATTATATAGTGCCTTTATACCAAAGAAATTATGCGTGGACGGATGAAGAGATACATCAGTTAATTCGTGATATCTATGAGAATTACAAAAAGGATCCCAATGGATTTTACTTTATAGGAACTTTAGTGGTTTTGAAAAGAAAAAATGGAGATTTTGAAGTCATTGATGGTCAACAAAGATTAACTACTCTTTCATTAATTGCAAAAAAGTTGGATAATAGTCTTCATACGTCCAAATTACAATATGACTCAAGACCAGAAGTTGAAAGTTTCTTGAGTACTTATTATCAAAGAGGCGAAGTTGAAATGACTACTACCAATCATTTAGTATCACACTTCAATGAAGCCATTGATTATATAGAAACAGTCAACTTAGAAACAGATCCCTCGAAAACTTTACATTTTATTGATTTTTTAAATGATGGTCGAATTAACGAATTCAAAGAGTACTTTTTCAATCAAGTTCAAATAGTAAAAGTTGAAATCCCATCTGATACTGATGTGGCTCATTATTTTGAAGTCATGAATAACCGTGGAGAACAATTAGAAGAGCATGAAATCATAAAAGCACAATTACTGTCAAAAATAAAAGACAATAGAAATGCCTCTCTTCTATTTTCTAAAATATGGGACGCATGCTCGCAAATGAATGTACCTATTCAGCGATTGTTCAATAAAGAAGATAGAGAGCGATTTTTTGGATCAGAATATAATAGTTTTGAATTTGATTCTGATGGACTTTTTAAGGATAATAAATCAACAATTATAAATTCTTCTTTAAGTTTGGAAAAAATATTGAAGGGTGATTCTATTTTAAAGAACAATGAAATAGACGAAAATGAAATAGACGAAAAATTTGAATCCATCATAGATTTCCCTAACTTTTTGATGCATGTACTTAAACAATATTTTTCTAACATTGAAGAGAAAGACATTCCTTTAAATGGAGATGAATTGCTTAATCAATTTGATGATTTAGAAAAAGAAATAATAGCAATGGATTTTATTTATTGGCTCTTTTTCTACCGAGTGGTATTCGATCGTTTCATCGTTAAAGTTATCGAAGATGAAAACTCGGAGGATAATACCAAATGGATTTTACATAAGCCAGAATATTATTATTATGAGAAGAAGAAAACTCACCGCTTAATATTTAAAAATTCTTTTGAAGAATACCAAGAACCCATCATCAAATGCCTTTCGATGTTACAAGTTACCTTCAGGACGAAAAAATACAAAAATTACTTACAAGAAATTTTATCCTGGTTTGAAGATGCAAGCAAACTAGAAATGAGTGACAAAGACTTCTTAAGTAAACTGAACGAATTAGTATTAAAAACTTATGATGACAATAAAGATTATCTGAATTTAGTTAAAGATCTACATTACAATGAGGGTACGAAAACGCCACACTTTTTATTCAATTTTATAGATTACCTGTATTGGACTGAAAATAAAAAAGCATTTAATTTTGAGTTTAAATATCGAAACTCAGTAGAGCATCATCTCCCTCAATCCTATATAAATGAAGAGAATAAAGATATATTAGATTGCTTAGGTAATTTATGTTTGGTGAGTAAGAGCGGAAATTCAAAAATGAATAATGAATCTCCTATAGGAAAGGCTGATAAAAATGGAAAATATTACAAATCTACTTTAGCGCCAAAACAATTAGTGATGTATGATATCACTAATAAAAAAGGTAAATGGGGAGTAAATGAAATATTAAATCATTATACAGAAGTGATAGAATTATTGGATAGAAGAGTGAAAATCTTGAAGTAATATGAATAATATAGGTCAAATAGAACGCATCACTCAAAATAGAGTTGTCAAATTATTTCAAGAAGAATTAGGATATACCTATTTAGGAAATTTGGAAGAGCGAGAAAACAATAGCAATATTGAAGAAGAATATCTTACTACATTTTTGCTAAAAGAGGGATATAATTCAGCTCAAATAAATAAAGCCATATACCAACTAAAAACTACTTGTAATAACTTTAGCGACAGCCTCTACACGACCAATAAGAATGTATATGAACTATTGCGTTACGGTGCAGATATCAAAACAGAAATAGGCAAAAACACAGAGAAAGTTCACTACATAGATTGGCAAAATTTTGAGAATAACGACTTTGCTATAGCAGAAGAAGTCAGTATAAAAGGCAATAAAACCAAAAGACCAGATATTGTTATTTATGTAAATGGAATTGCTTTAGGAATCTTAGAGTTAAAAAGAAGTACTATAACAATCAATGATGGTATTCGTCAAAATATCACTAACCAACAAGACCGTTTCATACTGCCATTTTTTGCTACAGTGCAATATCTTTTTGCAGGAAATGATACAGAAGGTTTACGATATGGAGCTATAAAAACTCCAGAAAAATATTACCTAAATTGGAAAGAAGATATTGCAGATAATAGTAGAAACCTATTGGACAAATATCTTTTAAAGATGTGTAATAAAAAACGCTTTTTAGATATCATCTATAATTTTATTGTTTTTGATGGAGGTGTAAAAAAGCTGCCTAGAGTACATCAATATTTTGGCACAAAAGAGGCACAAAAACACATCAGTAGATACGAAGGTGGAATTATTTGGCATACTCAAGGAAGTGGAAAAAGTATTACGATGGTGTATTTAGCGAAATGGATTTTAGAAAACAATCCTAACGCAAGAGTAGCCATCTTAACGGATAGAGACGAATTAGACAAACAGATAGAAGGTGTCTTTAAAGATGCAGATGAGGCCATCTACCGAACTAAAAGCGGTAGAGATTTAATGGAGAAATTAAGCCAACCGACACCAAGATTATTATGTTCTTTGATACATAAATTTGGCAAAAAAGATACTGGTAATTTCAATGCATTTATAAAAGAATTAGAGAGTCAACCGTCTCAAACAGTAGGAGAATTATTTGTATTTGTAGATGAATGTCATCGTACACAAAGCGGAAGATTGCATCGTACAATGAAGGCAATGATTTCTAACGCAGTTTTTATTGGTTTTACCGGCACTCCCCTATTAAAAAAAGATAAACAAACCAGTTTAGAGGTGTTTGGTAAATACATACATACCTATAAATTTAACGAAGGAGTAAGTGATGGAGTGATTTTAGATTTGGTTTATGAGGCTAGAGATATTGACCAAAGATTAAGCTCACAAAAAAGAATAGATGAATGGTTTGAAGCCAAAACAAAAGGTTTGAACGATTTTAAAAAATCTGAACTCAAAAAGAAATGGGGCACCATGCAAAAAGTATTGAGCAGTCGTTCTCGTATGGAAAGAGTGGTTGCAGATATTATTTTTGATTTCAGTACAAAACCACGATTATCCTCTCAAAGAGGAAATGCCATTTTAGTAGCGAGTTCAATATATGAAGCTTGCAGATATTATGAATTATTTCAAAAGACATCTTTAAAAGATAAATTTGCCATCATTACTTCATACTCTCCTCAAACGTCCGATGTCACTACCGAAGACACTGGAGCAAGTACTGATACAGAAAAGGAATTCATGTATAATTTATACATGGAACTTTTAGGAAGTAAAACGACTGAAGTATATGAAGATTGGGCGAAAGCAAAATTTAAAGATGAACCAGCAAATATGCAACTGCTGATTGTCGTGTCTAAACTTTTAACAGGCTTTGATGCTCCGAGCTGTACCTATTTGTATATTGATAAAAGCATGCAAGATCATGGCTTATTTCAAGCGATTTGTAGGGTAAACAGACTTGATAGTCCAGACAAGCAGTATGGCTATATCGTTGACTATAAAGACTTGTTCAAAAGTGTAGAAAATGCTGTTGCAGTTTATACTTCGGATTTAGACTATGATGATTTTGAAGCGACAGACATCGATATATTACTTCAAGACCGATTGAAAGTTGGGAAAGAAAGATTAGATACTGCTTTAGAAGAACTTCATATCTTATGCGAACCTGTAGCCCCACCAAAAGATACCTTAGCTTATATCCATTATTTCTGCGGAAACACAGAAATTGAAGAAGAATTAAAAGCCAAAGAGCCACAACGAACTGCTTTGTATAAAAAAACAGTGGCCTTAATTCGAGCTCATGCAAATATTGCAGATGAGATGGAGGAAGCTGGATATACTGCAAGTCAAATTATCAGTATAAAAAAAGAGATAGACTATTATTTAAAACTACGCGAAGAAATCAGACAAGCAAGTGGCGAGACTTTGGACTTAAAAACTTATGAAGCAGATATGCGTCATTTAATTGACACTTACATCCAAGCAGATGAACCTGAAACGATATCACCTTTTGCAGAGATGTCTTTATTGGATATTATAGTTAAATCAGGTATAGCAGATGCTATCAATTCAATGCCTGAGGGAATTAAATCTAGTCAAGGAGCAGTAGCTGAAACCATTGAAAATAATGTTAGAAAAAAGATTATTAACGAGCATTTAATTGATCCAGCATTTTTTGAAGAGATGTCAAAATTGTTAGCAGAAATAATAAAGGAACGCAAAGACAACGCAGTTTCTTATGCTGAATATTTAGAAAAAATCGCTGCGCTTGCTAAAAAGGTCAGTGAAGGCAAAAGTGAGAATACACCAAATACATTAATTACAATAGCACAAAGAGCATTATATAATAACTTAGGTAAAAATGAAGATTTAGCTTTGATAATTGATAGTGCTGTAAAAAATGTAAAAAGAGATGAATGGAGAGGTAATCTGATCAAAGAGAGAGAGATAAAATCAGAAATTCATCGTCAACTAATCGCTAATTCACAAAAATTAGATACATACAATTTAAGTGAACCTTTAGAACCTTATGGTCTTGAAACCAAAGTAGAAAATATTTTTAAACTCATCAAAGAGCAAATAGAATATTAATGCATTACATACAATTAGGAGAGCTCAAAATTGAGGTAGAACAAAAGGATATAAAAAATATACATTTAAGCGTCTATCCTCCTAACGGTACTGTTCGTATATCTGCTCCAATTAGAATGGACATCGATACTATTCGAGTATATGCTTTAAATAAATTAAAGTGGATCAAAAAGCAACAAGAAACTTTTAAGAATCAAGAAAGAGAAACTCCCCGTGAATATTTATCTAAAGAAAGTCATTACTTTTTAGGTAAGCGTTACCTATTAAAAGTTATTGAACACAACTATCCTCCCAAAGTCGTATTAAAGCACAGTAAAATCGAACTATATATAAAACCAAATTCTAACGAAGAAAAGCGTCAAGAAATTCTAGATGATTGGTATAGAGCACAACTAAAAGAACTGACTCCAAACCTCATTAAAAAATGGGAAGAAGTCATTGGAGTTCAAGCAAGCGAAGTTTCCATCAGAAAAATGAAAACCAAATGGGGTTCTTGTAATACAACAACTAAAAAAATTATACTGAATCTGGAATTAAGTAAAAAACCTTTAGAAAGTATTGAATATATTATCGTTCACGAACTTGTACATCTGCTAGAACGTTCTCATAACGAAATATTTGTAGGCTATATGAATAAATTTATGCCTAAGTGGAGATTTTATCGGGAAGAATTGAACAAGTTACCATTTAGACATATAGAATGGAAATACTAAATAGGATATCATGAAGAAATTATGTTACATATTATTAATCACACTTTCTATAATTGGATGTAATCAAAGTCCGTCAGAAATTGAAAAAGATTATATTAAAAACTTAGAGGAAAAGAATAAGATTTTAGAGAAAGAGTTAATGGAAATAAAAAGCAAATCTGAGCCAACTAAGACCTCTAAAAAAAGCGAAAACTTTACAGATTATTTTGTAATAGGTTCTACAGAAGATAAAGTACTAGAAGTTATGGGACAGCCTACGAGTTATATAGAAACTGCTCCAGAAGCAAGAAGGTTTTATTATGATTTAAGCTCCGTTTATTTCTATCAAGGTAAAGTAATAAGTTATGATAATCTAAGCAATAACTTAAAGGCAAGAGTGAAATAACAGCTTTCCTCTTTCAATATCCAATCTTTTTACAACAACCATTTTATTGGTCAAAAATCATCAAACTTCACTCTCTTATCCATCAATATACTTTTTAACCATTATATTGGTTAATTTAAATCAACTAATGCATAAAGCAATAATTTGATACCTTTTTGTTATTCAACTGGTTATTAATTGACATTTTCTAAGCTATTCATTATATTTGTCAGATAACAACCAAATAAATGGTTATGAATATCGAAGAGCTTGGAAATATAATAAGAGAGAGAAGAAAAGTATTGAACTTAACTATAGGAGAACTATCAGAATACACCGGTTTTTCAAGAACTACTATTTCAGATATTGAGCTAGGAAAAACTAATCCAAGATTAGATATTATCTCTGAAATATTTCGATTTCTAAATTTAGAAATGAAAATAGAAATCATACAAGACTTATGAAACTAGAAGTCATATATAAAGGAAAGCATAAAGCGGGGGAACTTTGGAGAGATGAAAATGGCTATCACTTTATTTATGAAGATACATTCTTAGAGGACGCAAGTACAAGACCTATATCTGTAAATATGCCTAAAAGTCAAAAGGAACACCACTCCCTCGAACTCTTCCATTATTTCCAATCTATATTAAGTGAAGGCGAGAATAGAAAAGCTATATGCAATGCTTTAGGTATTGACATCAGTGATGATTGGAGCCTTTTGGCGCACACCTGTAGTGAAGATACAATTGGAGCAATAACTGTAAAGAAAATAGAATAGGAATGGAATACTGTTACGGATGTTTAAAGGAAAATGTCAAAGGATTCTGTTCTGCTTGTGAGAAGAGATTATTTAATAGATCTAAAATCAGCCACCAACTCAAGTTTAATTGGGAAGATATTTCTAAAGTGATAGACGGATATCCTGCAGGTTTCAGTATATCAGGTGTTCAAACTAAAGGATTTATTGGAAAAGCAACAGGCACAGATTTATCACCATTTCTCACTAATAATGAGAACTCCATTTATATCATCAAGCCTCTGCTTTCAAGGTTTGATATGCCTTCAGATTCCCCTGCAAATGAACATGTGACAATGCAAATGGCAAAACAACTATTTGGTATTAGAACAGCTGAATGTTGTTTGATGAAATTTGCTAACGGAAGTCCAGCTTACGTTACTCGAAGATTTGATTATAATAAAAATGAAGAAAAATTAAATCAAGAAGATTTTGCTTCAATTCTTCAAGCTAGAAAAAACAATGATGGTAGCTATAAGTACAATGCAAAAACTTATGAAGACCTCGGAGCGGTACTTTCTCCTTTAAACAAAGTAGAGTTCATTCGAATATTGATTTTCAACTTTCTCACAGGCAATGGAGATGCTCACTTAAAAAACTTCTCCTTATTAGAAACCTCTGACGGCGATATGCAATTATCTCCTTCATATGACTTAATGAATACAAAAATTCATATCAATGATTCTCCAATCGCATTGAACTTATTTAAAGAACTCGAAAGAACTAATTTGCCAAGAGGTCAAAATTATTCATACCAAATCAAAGACTTTATTGAATTAGGTAAAAGATTAGAGATAAGAGATAGATTATTAAAAAACATAGTAAATAAATTTGAAAAATCAGAAGATAAAATGAAAGAAATGATCAATAAATCTTTCCTTTCAGATACTGCCAAAACCAAATATTTAGAAACCATTCAAAACAGTTTTAAGCAACTTTTTTCAAATTAACACACTAAAAACTAAAGAAAGCACTACTCATAACAACATCTAAACAGAGTTCCATTTGCGGTTAAAAATCTAAACCCCTGCATTTTTCATCATTAGTTTTGAAATTTAACTTGTAGATAATATAATTCATAAAGCCATCTATAACCCTTTGTCTAGCAGCATATAAAAACCTCTCATTTCCAAAATTCAATCCATCATCATATTATGAATTGAATCGCAATTCATTGATTCACAATATATCTATCAGAATTTTTGTATCTTTTAGCGATATAATTATAACGAAAAAATATAATATGGAATTACAATTACAGCGCTTTGCTAACAGAACAACTGATTTTCTACCCAATCTTTTAGGAGCATTATTGATCTTAATAATTGGTTGGTTAATCGCTAAGAGTTTTCAAAACTCACTTTAAAAATTCTCGAACGCACTAGATGGGGCGATCAAGTAATGAAAGAAAATGATGCTAAAAACATCACACATTTTATAGCCAATATTGTCTATTATCTCATAATGGTCATCGTATTATTGGTGACTCTTGAAATTTTGCAACTGAGTGTCGTCCTCGATCCACTAAAAAATATGCTGAATGAATTCTTATTGTTCATTCCTAATGTGATAGGTGCATTTCTGATTGGCTTAGTAGGTTATCTATTGGCTAAGTTTGTTTCCAACCTGATTACAATGGGTGGAAGTTTTGTAGACAAATTAGTAGACAAAACAGGTTTTAAGGATACAGATAATTTGGTAAATATCTTTCAGAAAATTGTTTTCTTAATCATTTTCGTACCTTTTTTAATACAATCCTTCAACGCATTACAACTCAATGCGATATCAGGACCTGCGAATCTTGTACTCTTTCAGTTGACAGATATGATTGGCGAAATAGTCGTTGCTTCCCTATTATTGATCATATTTATCTGGGGAGGAAAATATCTTGCAACTTTTTTGGAAGACCTATTCAAAAGTTTAGGCTTAGACAAAGCAGCTGAAAAGATTAAAATTCAGAATATGATTGGAGCGAATCAGTCGCTATCAAAAATTATAGCCAACCTAATTTATTTCTTTATTGTATTTTTTGGAATCATTACAGCTACTGCCATCTTAGGATTGAATGATTTAACACACATCCTAAATGAAATTCTAGAAGTAACTGGTAAGATTATATTTGGATTGATCATTTTAGCTATTGGAAATTATGTTTCACTATTAATTTATAATGCAATGAAACAGTCCAATAATAATAATTTCATTTCAGGGATAGTTCGTGCAGCATCACTAGCTTTATTTATTGCAATAGCTTTAAGAACTATGGGAATTGCAAATGAAATCGTAGAGTTAGCATTCGGTCTTATTTTAGGAGCTATCGCAGTAGCTGTTGCTCTTAGCTACGGACTTGGAGGAAGAGAAGCAGCCGGAGAACATTTCAAAGAAATTATTGACAAAATTAGAAATAATGACCAAGTCAAAACTCCTACTGTTCATCCTACAATTCCAAAAGAAGATGATAATAAAAAACAATAAGAGTTAAATTTAAAACTCTTACAGAAACAGAAAGTCGCCAAGTTTTAAAATTTGGCGGCTTTTTTATTTTCCCTGCATTATGACAATCGCCTTAAAATTTGAAATAAATAAAAATCACCACATAATGAATTTCATTACATGATGATTCAAGTGTTTTAAAATGCTCTTAGTATCAAAAATTGGAATGAATAAAATTCAATTTTAAAACCTATCTGGAAATTGTTGAGCAATTCCATCAGAAAGCATATCAGCCAAATCCATTAATTGTTCAAAAACTTCATCATAGATTTTCACTTCATCCTCATGCCTGTTTTCAATATGAGCTACAGCTTCTGACAAAGTCAAATCTAAATGGTGTTTCATGTGCATTTTCATATGATCTAAATCCCAATTTTTAGGATTCGCAGTATTTAAAAACACAGCTATGTCATCACCATTTTTATACCAAGCAGCTACTGATCGATCAAACTGATCTGATTTACCATCTCTTGCAGCCACCAATATATCTCCTGCTACTACGATATGTTCTGTCAGTAAATCTGTCAAAGCTTTGCCACCAGCTTCTCCGTAATAAGGTTTAATAGCATTACCGATATCTTTTTGATTTTGCAGTAACCTCGTCAAATCTGCATTAGCATCCGCAGTCTGATCCAAAAGTCCAATAATAACATCTCGTGTCGCCGAGGCATGCTCCGCCCATAAGGTTCGCATTTCAGCTTTAAAAACTGAGTTATTAGTAATCTTTACTGCTTGCGCATCTTCCTTATTACAACTCTGCATCAACAGAGAACCTATGCATACCGCTAACAGCATTAAGTTTTTCAGTACAATATTTTTAATTTTAAATAATTTAAGTGAATAATAAATGTTGGATAAATAAAATGTCAAAAGGATACTAACCTTTCGAATTAATTTTTGTGAGAGCTATAATTACATTCGGATAATTTTGCTAAACTGAATGCAGCTATCGCCATCACGATATCTCTAACTGCTACATCCACATAAGTCCAACTAAATATCAAGCTCAAAGCAATTCCTACCAACCACACAGCTACAACATAAGCTCCTACCCTAGTTTTTACTAGAACTAATATTCCTGCAATTATTTCTATCACACCCACTATCATCATAAATGCAGAAGGCTCTATTGTAAGTATTTCCACAAAACCCGGTGACAAATATTGGCTCCAGTCAGTTAAAATATTAAAAAATTTATCTAAGCCCGCTACTATCGGCACTAAACCGAAAGTGTATTTTAAGAGCATCTGAACGAATCTTACATTGGAATCCATAACTTTAATTTTTAAGTATTTATAAATTGATTTTCCCTCTTTGGATGACAGATTTATAAAATGGATACAAAATTTTGTAACTTTTTTTGACTTTTAGTATCTAACTAAAAAAGACAAGCACATGGAAGCTATCAATATTCATAACTACAAAAGCCACCAGATAGAAGACCGAGAAATCATCCAACGCATCATTGGGGGCGAGAAAGAACTCTACGAAATTTTAGTCAGACGCAATAACCAAAAACTCTATCGCGTAATTAGAAGCTACTTAAAAGAAGAAGCCGAAATCGAAGACATCATGCAAGAAAGCTATATCAAAGCTTATACGAAATTGTACCAATTCAAACAAGACGCTGCCTTTTCTACATGGTTGATACGCATCGGCATCAACGAATCTTTAGCACGCATAAAAGAAAAAGGAAAATTAATTCACCTCCATGAAACATCTTACGATGAGAAGAGTAATTCAATATTAGAGATTCCCGATAGCAAACAGTTAAACCCACAGAGCAATATGATACGGAATGAAGCAAAACTTTTATTGGAAAGCGCCATCGACAGTTTAGATTCAAAATACAGAACCGTTTATATGATGAAAGAAGTCGAAGACATGAGCATCAAAGAGATTTCAATCGCCTTAGACATCACCATTCCCAATGTAAAAGTGCGTTTACACAGAGCAAAAGAAATGTTGAAAGAAAAACTTTATGAAGTGGCTTCCGACAAAGAAATCTTTGAATTTGGAAACAGTAGATGCGATAGAATTACAAATAATGTCATGGACAAAATCAATTAAGCGCGTTTTGGCGTCCTAAACCCTTAAACGAAAAATACCAACTATTTCATTATGATTTGGGCAGCAATTCCGGCTTTCGTTTCATCTTCTCTACTTTCCGAAAAATCTTCAAGTAGAGTGATATTCCACTCTATCCGGGCTGCAGTAGTTGTTACAACTAGATCAAGATTGATGCTTGAGCGAACAAAGTATTTTTGTAGTACCTACTCCCCTTTTTCGAACTATTTATATTACATTACTAATACTAAAAAATGTAAGCCATGAGAAAAAACATAGGTTCGCCAGATAAAATTATCAGAATAACTATAGCTGCTATTATTGTAGTTTTATTTTTCACAGGAACAATTAATGGTACATTAGCTATCGTTCTTTTAGTAATAGCTGCAGCATTAGTATTGACCAGCTTTATTAGTTTCTGTCCTTTATACGCAATGTTGGGCATCAATAGTTGTCCGATAGAAGAAAACAAAAAAGAACATACACTTTAACAAGTTTCAATTTTTACATTTTCGAGACTTCTTTGAAACTCAATTGATTTTCAAGGAAGTCTTAGTTATATAACCTATAGGACACTATTTTAAAATTATGTTCTTACTTTAAACATTAAAAATAATCTATGGAGTTTTCAAAACTTTTTGACTTAAAAGATAAAGTAGCCATTGTCACAGGTGGAGCTAATGGAATTGGAAAAGCTACAGCATTACGCTTGGCTCAAGCCGGTGCCAATATTGTCATAGCCGACTTAAGAAAGCGAGACGCTGAACAAGCAGCCAAAGAAATTGAAAAAGAAGGAGTTAAAGCCTTAGCAGTTGAATGCAATATCTTAAACGATGATGAATTAGTTCGATTAGTGGACAAAACTATCGAAGAATTTGGCACTATCAATATTTTAATCAATAACGCAGGAGGTGGCGGAGGCGGACGGGAAAATCCATTTAAAATTTCTATAGAGGAATTTAAAAGAGATTTCGATTTGAATGTATTCAGCGCATGGAGATTGTGTCAATTATGCGTTCCTCACATGAAAACTTCAAGATATGGCTCTATCGTCATCACCACTTCAATGTCTAGCATCAACCAAAGTCCAAACATGAGTGGATACGCCGCATCTAAAGCAGCAGTCAATCATATGGTTGCCAACTTAGCTCATGATTTTGGCCCAGAAGTCAGAATCAACGCTGTCGGTCCGGGAGCTACAAGAACTGCAGCACTAGAAAGTGTATTGACTCCACATATAGAAAAAACAATGTTAGCCCATACTCCTATTAAAAGATTAGGAGAAGCGGATGATATTGCAGGAGCTATGTTATACTTCGCATCTCCAATTTCAGAATGGGTCAGTGGCCAAACCTTATTTGTCAATGGTGGTGGAGTGCAAGTTTTAGAATAATTTCCGCATGATAAAGTATATTATACTACTCTTTGGCATTGCATTGATTTCATGTAATTCAAGTGAAAATAATAAGCAAAACGCAGAGCTTACTCCAGCCAACTTTGATTGGTTATTAGGGGAATGGCAAAGAGTCAATGAGCAAAAAGGAAGAGAGACGTTCGAAATCTGGGAAAAAGTCAATGAACTTGAATATTCCGGAAGAGCATGGACCATTCAAAATTCAGATACTATTTTTCAAGAACAAATGTCCTTTTACAAATCAGGAGACTTATGGAACTTGTCTGTAAAAACACCAGATGAAATTGACAATATCATCTTTAACGGAATTATGCACACTGAAAATAAATTCATTGTGGTGAATAAAGAAATTGATTTTCCTAATCAGATCATATATTGGACAGAAGACGGAAAGCTTTATGCTACAGTTTCTAATTCTGAAATTAATTTATCATTCGAATTTGAAATTATAAAAGAATAATTTTATCGTTACGTAAGTGGAGCATATCATTATGAACCACGTCATTCTGAATTTGTCATTCCTAACCTTGTCATTCTGAACTTGTTTCAGAATCGTTTCAGAATCTAATCATTACAGAATCTCTAATTGATACTCTAGAGATTACGGGACATGCCCGCAATGACTACGCGGACTAAATCCGCAATGACGTTAGGGGTAAAACGAACTACTCTGTCATTCCGAACCACGTCATTCCGAACCACGTCATTCCTAACCACGTCATTCCAAACCACGTCATTCTGAATTTAGTTCAGAATCTAATCGTTACAGAATCTAATCGTTTCAGAATCTCTAAGTAATACTCAATAGATTGCGGATCGAGTCCGCAATGACGTTACGGGTAAAAAGAACTACTCTGTCATCTGAACCTTGTCATTCCGAACCACGTCATTCTGAATTTAGTTCAGCATCTAATCTCAAATTAAACAAACGGAACAATCCCCAACTCTAATTTTTGCAGACGGGCACCCACTCTGTGAAAAAGGCGTAAGATCTTTAACTGTTTGACGAATTATACAGAGCAGAGAAGAAGCAAGAGTTTCAATATTCCACTTAAAACATCACAAAACAATCTTTCCGATAGTATTAACCAAAATATCATCGACCCATACTTCCGAAGATTGACCGCTCACTCCTATTCCGAATAAAGGTCCGTTCAGAGGTTCAAATTTTAAATTGTCAATCAATCTTCCATTCACAAATAAATAATAAGCATTTCCCACTTTTCGAATCAATATTTCATTGAAAACATCATTGAAAACTTTTACTTGAGGTTTAGAAGTCACAATTCCTTTGGAGATTTGACCTATTGAAACAAATCCATCTTGATTAATGATAATTGCAAATGGATCTTTCACACTACTTCCGCCCCAATAAAAAGTCATATTTCCATCTTTACCACCAGGTATGGCCATATTGAATCTGATTTCAAAATCAGTGTTATCAGGTATATTGACTTCAAAAGGTATGATATAAGAACCTTTGACATAACTTTGTAGCTCTAATCGATCATCAGTAATTTCTCTTCTTACAACTGTATTTTCACCTAAAGACCAATTTTTAACTAATGCACTATCTACTTGAGGAAGACTATCTAAATCAATATCTTCAGCAGCAGCATAAGTGAAATTATCAAAAAACAAAGTATCTAAAACAGCATACGGCGAAGTATAGGTTTCATTAATTTGAGCCCATGCAGGAGATCCCACATTCTTGTCAAACATTTCATCGATATAATATTCTCTTTTAAATTCATTGAGCACAGAACCATATAATGTCTCACCAGTTGGTTTCATAATACTCGCAGGATTGCCGTTGAGTAAAGTGTCATTATTATGTCCACGATTTAAAATACAATGACACAATTCGTGAAAGACGAGTTGTTCTCTTGAAAAATCAGAAGTTCTCCAATTAGCAGAAGTTGTATCAATAAAAATCATCGGAGTATGACCGTATCTTTTTCTACATAATCCAGCTGCTTGAGTTTTTGAAGAAAGCAAATTGAATTTGTAAGAAATTACTAAATCATCTATCACCAAACGATGCCCTCTTTTGCCCGCTTCTGCAAGAAATAAAGAAACATAAGGTTGCACCTCTTTGGGCACATCATATACCTTTATAGTTCTATCCTTACAAGATACAATTAGAAAAAAAACAAAAATTAAATACCTATAGCTCACTACTCAATATTCATACAAACATCTTGCCTATGTTTGAAGAAGTGAGGATAATGTTGAACTAAAGCATGAACAAACATATCGTGAGGCACATCGTGACAAGTTCCATAATCATGTAAATATTCCATAAACTCCTCACCATTAGGAGCATACTGCTGAAAAATAGAATCTTCTACTCCATTAAACTCTAAAACTTCAACACCAGTTTTTTCGCATAATTCTTTATTAAATGCTGGAGTAGCTTTTACCCATTTCCCATTCAGGTAAACTTCTGAGCAAGAATGAAAGGCTAATACGTCAGTTTTTAAGATATCATGATATTTTTCGACTCCAATATGATTTCTCACATCAAAAAAATGAAATCTACTAGGAATTCCTACAACTCTCAAAACTGCATTTAACAAACAAGCTTTTTCTGTACAATATCCTTGTTTTGAAGGTCTATTGAGTAATGTACTCGCTTTTAATTCTACTTGCATCAAGCTGATATTATAAGGATTATACCTAAAGTCATCTCTTACTGCCAAATATAAAAGAATCGCTTGCTGAATAGGATCTTTCTCATCCTTCACTACGCTGTGAGCATACTCTATTACATCAGGATGATCACTATCTATAAAATAAGTAGGTAAAAGATAAATGTCAAAACCGAGATTTGCTTCTTTCATTTTACAAATGTATCGATAAGTAGGGATTAGAAATCATCAATAATCATTAAAATATAGAAAAAACAGAGAGAATCAACATGTATGGATAAAATAAATGAATTCAAAAACGTTCAATCTGTATATTTGAACTGATAAGATAAAATTATGCCCAACAGAGTAGGAAAAAGATCTCCAAGAAAAACCAAGCCAACCTTTAGATATGCTATTTTAAGCGTAACGCTAATCTTGTTTTTGGTAGGTGTATTATTCACTTTATTCTTTGGAGTCAATAAAGCTTTGAAAGAAATTAAAGAAAGCATCGAAGTAGAAGTTGAACTTAATGCAGGTATTACACCTGAAGGTATAGATTCAGTAAAAAGTGAATTGAATGCTAAAAGATATATCAACAGTATCAATTTTTACAGTAAAGAAGAAGCTATCAAAAGTTTTGAAAAAGAACTCAATCAAGATATTGTGGGCATCGCAGGGTTCAATCCATTGTACGACGCTTACCTCATCACTTTGAAAAACGAATATTCTGTTCCAGACTCTATTCATATCGTTCATGACGAATTACAGAAGATTGTTGGAGTCAAAAGTGTCAACTATTCTAATGTAGTAGTAGAATTAGTGAATGCCAATATGAAAAGAATTAGCACCATTGGTCTAGTAGCAATTGGTATTTTAATCATCATCGCATTTTCACTGATAGATAATACAATTCGACTGATGATGTTCTCCCAAAGATTTATTGTAAGAAGTATGCAATTGATCGGTGCTACTAAAGGTTTTATTATCCGTCCATTTATATTAAAAGGATTTTTTGCTGGAATTATTAGCGGAGTACTAGCCGTTGGAATGATTGCCACAGGAATTTATTTCATTCAAGAAAGATTTCAAATCATTCATTTAAGTCAAGCAGAATACATCTATCTAGGGATGGCAGGATTGATATTAATTGGAATTGGAATCGTCATTTGTTTGCTCAGTACTTATCTATCTGTCAACAAATATCTAAGGACTAAATTGGACGAATTATATTAAATCTTATTAGACAATAAATTTTACTTAATTTTGTAGGATTATGGCAAAAATTGCTCCTAAACCTGTTCAAGGTAAATACACTACTGCTTCTGCTTCGGGAATTGAAGGCTTAATGAATAAAATCCCTAAAGGCGATGGCGCATTACTCTTCGACAAAACCAATTATATCCTTATGGGCATTGGTGTTGTATTGATTGCTATTGGCTTCATTTTGATGTCAGGCGGAAGACACGATCCCAATGTATTTGATGTCAATGAGATATACTCTGCAAGAAGAATTACAGTCGCTCCTATTATGATTCTTTTAGGATTTATAGTAGAGATTTTTGCTGTATTGAAAATACCATCAGAAAAAGCATAAGCATTCATGGAGTATTACCAAGCTATTATTTTAGCCATTATTGAAGGGCTTACTGAGTTTTTGCCTATTTCTTCCACAGGTCATTTAATTATAGGATCAGCCATCATCGGCGTAGAACCTTCCTCTTTTTCTAAGTTGTTTATGGTCGCCATTCAGTTGGGTACCATACTTTCTGTAGTCGTACTATATTTTAAGAAGTTTTTCCAAAGTATGGATTTCTACTTCAAACTATTGGTCGCATTTATTCCTAGTGTAGTATTAGGTTTAATGTTTAGCGATAAGATAGATGAGATGCTTGAAAGTCCGATGACAGTAGCAGTTACATTAGTAGCTGGTGGAATTATTTTATTATTTGTAGATAAATGGTTCAATAAAGTGGAGTATGAAGATTCTGGAGAAATAGGATATTTGACAGCATTAAAGATTGGATTTTTTCAATGTTTAGCTATGATTCCTGGAATGTCTAGATCGGGAGCTACAATTGTAGGTGGTATGACACAAAAATTAAGTAGAAAAGCTGCTGCAGAATTCTCTTTCTTCTTAGCTGTACCGACAATGTTTGGAGCTACTGCAAAGAAACTATACGATTTTTATAAAGAAGGCAATGGTATTAATAGTGATGAAATCAGTTTACTATTAGTTGGGAATCTCATAGGATTTATAGTGGCTATTTTTGCAATCAAATCATTTATAGGATTCTTAAACAAGCACGGATTTAGACTCTTTGGTATTTATAGAATCGTAGTAGGCAGTATCATCATTGTACTTTTATTATTAGGGTACGATTTGAATATCATATAAATCTTCAATGACAGATTATACAGAAGGAAAAATTTTATTGATCGACAAACCTTTAGACTGGACTTCTTTTGATGTAGTCAATAAACTTAAATACACCTTAAAAAGAAGATTTCCTAAATTAAAAATCGGTCATGCAGGTACTTTAGACCCTAAAGCTTCAGGCCTTTTAATCGTTTGTACGGGGAAGTTCACTAAGAGAATCACAGAAATCCAAGATCAATATAAAGTATATACTGGGAGCTTTTTTTTGGGAGCGACAACAGAATGCTTTGATACAGAAAAACCTGTCAATCAAACTTTTGATATTTCAGGAATTACAGAAACCGATATCCTTCAGAATGTAGAACAATTCAGAGGAGTCATCACACAAACTCCACCTATTCACTCCGCTGTAAAAGTCGATGGAAGAGCCGCATATCATTCTGCTCGTGAAGGTGTAGAAGTAAAATTAAGAAGCAGAGAAGTCACTATTTATGAATTTGATATCACGAAAATTGAACTGCCTCAGATCTACTTCAGAATCAAATGCAGCAAAGGAACTTATATCAGAACTATCGCCAACGATTTTGGTTTATCTTTAAATAATGGAGCATATCTTTCTTCATTGAGAAGAGAAGCTATCGGACAATATTCCGTAGAAGATGCTTGGCAATTAGAAGATTTCATTCAACATTTACAACAAGAAAGTAATCCAGAAAATGCAGGTTTATAATGGTCTGAACCATCTTCCAGAATTCAAGAATACTGTTCTTACAATTGGTACTTTTGATGGCGTACACATGGGACACCAAGTCATCATCCAAAGAGTTAATGAATTAGCGCAACAAATTGACGGAGAGAGTCTTATGCTGACATTTGACCCTCATCCAAAATTTGTTCTAAATACCAATCATAAAGACTTAAGGCTCATCTCTACTATTGAAGAGAAGGTAGAATTATTAGAAAAATTCGGTTTAGACAATTTAGTCATCACTCCGTTTTCTATAGATTTTGCTGCTATGGAAGCTGAAGATTATGTCCAACAAATTTTAGTAGAACATTTTCATCCCACGATTATCGTAATAGGTTATGATCATAGATTTGGCAAAAATCGAAAAGGTGATATTGAATTACTCAAAAAACTCGGTCCTAAATACAATTACAAAGTAGAAGAAATCTCTGTACAGACGATCGATGAAATTTCTGTCAGTTCTACTAAAGTAAGAAATGCACTATTAGAAGGCAATATAGCTGATGCAAATACATGGTTGGCTCATCCTTTCATCCTTCAAGGCAAAGTCATACATGGCGATAAAATAGGTCGTACTATTGGATTTCCTACTGCAAACATTCAAATCAATCATCACAAAAAACTGATTCCTCCTCCAGGAGTTTATGCCGTATGGGCAGAAGTCAAAGGAAAAAAATATCAAGGCGCTTTAAGCATTTCATATCGTCCTACTATCTTGGAAGATGGAGAATTGAGAATAGAAGTATATATCATTGATTTTGAAGAAGATATTTATGACGAAGAGGTTCGATTAATATTTGTAGATCGAATTAGAGGAGATATAAAATTTGAAAACTTAGATCAACTCGTCCAACAAATAAATATAGATGTTCAGCAAGTAAAAAATGTTTTGAATTCAAATTTGTCTTAGATTTGTAAGTTCATTCATTTATATACAAATGAAAAATAAGATTATAATTGTTTTAATTTCTGGTGTTCTATTGACAGCAAATAGTTGTAATAAAGCTACTAAAAGCGTCATGTCGCCTACTACTCCCATCCCTGTAGAGATTACACCAATTATTCTACCTGATTCCTTTCCTGATACCACATCAGAATCCGCTTCAGATATTATAGATAATTATTCTAACTGGAAAATTCAAAAGAAATCCTTAGGCCCTATTTCAATAGGCATGGATGTCAAAGAAGTTAATACACTACTTTCTAGTTTCAAAAAACAAAATGCATATGCTGAAGATTTTGGCTTCAGTGGCGGTAGTCCAGCATATATTTATTCAGATAATAATGAACAAATTCTTGCCATCGTTCAAACATTAAATAATAAGAAAGTATTTGCAATCATCGCTATCAGCGATCAGTTGAAAACAGAGGATGGTATTCATCCAAAAATGTCAGTAGCAGAATTTTTAAACTTTTATCCGACGATGCGTTTCTTTCTAGATCCTATGAATGGATGGGAATATGCTGAAGAATTGACTAAAGATTGGGATTTTATATTTACCACCAATAGTAAAAATCGTATTGGAGTGTATACTCAACCTGAAAAATCAACTCTGCCAAAAAGAACAACTGCTATAAATACTTGGATCACGATTAGATAGGCTTTTGAAAGAAACTTAGAAATCTAATTCAATATCTATTCAAAAATTATACAAGTAGACCTTCATCTTTTAGTACAGACTTCACCATATTAGTCGCACTAAATGAACCCATTGTGATAATATTATAAATATTATTTTCCTTGCGTCCTGTTTCTTTTAAAATGTTTTCAAGAGAATATCCTTTAGAATGTAAGTCCAAAACTTTACCATAGAAATCTTCTAAATCTTGCAGTTTAGTGAGAAGATGAGTTTTGCCATTTTTCAATTTTGGATTATGACTACACAATAATTGATCGAAATCTAAAGCAGTTAATTTCTTCAAGCTTTCAATTTGCAATTTCATGCTTTCAAAATCAGAAAAGTATTTGATTTTATCTGCAACGTACAAATCTCCACTCAGCAACCAACCTTTCTCTTTCACATAATAGGAATAATGATCGTGGCTATGACCCGGTGTAAATATCGGTTGTAAAATCACTTTTCCAGTATCTATTAATTCATGTTCATGCAGTGGTTGAGCAGAAACTTTATCTACGCTACCATTCAAAAGATATCCCAAAGGCGACATGCTATATCCACTCTTCAGGATTTTAACTCCCGCAGGATGAGCAAGCACCGGAACTTTCCACTTCTTACTGAGATAGCCAGCATTACCAGAATGATCTTCATGATAGTGAGTCAAAATAATTTGATCGATGCGATTCTTTTTGAGATGAAATAAAACCTCTTCTCTACTATGTCTTTGACCCGTATCTATCATCGTATTTCCTACCTGATAGACATACACCGTCTGAATATTCTTTTTAAAACGATAGATTGAAAACCTAAAAGCATTTAATTCCTCCAACTGAAAAGTCCTCACTCCTATCATTACAATTCATTTATTGTGATATAAAAATAAGAATAGAATATTTACCATCCAAACGTTCATTCACGACACCGAAAAATGTTAAAACCTTCATAACATGAAACTTCCAATACGTTTTACAAGTATTTATAGTCAAGATGGATAACGAAAGAACATATTATATAGATATTTTACAGCTTTTCATGAGTGCATTTCTTCTATTATTGGTGACATTAGTCATCATCTTATAGAAATCTTCAACAAATAAAGCCTAGAGATTCTGTTTTCACTGTGAAAGGTTTATTTTTATCAAAAATTGCTGAATACACATGAAAAAAATCTTAGTTGCTAACAGAGGAGAGATTGCTTTAAGAGTAATGAGAAGCGCAAAAGCTATGGGAATTAAAACTGTAGCAGTCTTTTCAGAAGCAGATAGATTAGCACGACATGTTAGATTTGCAGATGAAGCAGTGTGTTTAGGTCCAGCACCTTCCAAAGAATCATATTTAAGAATAGATAAAATCATTGAAGCCGCAAAAGCGCTCGATGTAGACGCCATACATCCAGGTTATGGGTTTTTATCAGAAAATGCAAATTTTGCAAAAGCAGTTACAGACGCAGGAATTATTTTTATAGGTCCAAGCTCCCACGCTATCGAAGTGATGGGCAGTAAATTAGCAGCCAAACAAGCAGTTTCTAATTTTGATGTCCCTCTAGTTCCAGGAACTGACCAACCAATTTCTGATGTCAAAGAAGCTATCGAATTGGCAAAAGGTATAGGCTTTCCTATCTTAATCAAAGCCTCAGCAGGCGGCGGTGGAAAAGGAATGAGACTCGTCGAAAATGCAGAAGAGCTCGAAGAGCAAATGCAAATGGCGATCAGCGAAGCACAATCCGCTTTTGGTGACGGAAGCGTATTTATAGAAAAATTTGTCACCTCTCCCCGACATATCGAAATTCAAATTTTAGGCGATTCACAAGGAAATATCGTTCATTTATTTGAACGCGAGTGTTCTATCCAAAGAAGACATCAGAAAGTCGTCGAAGAAGCTCCATCCGCAGTCGTTTCACAAGAAATGAGAACTGCTATGGGCGATGCCGCTATCAAAGTGGCAAAAGCCGTCAATTACGTCGGTGCAGGTACTGTAGAGTTTATCGTCGACGAGCAATTGAACTTTTTCTTCCTAGAAATGAATACAAGACTTCAAGTCGAGCATCCGGTGACAGAGATGATTACAGGAGTAGATTTAGTCAAAGAACAAATCCGTATCGCACAAGGACTTCCGATTTCATTCCAACAAGAAGATTTGAAAATTCTCGGTCATGCCATTGAGTTGAGAGTTTACGCAGAAGATCCAGAAAACAATTTCTTGCCAGATATTGGAAAACTAACTACCTACCGCATTCCAGAAGGTGCTAATATCCGTGTGGACGATGGTATGGAAGAAGGGCAAGATATTCCTATTTATTACGACCCGATGATTGCCAAGCTTGCTGTTTTTGGAAACACAAGAGATGAAGCTATCAAAAATATGCTGCATGCAATAGAAGACTATAAAATTGTAGGCGCAAAAACTACACTTCCTTTCGGTACATTCGTCATGAAACATCCGGCTTTTATTTCAGGTGATTTTGATACGAGATTTGTAGAGAATTATTTCAAACCCAATGACACCGATCAGACTTCATTGGAATTAGCAGCATTACTCGCTTCGAAAATTTATCACGAAAGAAATCAAAACGTCACTTTTTCAGAAAAAGGAAACCTTTTGAGAAGAAGTAAGTGGTTGATAAACAAGTAGATTCAGGAGCCAAGAGTCAGAAGTCAAGATTATAAATTCTTAAAGATTCAGGGCAGCATTTCCGGCTTTCACTACATCTTCCCTCCGTTACACTTCGGGTGATATTCCGTTCTATCCGGGCTGCACGTATAATTATGAACTTAGAGTTATAATTCTTAAGAGCTTAGGCTCACTAGCTATGTCAGCTATAAGTTACTTTTGGTGCTTAGCTACGTTATATCTATTAGCTCAAAAATCACTTATTAAGATGATAGTTCGCAAGTCAAAACATGGTCTACACATTATTTTGCATTCAGCTCATGGTTTATTAGCTGCAAAAATTGCTCACGAAATCAAACCAGATTTAAGACCAATAAATTGGTTAGAAACCATCATTTCTATATCAGATCACGATGACCGTCAATTGAATTTTGATGAAAAAGATTACTTGTCAAAACTTGGTGTGCCTTTAGACTTCACTGAATGCCACGACAGCATTAATGAAATAGTGAAAAGAATGCAAAGAGTAATTCGATTGGCTGTTAATAAATCTAGTTGGGTCAGGCTCATGATTTCATATCACTTAGAATATCTATACTCTGATATGCGAGCAGAAAGTAAAAGAATTGATTCCTTTTTAACTCATGAAGAAACAGAACGAAAATTAGTTCATCAACTCTACAATATTTCAGACACTAAAGGAAGAGAGATTTATCAAATTCTATTATTCTGTGATCGTCTTTCGCTCATTTTATGCAAAGACGAAACGCCTTCTATAGGTAGATTTTTGGAAATCAATAAAACCATAGGAAACAAGCATTATGTGATTGAAAGAAGAGAAGACAATAAGTTGATGATATCACCATGGATTTTTGAAAAAGATGAATTTGAACTTCAAATTGAAGAAAGACTTATCGAACAATTATCTTTTAATTCTTCTAAAGAATTTGAGAATATCCTATTGAGTACTCCACCAACACTTTTATCTTGGACTTTAATTAAAGCATAAAGAAATGCCACAAGAAATCGAAAGAAAATTTTTAGTCAATCATGATAAGTGGAATCTATTTAATAAACCTAAAGGTCTTCATTTTAGACAAGGATATTTGTTGACAGATCCTAACAAAACGATTCGCGTTAGACTCACACCTGATAAGGGATTCCTAACCATCAAAGGACTTTCTATTGGCGCTACAAGACCGGAATACGAATATGAAATCCCTATTCAAGAAGCCAAAGAATTATTAGATCAGTTTTCTATTTCCGAACTCTCTAAAATTAGATATCTCATTCATTTCGAGGGTAAAGTATGGGAAGTCGATGAGTTTTTAGGTGAAAACTCAGGATTGATTGTGGCTGAAATTGAGCTAAAAAGTGAAGATGAAATTTTCAAAATACCTGATTGGATAGATAGCGAAGTCACCTCAGAAGAGAAGTATTACAATTCTAACCTTACGATTCAACCTTATAGCAAGTGGGAATAAAGGATAGGATTTTATCATTACTTAGAATGTATTTATCATTCATAAAAAACTCTTTTACACTCTAATAAATTTCTCTAGTCTTATCACTCAGCAATTACTAAATTTCTATAACCCTGTCATTCCGACAGAGAAGAAATCTATTGACATTTTTATATTTTCCAATTCAGTCAATTCATTCATCAGAGTTCTGTAAGTCATCCAAATAAGACATTTTTAATAATAAAAGTTCAACTTTTAATCAAAATCATATGTTTCATACGTTCTGAAGTTATACAATCTGTTTTATAAATATAAAAAAGTAAATTTGAAGATATTAGTGAAGAAAGATAATGACTAAAGAATATCAAATAGAAGAAAATCTAATCGAACAGCTCAAAGGCTTGAAATATACCTATCGGCCTGATATTACCAATAGAAAATCACTTGAACAGAATTTTAAAGCAAAATTTGAAGCTCTTAACCGTGTACGATTATCAGAAAGTGAATTTTTGCGTTTGAGAGAAGAAATCATTGAACCTGATGTTTTCGTTGCTTCCAAAAAACTACGGGAGAATCAGTATTTCCAACGGGAAGATGGAACTCCACTGCATTACACTTTAGTCAATATTAAAGATTGGTGTAAAAACGACTTTGAAGTCATCAGTCAATTACGCATCAATACAGAAAATAGCTTTCAGCGATACGATGTTATTTTATTAATCAACGGTTTGCCAGTAGTACAAATCGAGCTTAAAAATCATGAAGTTACTCATAGAAAAGCCATGCAGCAAATTGTAGATTATAAAAATGATCTAGGCAATGGCTACACTAATACTTTGATGTGCTACATGCAATTGTTTATTGTGAGTAACGGATTCAGAACGCTGTATTTTTCCAACAATAAAAATGAACATTTTCAATTCAATGCAGACGAACAATTCTTACCTGTTTACGAATTAGCAGATGTAAACAATAAAAAAATCAATCGATTGGATGCATTTACTGAGAAATTTCTCTCGAAATGTACCCTTGGAGAAATGATCAGCAAATATATGGTATTGGTAGAAAGTGAGCGAAAACTGCTCGTAATGCGACCTTACCAAGTGTATGCTGTAAAAGCAATTGTAGATTGCATTAAAGATAATCGAGGAAACGGATATATTTGGCATACTACAGGAAGTGGAAAAACGCTGACTTCATTTAAAGCTTCTACCCTTCTCAAAGACAATCCTGATATTGAAAAATGTTTATTTGTAGTAGATAGAAAAGACCTTGACCGACAAACTCGTGAAGAGTTCAATAAATTTCAAGAAGGAAGTGTCGAAGAAAATACCAATACAGAAACTTTGGTCAAACGTTTACTATCTTCCAATTATGCAGACAAAGTAATTGTTACTACTATTCAAAAATTAGGCCTCGCATTGGATGGCACTAACACCAGAAACTATAAAGAGCGATTAGAACCATTGAGCAACCAACGAGTCGTGTTCATTTTTGATGAGTGTCATCGTTCTCAATTTGGAGAAAATCACAAAGCGATTAAAGAGTTTTTTCCAAATGCTCAATTATTTGGATTCACAGGTACGCCCATCTTTGAAGAAAATTCGACTGCAAAAATAAGAGAAGACCAATACGAAACCTACAAGACCACAGAAAGCATTTTTGAAAAGCAGCTGCATGCATACACCATTACACATGCTATAGAAGATAGAAACGTTCTTAAATTTCATATCGACTATTATAAAGCTCGCTCCGAATCTGGCGAAAGAAATCATCTAGGCGAAGCCATTACTCAACAAGCAGTTGCAGAAGCGATTATCGAAAAACACAATACTGCCACCAATCAGCGCAAATTCAATGCGGTTTTAGCGACAGCGTCCATCAATAATGCAATTGAGTATTATAGAATTTTTAAGACCATACAAGAGCAACTCCAAGCAGAAAATGAAGATTATATCCCGTTAAATATCGCTTGCGTATTTTCTCCACCTGCTCAATTGATTGCACAAAATGGAGACCAACAAAGTCAAAAGAATGCAGCTGACATCAAACAACTTCAGGAAGATTTAGCACAAGAAAAAGAAGACAATAAGCAGAATCCTGAAGAAAAGAAAAAAGCTCTCATTGAAATTATTACCAATTATAACCAACAGTTTGGTACTAATCACGACATCAATAATTTTGATATCTATTATCAGGATATTCAAAGACGAATCAAAGACCAAAAATTCAGCAATAAAGATTATCCACACAAAAACAAGATAGATATTACCATAGTAGTAGATATGCTGCTCACAGGTTTTGATTCTAAATACTTGAATACACTTTATGTGGACAAGAACTTAAAATATCATGGCTTAATTCAGGCACTCTCTCGTACTAATCGCGTGCTGAATGATACCAAACCTTATGGGAATATTTTAGATTTCCGTTCACAACAAGATGCTGTAAATCAAGCTATCACCCTATTTTCTGGTGAAGACAGCAGTAAAGCCAAAGAAATATGGATGGTGGATCCCGCTCCTGTGGTGATAGACTACTATCAAGATGCAGTAAGGAAACTTGGGGTGTTTATGCAGCAACACAATTTAGCAAACGAACCACAAGAAGTCTATAACCTGCAAGGCGATGCTGCGAAGATTACCTTTATTAAAAACTTTAAAGAAGTACAGCGCCTTAAAACTCAGTTAGATCAATATACAGACTTAGATGATCAGCAACGTGCAAAAATCGAAGCCATTTTACCAAAAGACACTTATCAAGAATTCAAAAGCTCCTATCTCGAAAAAGCGAAGGAATTTAGAAAAAGACAAGAGGTAGAAGGTGATGATGCTCCCGAAGAGATCCAGCAACTCGACTTTGAGTTCATCCTCTTTGCTTCTGCGGTAATTGATTACGATTATATCATGAATCTGACGGCAGATAACTTAGGCAAAAAAGCATCTAAGCAAAAAATGTCCAAAGCTCAAGTCATTAGTTTGCTCAAGTCTAATTCTAACCTAATGGACGAAGAAGAAGATTTGACAGCATTTATTGAGCAAGTAGATTGGTCTGTAGGGCAAACTGCTGAGGAATTAAAACAAAACTTTGAAATTTTTAAAGTCGAGAAATACAATAAGGAATTGGCAAAAATTGCAAGTGATCACGGACTGCAAGCGACCACCTTAAAAACCTTTGTGGAACAAATCATGAACCGAATGATTTTTGACGGAGAAAAATTGACCGACCTCATGGCACCTTTAGAACTAGGTTGGAAACAACGAAGCCAAGCAGAAATAGCCTTGATGAAAGATTTAGCACCTCAATTAAAAAAATTAGCGCAAGAGCGTGAAATTTCAGGATTAGCAGCTTATGAATAAAGAAAATAAATTAATACCCGAATTACGTTTCCCTGAGTTTCAAAATGAGTTAGAATGGGATGATAAAGTCTTAGGTGAGATTTGTGACGTACGGGATGGCACACATGATAGCCCTAAATATGTTTCGGAAGGATTTCCTTTAATTACCTCTAAAAACTTACTTGAAAATGGTGAAATGGATTTTGACAATGTGTCCTACTTGTCAAAATATGACTATGATAAAATCAATGAGCGTTCAAAGGTTGATATTAATGACATCCTATTTGGGATGATTGGAACAATAGGTAATCCAGTTATCGTAAAAAGAGACGGGTTTGCAATAAAGAATGTAGCCTTAATTAAAACTAAAGGCGAGCTGAAACAAGAATATCTCATTCAGCTTATGAAAAGTGATTACATAGATAAACAGTTTCAAAAAGCTAATGCGGGCGGTATTTTAAAATTTATTGCCTTAGGAATGATTAGGAAACTTAATATTCCTACACCCCAACCCCAAGAACAACAAAAAATCGCCTCTTGCCTTTCTTCTTTAGATGAACTGCTCACTGCTCACAATGATAAACTGGAAGCTCTCAAAAATCACAAAAAGGGTTTAATGCAAAATCTTTTCCCGCAAGAAGGCGAAACCGTGCCTAAGGTTCGTTTTTCGGAGTTTGAAGGTGATGGGGAGTGGATGGAAAATAAACTGGGGGGAGTTGCTGAACTAACATCAAGCAAGAGGGTGCATTTAGCTGATTATGTTGAGAGTGGAATACCATTTTTCAGAGGTAAGGAAATATCGGAACTAAAAAAAGGGATAATCCCATCTGACATCCTTTATATTTCTGAAGAACAGTATTATGAGATAAAAGACAAATATGAAGTTCCTAAAGTTGGAGATATTTTAATCACAGCTGTTGGAACACTTGGAAATGTTTATCGGATTACAACCGATAGTAAATTCTATTTTAAAGATGGTAATTTAATATGGATGAAGAATATCTCTGTGTCTTCATCATTTTTGGAAATTTTACTAGACGCTCGTAAATCTGATGTTTTATTAACAGCAATTGGTTCTTCTCAAAAAGCTTTGACAATGAAAGCTCTCAATAAACTGATTTTGAGTTTTCCTAAAAATCCAAAAGAACAACAAAAAATCGCTTCTTGTCTTTCGGCTTTAGATGAATTAATCAGTGCTCAAACAGAGAAGATAGAGCAATTAAAAGAACATAAGAAAGGTTTGATGCAGGGTTTGTTTCCGAAGATAATAGAACACAGATAAAGCGTCCCAAAACAAAAATGATAGAACACGGATAACACAGATGCGAAGCAACGCAGATTTTTCAGATTTTTTTAAATCAGCGTTTGAAAATCAGTGTGATCAGCGTTCCAAAACATAAACAAATATGATAGAACACAGATGCGAAGCATCGCAGATTTTTCAGATTTTTTTTAAATCAGCGTTTGAAAATCAGCGTGATCAGCATTCCAAAACATAAACAAAAATGATAGAACACAGATGCGAAGCATCGCAGATTTTTCAGATTTTTTTAAATCAGCGTTTGAAAATCAGCGTGATCAGCGTTCCAAAACATAAACAAAAATGATAGAATACAGATGCGAAGCATCGCAGATTTTTCAGATTTTATTTAAATCAGCGTTTGAAAATCAGCGTGATCAGCGTTCCAAAACATAAACAAAAATGATAGAACACAGATGACACAGATGCGAAGCATCACCGATTTTTCAGATTTTATTTAAATCAGCGTTTGAAAATCAGCGTGATCAGCGTTCCAAAACATAAACAAAAATGGAATTATTATACAAAGAACTAACCGAACAAATTATAAAAGCATTTTATGATGTTTATAATGAATTAGGCTATGGATTTTTAGAAAAGGTCTATCAAAACTCCTTGTATATGGAGTTAAAGAACAGAGGCTTCAATGTTGAAGCGCAAAAGCAAATAAAGGTATATTATAAAAACACAGTTGTCGGAGAATATTATGCTGATTTGATTGTAAATAACTTAATTATACTTGAATTAAAAGCTACAGAAGTAATTGTAAAAGAATTTGAGTTTCAGTTATTAAACTATTTAAGAGCCACAGATATAGAAGTAGGATTATTGTTAAACTTTGGTATAAAACCTGAGTTCAGAAGAAAAGTATTTGACAATAGTAGAAAAAATCCAAATCAATAGCACAAGAATTTTATATAAAAGATTTTTAAAATTATCAATTGAAAACCCTTTATTCTTAATTGAAAAAACATGACTCAAAAAGAACAACATAAAAAACTAGGAGATACACTTTGGGGTATTGCAAATGATTTGAGAGGTGCAATGAATGCAGATGATTTCCGTGATTATATGCTTTCGTTTTTGTTTTTAAGATACCTATCTCATAATTATGAAGAATCTGTCAAAAAGGAATTAGGTGCTGATTATCCAAAACCAGAAAAAGAAGATGGTCGCACACCTTTAGGACTTTGGTATTTAGCTAACGAAGAAGATATCCCCGAATTTGAAAAACAGATGCGTAGGAAGGTACATTATGTCATCCAACCGCAACATCTTTGGAGCAATATTTCTGAACTAGCACGTACACAAAATGGAGATTTATTAGTCACCTTGGAAGAAGGTTTCCGCTATATCGAAAATGAATCTTTTGATAATTCCTTTCAAGGATTATTCTCAGAAATCAATCTAAACTCAGAAAAGCTTGGGAAAACACCTGCTGAACGAAATAAAAAGCTTTGCAACATCATCCAAAAGATTGCAGAAGGCATTGCTGATTTTTCAACCGATACCGATACACTTGGGGATGCCTATGAGTATTTAATTGGACAATTTGCTGCAGGTTCAGGCAAAAAAGCAGGTGAGTTTTATACGCCACAGCAGATTTCAACCATCCTTTCGGAGATAGTTACCTTAGACAGTCAAGACCCATCAACAGGCAAGAAAAGCAAGTTGGACAAAGTATTGGACTTTGCTTGCGGTTCGGGTTCCCTATTATTGAACGTGCGAAAGCGTATCAAAGACAATGGCGGTACAGTAGGTAAAATTTACGGACAAGAGAACAACATCACCACCTACAACTTGGCAAGAATGAACATGCTTTTACATGGCATGAAGGACACGGAATTTGAAATATATCATGGTGATACTTTAAAAAATCAGTGGGATATTTTGAATGAAATGAACCCCTCCAAGAAAACTGAATTTGATGCAATAGTAGCCAATCCACCTTTCAGTTTACGTTGGGAACCTAATGATACTATAGCGGAAGATTTCCGTTTCAAGAATTATGGTTTAGCACCAAAGTCTGCCGCAGATTTTGCTTTTCTATTACATGGATTTCACTTCTTAGGCAAAGAAGGAACGATGGCTATCATCTTACCTCATGGCGTTTTGTTCCGTGGAGGTGCCGAAGAGCGCATAAGAACCAAACTCTTAAAAGATAACAATATTGATACAGTGATTGGTCTGCCTTCTAACCTATTCTATTCCACAGGAATTCCTGTTTGCATACTTGTTTTAAAGAAATGTAAAAAGGAAGATGATGTCTTATTCATTAATGCTAGCGAGCATTTCGAAAAAGGAAAAAGACAAAATGAACTCACAGAAATAAACATTGCAAACATTGTAGAAACCTACAAGTACAGAAAAGAAACCGAACGCTATTCTCGTAAAGTTTCTATGGACGAAATTGAAAAAAATGGTTACAACCTAAATATTTCAAGATATGTGAGTACAGCAGAGGATGAAGTGCAAATAAATTTAGAAGAAGTCAATGAAAATCTGATTGCTATCAATGAACGAATTGAACAGAAAATAAAAGAACACAATGAATTTTTAAAAGAATTGGGCTTAAATACTATTTAGTGAAAATTTTAATTTTAAACCTTCCCTACTCTATCAAATCAAATAATGCTTAGCTTTAAACTAGCTAACATTTAAAACAAACTATCATGGCAAAAAGTAAAGACGCAAAAAAGGCTGTAAAAAAAGAACCTCTTAAAACTCCAAAAGAGAAAAAAGCTGAAAAGAAAATTAAGAAATCTAATTAAAATGAAAACAGTTCAAAACTAACTACTTGCTTTTACGTAAGTAGTTAGTTGATTTTTTACACAAAAAACAAAAAGTTTTCCTTTAAATATCATCTATTTCTTTCAAGATTATACATCTTTCTCATTCATCCTTCCAGTAAGAGAATTTCTCAAAAGGCTATAATCCATGAGTTTTGATCTCTTTTGCAAGTGAGGATTTGCATACAGGTTTTTATTATTTGAAATAAAGAACTTTCATAATAGTATCGCTATCTTTAAATATAGAATTTCAAAATGCGAATACGAATACTATTATTATTGTCAATATTTTTGACTTCCTGTACTTCAACAAAATTAATTGAAGATGCTCCCATAAATTATTCAGAAGGAGTAATATATTTTCTAGTTTTTAATATTTCTCAAGATACTGCTCTGAAAAATAGCACCATCCACTTAACGAGTAAAATCAATAGTGTTGGAGAAATAAAAAATAATTTTCAAGAGCATATTGATTCCGAAAATTATCTCAAAGTAGAGGTCTACGATAAAGATCTACTCATCAACACCATCATTATAGAACATCCACTATATAAAAACATAGAATATTTTGATGAAGAAAAATTGTCCACCAAATTTATTGAATTGGATTCAGCGGATTTTTTCATACGACTTCAAGTAAACAATCCATCTAATGTGATTAATATTTCTGAAGTTCTAAATCATTCTACTCCTGTCGAACTGCTAAAAATAAAATTATGAAAAAACTACTACTTCTGATATTCGTTCAGCTGACGATATGGAGCACTGTACACGCTCAAAAATTTGATGTAGATACTTTGCAGTTTAACGGAATTATCAATAAATACATCAATATTGTAATTATGGGGGATGGCTACACCTCTACTGAACAGGATAAATTCGTATTAGATGCCCAAAACTTATCTACTTATTTATTCACGCAAGAACCCTGGTCTAATTACAAAAACTACTTTAATATATTTGTCATTAGAGTCGTTTCTGCAGAGTCGGGAGCAAGACATCCTAATACTGCTAGTGATTGCAACTCAGCGAATCCTAAAGTACCTATATCTAAACCCAATACCTATTTTGGAAGCAGTTTCGATAGCTACGGCATCCATAGATTAATTGTGCCTTCCAATGTCACTAATATTGTAAAAGTCCTATCTGCAAACTTTCCTAAGTACGACCAAGTTCTCATTCTTGCCAATAGCCCTTATTATGGAGGAAGTGGAGGAAACTATTCAACTACAACTTTAGATAAATACAGTCCTGAAATTGTTGCTCACGAAATGGGACATTCCTTTGCTAATCTCGCTGATGAATATTATGCAGGTGCTAGTTACACCTCTGAAAGACCAAATATGACTAGACAGAAAAATCCAAGTCTAGTGAAGTGGAAAAATTGGGTAGGTCATAATGAAATTGGCGTTTACCAATATTGTTGCGGTGGGAATTCTGCACAATGGTATAAACCTTTTACAAGATGTAAAATGGAATATTTGAATAATCCTTACTGCGAGGTTTGTAAAGAAGCAATTGTAGAGAAGATTCACACTCTAGCAAAACCTATTATTAGCTATACTCCTATCTCTTCTGATATCAATACATCAGATCAATGGATAGATTTTAACTTAACTGAATTGATTAAACCGATTCCTAATACACTCAATATTCAATGGCAGTTAGATGGAGTCGATGTTCTTTATAATAAGGATTCTTTTCAATTAGATCAAAATACTCTGACTAATCCTGCACATACAGTTACTGTAATTGTAGAGGATACCACCTCTTTTACAAGAATAGATAATCATTCAACAAAACACGTCAGTACAATTACTTGGAACATCTACAAAACCATTACCGGCACTCAACTCAACAGCTTCCAAAATAATATCATTTACTCTATCTACCCAAATCCGACGAATGACATTTTAAATATTTCGGTAGAATTGGAACATAAAGAAAATTTATCCATACAAATTTATACTATAGATGGAAAATTATTACAAGATCTTGGTAATGAAAGCAGTGTAGACAAAAACCATACGAAAACTTTAAGTATTGGACATTTAAATAATGGTACTTATGCACTAGTATTTAATGTAGGCAGTCTTAGACAAACTCAGCTTTTTGTCAAACAATAAACCAATAATTGACAATAGATTCTCTATTCCATTTCGGTCATCACTACAAATTCTTGATCAATTACTTGAAGATGATCAATTAAATTATCTAAGAATTTCTGACCGTGCTTAGAGTATATGTTTAAGAAGTTATCATGTCTTTCTTGCAATGCGTGGTTGGGAAACAAGCTCTGATAGATACTATCGATTTGCTTAAGACTAGTATCGTGTTGATGTTTGATAGATCTTAAAATCTTACCTTCAATTTGATTCAAAGTGTTTTGAATTTTCTGAGCATCTGCTCCCACCGACGGACCCAAAGTAGAATCTACTAATGCAGCTTTATCTCGTACTTTCTCCATCCAATCTTGAATAGCTTCTCTCTCCTTTGATAAATCAGAATCAAAATCACTATTCTTCAAAATATATTCTTTTTTTACAGCTTCTTTATCTTTAAAAATATCAGTGATTTGCAAATCTAACTTTTGCATTTTTTGAGCCACAGAGTGATTCACCCATAGCATAGAAGTTCGAGGAATGAGTACAGGATATTGAACTCCATAATACTCAAATACCGAAGTCAATTGCATCCAATAAGCCACCTCAGCACCTCCACCTATATATGCAATAGAAGGTAAAACGCTTTGCTGGAATAATGGACGAAGAATAACATTTGGACTGAAGTTTTCTGGAGATGAATTAATCTCATTCAACAATTCTTCTTTCGACCAAATTCTCCCATTTATCTCATAGTCTTCTCCATGTGGAGCTATTCTATGTCGAAAAGTATCTCCTAAATGAAATAAATTAATCTCTCTTCCAGTAGCTTGTGCATGATAGCCACTAGATATTAACTTCTCTGATTTTTCTAATAATAAAGGATATGATGCTTGATATAAAACTTCATTTTTTATGATATCTGATACCGATTCTTTGAATGCATGGTCATCTCCATTCACTATCACTAATCCATATCTTCCAAACAATCCATTGACTAATTCTCTAGTAGCTTGCTCTACGTTTTTGTGGGAATAAGCTCTTTTAATCAAACCTTGAATATCATCTGGATTGCTATCGCCTAAAATTTGTACAACTTGATCGACAACTTCTTGGATTTCATTTAGTGCAAAATGCCCTACAGGACCAGTTTGATCGGATTCCCAAGTGATTTTTTTACCGAAAAGATAGATATGATTCACTTCTTCAAAATCGTGATCTTCACTACCCATCCAATAAATAGGCACAAAATTCTTCTCAGGAAAATCTGCGTTTAACTTTTTAGCTAGCGCAATAGCATTAGCGATTTTGATGACATAGTACAATGGTCCACCCAAAAGTGAAAGTTGATGAGCCGTGATAATACAAAATGTATTTTCATCTTGAAGGGAGTCAATTTGAGTTTTGACAACTTCAGAAATATCTATCGTTTTGTATTGATCAGTGATCACTTTTACTAATTGATTCCTATCAATTTTCAAAGGATATGGAGTATTGATAAGTTGCTCCAAGCCTTCTTGAGCCAATGGATAAGGAGTTCTTATGGAATCTGGAAGTCGGTGATTGGTATAATCAGAAACAAGTTTTGAAAAAAAACTTACATCACTAAACTTGTAATTATCTATGTGCATTCAGTATAAAATTTCAACTATTGAAAATCAATTCAATGTTGATTAAAACAATTTTCTTAGGTTTTCTAACATTTCAAAAGGAGCATTTACAGAAGCAGAATTCGCTAAACCTTCAGGCACATTACCTCCAGGGCTGCTATAAGCTTGATGTGTGACATCTACCATTCCACCAGGCAAAGGTGATATTTTCCAATATCCTTTCATATTTTCCACTCTCACATTACCTTTAGTATGTGGTCTGATATCATTTACTGCACTTACTTTTATCACTACAGTTCCATCTTTATCAGGAGCCTCTTTATGATATAAAGTCACTAAATCTCTATTAGAAGCAGGCCAAGGTGTTTCGATAATCATATAAGTATAAAAGTCCCCGTTAGGATCTTTTTTTACAATTTCTACACTACCTTTTTTAGCTTTATACATGAATTTATCATGATTCGTATGATTCGATAGAAATTTAACTACATCGTTGACTGATGCTTTAAATTGAATATTTCCTTTAAATTCTTTGAGCTTACTGCCTTCCATTTTTCTATTAAAGACTTTGATTCCATCTTTATCTTTCACTAAATCCCATTGACCTTGAGCCATTAAGATACTTGCAAATGCTAGAAAGCTGAATAATGTTGCGTATAATGTTTTCATATTCCTATTTGAACTCTATACCTAACGAAAATCATGCCCAAATGTTTTTTCAGATTGCGATTGTTAAGTATTTACTACTAGAATTTAAGTATTACTAAATCTCAGAATAAACAAATTATCTTAATGATTTAGGTAGAATTAGGAATCATTTTCAAAGATTGCTCTGATTTTTTTCAAATCATTGAGCTTTAACTCTTCAATGATTATCTTCATTCATTAATTGAAAATTCAGAATGCCACAACTTATAATTCTCAGTTTACAAATCTTATACTTTTGCTTAGCATGGTCGCTCGTCACATTCAAGATTACGCCATTTTCAGATGCTTGGAATTACATTTCTGGACTACCTACTGATTCAATTCTTCCTGAGTGGGCGATTCATACGCATTACCTTTTTGCCCTCATTTTTATTACAAGCGGTATAACATTCACCTTAAGACTTAAAGTGATGAATTATATCAATTCTACAGCTTTGATTTTCTTAGTAATGCTATTAATAAGCCTTGCTTTTAGTCCGGAGTTATATGTAATCAATTTGATAAAATATTCATACATCGTTTTCATTCCATACATTTTCCAGAAAATCATTGTACAAGACAGTGCCAATATTCAGAGATGGATTAAAACAAGCATACTCTTGTCTTTGCTATACGCTACATACCATATCAGCGTCTATTTATTCAAGACTAGCTATACCTTCGAAGCTATGTCGACAGTACTTCCTTTCGCAATAGCAATAATAGGTATTCTAGTAGCAACAGCATTATATTCTAAAAGATTTTACAAATTATCGCTCCACCTATCTATACTATTTTTGATAGCATCAAGCTCAATAGATTTCTTACAAATCTTCAAAAACGCACAAGGTTTTGATTATAATATGATACCTATATTAGTTATTAGTTGGTCCATGATACTTTTTACATTTTGGGTACGTAAGATGTCAGTCGCTCAAGCATAGCTAACTTCGTTTGTCTCAAATTCCATAAATCATTTATAATATTTGTCTAATTATTTGGGCGGCAACCGGGCTTTCGGCATGTAGTCTTCCACTTCGTTACAGAGCTATAGCCTCTATCCCTGCCGCGGTGCAGAGCCAAGAATCAGAAATCAGGAACCAATAATCATGTACTACTCTCTTCGTAACCGAACGAATTCTTTCGTATGGATTTCCGTAACCCCACTTGTCTTTAACTTTTCCAAAGTTTAAAACTTTGGAAAAGTTCCTTTAAAAACTACTATGTCATGCTGAAAGCATCTCTAAGAAAACAGTCACTCATCCACGCTGTACGACACCTTTCTTATGGATAAGCTAGCAGTCATTCTTTACCAAACCGTCATTCTGATTTAGTTCAGAATCATTTCAGAATCCATAAGGAATGCTCTTGAGATTGCGGGTCAAGCCCACAATGACATAGTACTCTGTCATTCTGAACCTTGTCATTCTGAATTTAGTTCAGAATCTATAAGGAATATGTTAAAGATTACTCCGTTCCTCGCAATGACGTATCGTATTAATTATGAATACTGTCATGCTGAAGCAGGATAGTCACTGAGCTTGTCGAAGTGAAAAACCTCTTAAATCTCTAGTTCTGAGGTCCTTTCAGGATGATATTAATAGTATAAAATCTCCTTAATTCCTTAATGGTTAATTTAGATTATTACACGGTGATGGCTTAGTTTTACATACTTGTTAACCTCTTTTAGGGATATACAATTTACAGTCGTCTGTGGTCAATGGTCTGTTGTCTAAATAAAATCCCACAAAATCGAAAGCATCACCCAAAATGAATTCTTGTTGACAAAAAGAGAGAATCATATCAAAATCAATTTGGTGATGTCATTTTGACGAAGGAAAAATCTCTTAAATAAAGATGCTACTATTTAAATCAACTAAATTAAAATCCAATAAATTTACTTGGCAGGGGGTTCAGGAGAATTCAGTTGATCGATAAAATCCTCTACAATTTCCTCCAATTTATCTGAGCCTTTCAGAGCACCCATCATACCATACATGGCAGCTTTACGATTTCCACCGCTTTCACCTCCACCTTTATTAGCGATATCCATTAACTTATTGAAGTAAGAAGGTGCAAGCATTTTTCTTAAACCTTTCACTGTATTGACTTGAAGAGATTTTTTAAGATTCTCCCAATTAAATCTTCCTGCTCTTTTGACCGCAGCTCTCAAATCATCTAAAAACATTTGTTCTTTTCCTACGTGAATGTCAGTCACAAAAATGTGAAGACTTGGAGGCAATTGTTGTCTGTTCAGATACCAACCATTCTCAGCCATTTCATCTGCAATAGAATGGACATCATATTTTTCAGAAGCAATTGCAAATAAAGTAGCTTCAGGATTTCCTAAAATCTCTAATCCGTCTATCGCTTTCACTCCTTCCATCATGATTCTTGTTGAGCGATATGCGTTCATTTGCATTTTGATATAACGCTCCTCTCCTATATAGTTCATTACAGCCCACGCAGCTGCAATTGCCCCACCCGGACGAGTGCCAGCAAACGATGGCGAACCATAAATCCCACCATTCCAATCTGTTTTGATATAAAACTGACCTTTTCTTAATTCTTTATTTTTATATAAAATTACAGAAGCTCCTTTTGCTGCATAACCGTATTTATGAGTATCTGCTGACATTGAAGTCACTCCAGGAACTCTAAAATCAAACTTTGGCAATAACACTCCACCTTTTTCTAAAAATGGAAGCATATAACCACCGACACAACCATCTACGTGACAAAGAATATCGTTTTTCTGTGCTAATGCTGCTATGGCTTCTATTGGATCTATTACACCTTGTGGATATTGAGGAGCGGAACCAATCATTAATACCGTATTAGGAGTAATTAATTTTTCCATCTCCACCACATTCACTCGATAGTCATCATTGATCGGTGCTTCTACATACTTTAAACCAAAGAAATGACAAGCTTTTGGAAATGCAGGATGCGCTGTAGCAGGTGCGAGTACTTCTGGAATACCTACAATTGTTTTATTTTTAACAGCCCATTCTCTAGCAGACAATACTGCCATCATAATACTTTCTGTTCCACCAGAAGTCATAGTGCCTGTCACATTTTCATCGCCGTTCAGCATATGAGCTGTCATTCCGACTACTTCAGACTCCATCTTTCTCAAACTAGGAAATGCTGATGGATTCAATCCGTTAGTAGCAATGAAAGAAGTATATGCTTTTTTAGAAACTTCATAGATATCTTCTCCTGGATAAAATACATAACCAAAAAATTTACCTTCCGGCCAATTGATATCTTTTGCTTTGAAGGTTTCCATCTTTTGCAATAACTCATTTGCATCAGTACCTTTTGTAGGAATTTTAAAACGTGAGGTCATGTAGTATATATTATTTCAAAAATAGGCAAAGGAGTCTTTATCACCAAAAATGGTGAGAAGAAAATTAAAACTTTATTTTCCTAACTATCTCCTTTCTTACGAATACGGCTCAAGTTTTCTATACTCATCCCTAAAAATGAAGCGATTACACCTAAAGGTGCTCTACGAATAATTTCTATTTTGTTTTGAAACAGATAGTCATAACGCTCTGCAGTAGTATTAAACTTCAACAAATAAGAGTGTGTAGATAATGACAAGTAATGATATTCAGCTATCAGCCTTCCTATTCTTTCCATTATAGGGTAAGTACGATATAATTCTTGCAAGTCGTCATAGCTCACATAGTATAAAGTACAGTCTTCTATCAATTCCATATTCTGCATAGAAGGTTGCTGATGAACAAAGCTGGAGAACTCCACCATAAACTCTCCATCTATACAAATATCTGTAGTATAATCTTTACCCTCTGAAGTGTAAAATGTTCGTGCTAATCCTTTTTCTACGAAATAAATATTCTCACAAACTTGACCAGCTTTGAGCACCATCGTTCTTTTATGAAGTTGGGCTTTTTGGACTTTCGAAATAATATCTTCAACGACTTCAGCGGGTAATTCTTGAAACTCTTGAAGCTTATTGATAAAACTCTCTGCTTTCATATTCTCTAATTTACAATAGAAAATCTCGATTTCCCTAACTTTTGTGAAAAAATCTAATTTTGATAATTATCAACATAAACTATCATATAAGAAAGGTATTTTTGAGAATATTACTTTTAAAAGAATAAACAACAACAATACACATAAGATGGAAACAATTGTACAGGAAAAAACTACTATCAATAATGGTTTTGCTATCAGTGAGTACCACGATATTAAACCTATTTATAAAAAACTAGAGAAATTAGTATCTCTCCCGCTCCAACATATCGAGCCAGAAAAGATGGAAGGTTACTTGGACTACTATAGATACAAGTGTACAAAATCTAAAGAAATCTATCAAAAAGCAATTCAGTACATCCCGGGAGGCGTTCAACATAACTTAGCATTCAATCATCCCTTCCCTTTAGCATTTACTAAAGCTGAAGGCGCATATCTATATGATGCAGATGGAAATAAATACATAGATTTTTTACAAGCAGGTGGCCCTACTGTTTTAGGTAGCAATTATCCTTCTGTACGTGAAAAGTGTATTGAATTATTGAATGAATGTGGACCTTCTACAGGTTTATTGCATGAATATGAATCAAAATTAGCACAGTTAGTATGTGAAAACATTGCTTCTGTAGATCAATTCAGAATGTTAGGCAGTGGAACCGAAGCTGTAATGGGAGCATTAAGACTTGCTCGTATCAAAACTGGTAAATCTAAAATCATTAAAATTGGTGGAGCATATCACGGTTGGAGTGACCAAATGGTTTATGACTTAAGAATACCTGGTACAAAGTTTTTTGATGCTAAAGGAATTCCATTCATGATGCATTGGCATACTCAGGCTGTTCCTCCTAATGATATTGAAGCTTTAGAGCGTACCATGAAATGGAATAGACTTCGTGGTGGAACTGCCGCAGTGATTATCGAGCCATTAGGTCCAGAAAGTGGAACTTACCCTGTATACAAAGAATACTGTGCTGATATCAGAGCATTATGTGATAAATATGGTGCATTATTAATTTTCGACGAAGTAGTGACTGCTTTCCGTGTAGGAATGAGCGGCGCACAAGGATATTTCGGAGTCACACCTGATTTAACCATTTTCGGAAAAGTCATCGCTGGTGGTTATCCAGGAGCTGGAGGCATCGGTGGCAAAGCTGAGTACATGGATGGATTAGCTGCTGGTCTCCAAGGAGGCAAGAAAGTAAAAGTCGGCGGTACATTGGCTGCAAATCCGTTAAGCTGTTGCGCTGGATATTATACATTGAAAGAAATTAAAGAACAACAAGCTTGTGAGAAAGCAGGCCAAGCTGGAGATAGAATAACTAAAGGCTTGAACGACTTAATCGATCAATACGATTTGCCATTTGTAGCTTACAATCAAGGTTCGATTTGCCACTTAGAAACTGCAGGTACATTATTCGAAAAAATTGAAATCTTAAAAATCAAATCTGTATTAGCTCGTATCAATGATCGTAAAAAATTGATGGAAGAATACGGTGCTGCTTATATGGCTGAAGGAGTTGTTACTTTAGCTGGAAGTAGATTATACATGAGCATGGCAGATACTGACGAAGTCGTAGATGATGCTTTAAATAGATTCGAAAGAGTATTCAAAAACGTGAAGAAATAAAGTGGCGTACTATCTAGCATATGATGTAGGTACAAGTAGCGTAAAAGCTATTTTAGTCAATGATGCAGGAAAAATTATTTCTGCTTCTTCTGCATCGTATCCATTATTAATGCCGCAATCTGGTTGGGTAGAACAAGTTCCTTCTGATTATTGGGAGGCTATTTGCAAAGTGACACAATCTATTGTAAGTGAAAGCAATATACCAAAAAGAGAAATAAAAGCTTTAGCCTTTTCTTGTCAGTCTATGGGCATAATTCCTGTGACTGAAAGTGGTGAAGTTTTGTATAATAACATCTCTTGGGTAGATGGACGCGCTGAAGAGTTTGCTGTAAAAGGCATGAGAAAATTTGGCGGCAAGAAAATTTTCAAAGCCATCGTCGGTGTAGAAATTACAGGAAAAGATGTGATTCCAAAGCTATTATGGTTGAAAGACAAAAAGCCAGATATCTTTCAAAAAACACATAAATTTCTAGATGTCGGAGGATATTTAAAATACCAATGCACAGGTAAAATGGTGGCAGAGTGGTCTGGCGCTTGCTCCTATGCATTCAACTTAAAATCCAAAGATTGGGAAAATCTATTCTTCAAAGTCACTGGAGTCGGCACTGATAAACTTCCTGAATTAGTAAAATCAACAGACTTAGTAGGAACTTTAACTTTACAAGCCGCTCAATCCATGGGTTTAGACACTCATGTCAAAGTTTATGGTGGCTGTGATGATACACAAGCTGCTGCAGTAGGTACAACAGCTATTTCTGAAGGTGAAGCTCATATCTATACAGGCACATCTGCTTGGGTAGGCGTAATAACTAGCAATGCTCCTAAATTCAAAAATGGAGTATTCTGCTTACAAAGTGCTGATCCAACAAAGAATTTAGTAGTGGGCATTACAGAATCAGCAGGTGTCAATACTGAATGGCTATTAGAGAATTTCTATCAGAATGAGTTAAAATCTTTATCTAAGGGTGAAGTTTATCAACTTATGGAAGATGAAGTCAAAAATACTCCTGAAGGTGCCGAACATTTAATCATGACTCCTTGGTTTTTAGGAGAAAGATGTCCTGTAAGTACGACTACTACGCGTTCTACACTATTCAATTTGACGCATCAACATACAAGAGGCCATATCGCTAGAGCTAATCTAGAAGGAATTGCACATAACTTGAGATGGTCGATTGACAATCTTGAGAAAGATTTTAACTTTAAAATATCTTCGCTCAAAATTACTGGTGGCGGTAGCGTCAATAAGACTTGGATGCAAATTATTTCTGATATCACAGAGAGAAAAATCCAAACTACTTCTCAACCGCTCAATGCTGGAGCTATGGGAGCTGCCGTAGTGGCAATGGTTGGAGATGGTGCTTTAAAAACCTTTGATGAGATTTCAAAATTGATTCAAATAACAGATACTTTCCATCCACGAAATGAGTTTTCAGAAACCTATCTTGAAGCACATCAAACCTATAGAGCTGTTTATCAAAATCTAGCTCAAACTTATCAAACTGTAAACAAAAAGAGATTTGAATAATATAATGACAGATATCCAACAAGCTCGTGAAATAGTTTGCGCATCTGGAAAGAAATTAGTGAAAGAAGGTCTTATAGCTAGAACTTGGGGCAATGTTAGTGTCAGAGTTAGCGAAAGAGAAATGATCATCACTCCTAGTGGAAGAAAATATGATGAACTTCACCCGGAAGACATGGTATTAGTAGATATTTACACTCTAAAATACCAAGGTATAAAACCATCTTCTGAATTAAAGCTTCACTGCGAAATTTACAAGACAAGGCCTCATATTCAATCAGTTATACACACTCATCAATTGTACGCTTCAATAGTTGCAGCTGCTCAAAAAGATGTGGAAGTATTAGATCCCGATCATCAGAAAATTTTAGGAGGCACTGTGATTAAAGCTGCCCCTTATGCGCTACCAAATAGTAAAGCCATCACAGTCGATACTGCAAAAGCTGTAGGCGAAACCAATGCAGCACTAATGGCGAATCATGGCGCATTATGCATTGGAGTCAATATGGAAAATACTTTTAACGTAGCACATACTTTAGAAGCAGCTTGCAAACAGTTTATAGAATTTAAAAAAATACAATCTCAGTGAATTTAAAATCTGCACAAGAACTCATCCTTCAAGCACAATCCTATTTTGATCATCATTCAGAAGGTTATCAGACTTGGGGAAAAGTAGAACTGAAGCAAGTAGCTATTAGAGTCGATAAAAATAAAATACTTATCTCCCATCCTACTAAATCGCTATCTGAACAAACCATACAAGATTTCGAGCTAATACCTTCAAAAGGAAAAACTTATTTTCAGAAAATATTTTTTTGGAAATGGAATATGGAAGTAGCTTTCATAACCAAACAAGAATATGCTTCTCAAGTCAAAGAAACGATTCCTCCTATCTTAGATGATCAAGCTCAGCTTTTAGGTGTAAATATCAAAATCACCAATAAACCTGAAGATATCATCTGTACTTTATTCAGTAGATACGCTACTATCTTGCAGAATGGCCAAAGTATTTGTATTGGAAAAACTTTTGAAGATACATTTGTGGCCGCTCAGTTATTAGAAAAAACTTCTAAAGCTTGGGTCGAAGGCAAATATTTAGGTGGTGCAATTCCTATCAATATCATCGAAGCTTGGGCAATGCAACAGTTTTATTTATTGAAATATTCTAAAGAAGCACAGAAAAATAAATAAGAAGAGATTTATAAACCATAATCTCCTTTGTGTTTTGTTAACATTGCATATATGTAATTATAAAAAACAAAATGTACATTTGTTAAACGATGATTCAAGCCTTACAAATAGCCAATATTGCAACAATTTGTTGTTGTTGCTGTTGTTGTCATATGACTAATGGGTGAGGATTACATAAAATGAAGTCATTTGTATATTTTTGATATATCTACCTCGCCCGAAAAAGCGAGGTTTTTTTATTGCAAAAACTAAAGAATTTAAAATGGTTGAAACTATACATAAGAAAACAACACTTGCAGAAAGAGTGGATGCACTTGCTCCTTATGTGGGCAATACGCCTCTATTTGATATCAGCCATCTTCAAGATAATCCTGAAGTCAAAATATTTGCAAAATTAGAGTGGAATCAACTTTCTAATTCTGTCAAAGCAAGAGCTGCATATAGAATTATCAAAGAGGCCATAGATCATGGGTTAGTCAACGAGAATAAAGGAATTATCGACGCTTCGAGTGGAAATACTGCTGTAGCCTATGCTACTATCGGAGCTAATATTGGTTTACCTATTACACTTTGCGTTCCAGAAAATGCTTCTCCTCAAAAACGTTCTGCTTTGAAAGCTTTAGGTGCAAATATCATCTACACTTCAAAATTTGGAACAACGGATGAATCTCAAGAAAAAGCAAAAGAACTTTCAACATTACATCCTGATCAATATTACTACGCTGATCAATATGCCAATGATAATAATTGGAAAGCGCACTACTACTCTACAGCATTAGAAATTTGGGAACAAACCCAAGGACAAATCACACACTATGTTGCAGGCTTA
>DATJBS010000051.1:0-24031 GCA_035515235.1 Chitinophagales bacterium
TTATCCTTTCGGATTTTTTGTGATCCCGCTGGGATTCGAACCCAGGACCCATACATTAAAAGTGTATTGCTCTACCAGCTGAGCTACTGAATCTTAGATTTTACTCTAATAAATTTTGACTGATATTATTTGTAACAAGTTGCTTACAAGATGATGAAAAAGTATCTAGACATCAACTGTTAAGTTTGCTCTGAGATTTTAGAGTGCCCACGACTGGACTCGAACCAGCATGTCCATAAGGACACCACCCCCTCAAGATGGCATGTCTACCAATTTCACCACATGGGCATCTGTTTAAAGAACTTTATCCTTTCGGATTTTTTGTGATCCCGCTGGGATTCGAACCCAGGACCCATACATTAAAAGTGTATTGCTCTACCAGCTGAGCTACGAAATCAAAAGCTTTTTTAAAGCGAGTGCAAATATATGAACTTATGTCTTATTTGCAAGGCCTCAGCAGAAATTATTGAAATTAAATTATTGTTTATAAAGTCATCCACTCATCATCAAATCAATCAAAACTATCATACCTATAGCGTATCGATTTGTTAAATAAATACCTTACAGATAAATTTTAATTTAATATCATTCCTGTAGCTACAAATTCGTATTCTTCTTTTTTCTCGTTATAACTTCCAGTTCCTAGTAAAGTTGCCTTTTTCCCATCGATTTTCTTAGCTGTAACAAATGCATCGTCTTTATAAGTAACGAAAATAGTTTTGTTTTCATCGTTTTTCAAAGTGATCCAACATCCAGTATGCGCACAAGACTCATCTATGGTTCCTGCAACTTTAATATTTTGAACATCAGAATCATTGTCGATAGCATGAATCAATTCATCGGGAGTAATGGCAGCATCCTCTTCAAACTTCTCTCCGTAAAATACTCTTGACCCATCATCATTGTTATTGCACGATAAGGCTAACAAAATCACCATAGTGCTAAAAATCCATTTTCTCATATTTCTATTATCTAACTTTTATTGTTTCAATTGGCTTCTTGTCTTTAAAGACATATATTTTTACTAAGGTTCCTGTAGTGTCAAATATTTTTACTTGACCATCTTCAAAATCATTGATATAAGCTCCTTCTGCTGCAAGGCTTCCATTTTCATGGTATTCTTTAAAAGGACCGTCCTTATAGCCTTCAGAATAGCTTCCCTCGCTTTGTAGCTTGCCGTTAGAATAATATTGCTTTACAGCTCCACTCTCTATTCCTTTCTTTAATTCTATAACTTCTTTCAATTGCCCTGCAGGCTGTTCGAAATAAGTCTTTAAATCTCCTTCAAACTGACCATCTTTAAATGTACCAAATTGCTTAGGCGCTCCATTCTCGTAAAATGATTGATAAGGACCATTGTATTGATTATTGATATAGTTTTCTACTATATGGATTTGACCATTAGGATAAAAAAGAACTCTTTGTCCTTCCATTAAGCCGTTGACATACTCTACTTTTTCTAAGGTATCTCCTTGAGCATTTAATCTAAAATACCAACCTTCTTTTTTAGTAGTATCAGAAGGAAGAATTTGATAGAATTCTACTTCTCCATTGTCTAATTTATTCTCAACTGTTTGATTTTTGTTTTGCTTACAATGCGTCAAAAACAAAAAACTTGTTAGAAGAAGCAGGCCTAAATATGGGTTAAATTTCATGAGAAGGAATTTCGAATCGTAACGTTAAATTACTGCTTATCTTTTAGGTATACAAATAAAAATGCCCAAGTTAGACTTGGGCAATATAAATTTAATTTTAAGTCTTAGTCATTAGGAATTGCTCCTTCTGCATGTGGCTCTACTTCAAAGGTTCTGTGTCCTATAATTTCTTCTAAATCAGATTTGAAAAGAATTTCTTTTTTGAGTAGTGCCTGAGCTATCATCTCTAATTGCTCTCTTTTTTCATTTAATAGCACTTTAGTTCTATCGTAAGCGATTTGAATAATTTTTCTCACCTCTTCATCAATTTCTCTTGCTGTAGCCTCAGAGAATGGCTTAGTGAATGAATTTTCATTAGTAGGATCATAGAAAGATAAGTTTCCAATCTTCTCATTCATACCGTAGACTGTCACCATGCCGTAGGCCATTTTTGTGATTCGTTGTAGGTCATTCTGTGCACCCGTAGAGATTTTGTTAAAGACGATGTCTTCTGCTACTCTCCCACCTAATGTCATACACATCATGTCGTACAATTGCTCTGTTCTGTATAGATATTGTTCTTTAGGTAAGTATTGAGCATAACCTAAAGCAGCTTCTCCTCTTGGAATAATCGTCACTTTTAATAAAGGATCTGCGTGCTCCAAGTACCAACCACATACTGCGTGGCCAGCTTCATGGTAAGCAATAATTTCTTTTTCTTGAGGAGAGATAATTTTATTTTTCTTCTCTAAACCACCTATCACTCTATCAATTGCATCGTTAAAGTCATCTGACTGTACTGATGTTTTATTTTTTCTTGCAGCAATCAAAGCAGCTTCGTTACAAACATTCGCAATTTCTGCACCAGCAAAACCTGGGGTTAAAGAAGCTAATTTATCTGCTTGTACTTCAGGATCTAATTTTAATTTTTTCAAGTGTACTTTAAAGATTTGTGCTCTACCTTTTTGATCGGGTTTATCTATTGATATTTGTCTGTCAAAACGACCCGGTCTAAGTAAAGCAGGGTCTAACACATCTGGTCTATTTGTAGCAGCAAGAATGATGACTCCAGTATCTCCTCCAAATCCGTCCATTTCGACAAGCATTTGGTTCAAAGTATTTTCTCTTTCGTCATTACTTTGCATCATATTTTTACCTCTTGCTCTTCCTATGGCATCTATTTCATCAATAAAAATAATACAAGGTGCTTTTTCTCTAGCATTTTTAAATAAGTCTCTTACTCTCGAAGCTCCTACTCCCACAAACATTTCGACGAAGTCTGAACCTGATAGTGAAAAGAATGGAACTTTTGCTTCTCCAGCTACAGCTTTTGCCAATAAAGTTTTACCTGTTCCAGGCGAACCTACTAGTAATATTCCTTTTGGAATAGAACCACCAAGATTGGTATATTTCTTAGAATTTTTAAGAAAGTCAACCACTTCTTTTACTTCTTCTTTAGCTTCATCTAGTCCCGCTACATCATCAAAAGTAATGGTCATTTGTGTAGTGTCCTTATCATATAAAGAAGCTTTTGACTTGCCGATATTGAAGATTTGTCCTCCTGGTCCTCCCATATTACCGCCTACACGACGCATCATAAACATCCAAAGTGCTACTAAAAGCAATATTGGGAATATCCATGATAAGATAAATTCAAGCATATTTCCACGCTTGATATAATCCACGCTAATGGTTCTATCTGCAGGTAAATCTTGTTGTACAGCGTCTATTTGTTGTTGAAAATATTCTTTAGAAGGAATGGTCAATGTGAAATGAGGACCTGTATTATTCATCCCCATCTTAGATTTTCCAAGTTCTTTATATTCTTCTTTTTCTAGTGCACTTTCTTTTAGAAAAATTTCTGCATTATCGTCATTGACTACTACGACTTTTTTGACATCGCCTGATGGCAATAATTCTTTTAGAAACTCTGCCATTGGTATCTCATTCGCTGTATTGTTAATATTGAGCAATTGAGAACCCAAAATCAATACTATCGCTATCGCGTAAATCCAATAGAAGTTAAATCCACTTTTCTTGGGAGATTTTTTTTTATTATCTGGTAAACCGTTCATTTATATCTTTCGAGGTTAGTGATTAATTATTTTCATAAGTTTTGATATTCGCATCATTCCATAGGTCTTCGAGTTGGTAAAACTCTCTTGTTTCTGTTTGAAAAACATGTACCACTATATCTCCAATATCTGCTAAAGCCCATTCGCCATTGTTTCTACCTTCAATATGAATGTCATATATTCCATCAACTTTACTTAACTCCTGCTCTACATTATCGATAATCGTACGAACATGAGTCGTAGAATCAGCATTACAAATTATGAAATAATCTGCAACTGCCTCAGGTATTTGAGTAAGATTTAAACTAATGATATCCTTTCCTTTTTTATCCTGAATAGAATTCACTATTAATTCTACTGTTAAAGCACTATCGTCTGGTATCGCAATAGATTTTATTACTTTCAAATTGATGGTTTGTTTGTTTATCTTTTTAATTTTAAATCAAAATCAATCGCTTGATCGTTCCCTCTCTTAACACCTTATTTACCGGAAAGTTCCTGATAAAGTTAAATGAAATTGATTCCACAAACAATTATTTAAAGAATTGGATTTCAAATAATGCGCCAATTGAAGGTGCTGTCATATTGGCTGAACAACAAACTGCTGGAAGAGGACAAGCTGGGACTTCTTGGCAGAGCGCTGCTCATCAAAATATCACAATGTCACTTTTGTATATTCCTAAAATGATTTTGGCCAAAGATCAATTTATATTAAGTGCCATGATTGCACTGAGTATTTATGAAACATTGAAAGAATTTTTGCCTCAGCATTCAGTACAAATTAAATGGCCGAATGATATTATGGTGAATCGTCAAAAGGTCTGTGGTATTTTGATTGAAAACACTGTACAAGGTGCTTATATACATAATTGTATAATCGGTATTGGCTTAAATGTACTGCAAGATAATTTTGACAATTTACCTTTAGCAACATCTATGTATCAAAATGGATATCTAGGCAATACTGATACAGTGCTCAAAAGACTGTTAGAAACGATAGAGAAAAATTATTTATTTCTAAAATCTGGTAAAAGCAAAGAAATATTTGATCGTTATCATCAAGTACTATTGGGGAAAAATCAATCTTTAAAGTTTTCGGATCTACATTCCGAGTTTTTAGGGACTATTCAAAAAGTAGCAACCGATGGTCGATTAGAGATTCTAACCGACCATGGAACTAGATATTTCTACCATAAAGAAGTAGTATTTCTATAAGTTTTTAGAAGGAAGCTTTCCGTAGAGAGAACCTCCTTTTTGGAAAATTCTATCGATAGCTCTTTCTACATTTTCATCTTTAATCAGTGGCGGTGCATGATGTGGTTTTACACGTGCATCTATAATCAAAGGACCTTCACAACCCCAATGTTTGAATTCTGTAAAACTTTTTACACCATAAATATCATGTGACGGATTAGAACGGGTATAAGTCACCCATACATAATTCTTCATATCCTTAGCTGTAAATTCGCTATCATCTGATATAATAATCAATGGAATACCTGTCCATTTTTCTAAGCCACTGTTCTCAATTTGAGCAGCAAATTCTTCTATTTCAACTTTTGCATTAGTATAAGTAGTAAATGCTGACGCTTGAACGGATAAAACACCTGGCATCACGAAATGTGGTTGTCCAATTTCTGAAAATTTGAAATCTTCAGCTATAGTAGAAGATAATGTTCGAATCGCTTGACCTGCTGCTGCTATGACTACTTTAGAACCTGCATTCAAACTAGAACCACTATAATCTAAGGTGTCAATAGTTGTTTTTGTATAAAAATGAACATCTCTTTTCCAATCTACCCTTTCTAATACATGAGTATAAAATTGAGGTAAGTCGTATGTACTCAATGGAACATTCTCTTGTTTAGCAGCTATGAATACCCATTTCGCTAAAGATAATTGTCCGGTTCCTAAAATATGATTGGCAATCGTTAAGATTTCTTGGGGCGGAGTATTTTCGTAATAAGGGGTATATCTTTCAGACCCTAAGACTAATAAGAGAGGATGAACTCCAGCTGCATCTACCGCATGTACTTCATGTACTCCTGGAATTTCTTTTGGGATAGCCGAACCTGTAATCTCATGAATCATATCCCCAAAACTAGTGTCCTCTTGAGGTGGTCGTCCGACTACTGTAAATGGCCAAATCGCATTTTTCTTAGCATACACTTTATGAACTCTCATTACTGGAAATTCATGTTTTAAGCTATAATATCCTAAATGATCTCCAAATGGACCTTCTGTTTTATTTTCTCCCGGATATACTTCTCCTGTAATTACAAAATCAGCATCTGCAGAAAGAAAGAAATCATTTTCATCATAGAAATATCTGAATCTTCTGTTGCCCAAAGCTCCAGCAAATGTCAACTCAGACATTCCTTCTGGTAATGGCATTACAGCTGAAAACGAATGAGCAGGTGGACCACCAACAATTACACTCACTTTCATGGGTTTATTCAATGCTTTGTATTTGGTTTGGTGCACTCCAATTCCTCGGTGAAGCTGGTAATGCAAACCTACTTCTTCATTGAGCGTATAGTCATTTCCTGCTAATTGGATACGATACATTCCAATATTAGACTTCATAGGTCCTGGAGCATCTGGATCTTCAGTATATACAATTGGCAAAGTAACGAATGGACCTCCATCCATTGGCCAACAATGAATCTGAGGAATGTCTTCTATTTTAATCTCATTAAAATGTTGTCGAAAAACTTTTTTAGGAAGTGCTTTTATAGCAAAAAATGGAAGTTTCCAATATTTGAAAGGATTTTTCAAAGCTTTCATAGGATCACCTTGGGCTTCCACGAGTAATTTCACTTTAGTCAATGAATCTCTAAACATAAAAGAAGATCTTTCCACTGTCCCAAAAAGATTACTGACAGCTTTATATTTTGAACCTTTTACGTTTTCAAATAATATGGCAGGACCATTTTCATTATATACTCTTAAATGAATAGCTGCCATTTCTAAAAAAGGATCGACTTCCTCTTTAATTCTCACCAAATGTCCATGATGTTCTAAATCATCCACACATTCTTGTAAACTCTTGTATCCCATAGATTGATACAAAGGTAAATGCTTTCTGAGATTGTATTGTTCAATTCACTATTTAAATCTATTAGAGTACTTTTTCTTCTGCTCCCATCTATTATCTTGAAAAACTGAAGAAGGATTGAAATTGGAATGGTTGCTCATTACAAAACCCTAATCATCAATTATGATTTACTTCTAATAATTTCAAGTAGTTTATTTTGAACAATTGGACTTCCTACTATAATACTTTTTCCATGCAGCCAATCTTGTCCTCCATTAAAATCAGTCACTATTCCTCCTGCTTCTTGTACAATTAAAGCTCCGGCAGCTACATCCCATGGTGCTAAGCTATATTCAAAGAAACCGCTGAACTTGCCGCAAGCCACATATGCTAAATCTACAGCTGCAGCTCCTAAACGACGAATTCCACGAGTATTTCTCATCAATTCTTCTAGCGTACCTAAGTAGATATTAGTTTTTGAAAAGTCATAATAAGGAAAACCTGTGGCAATCAAACTATCAGCAAAAGATGCTGTATTGACTTGAATTTTCTTTCCATTTAAAAATGCTCCACCATCTTTTACAGCATAAAAACAATCTTTTTTGTTTACCTCGTATACCAATCCAAAAATAATTTCATTTTGATATTGTAAAGCCAATGAAATGGCATATGTAGGGATTTGATGTAAGAAATTTGTCGTACCGTCTAAAGGGTCTATAATCCAAATTAATTCATTTTCAACTACTGTCTCTGTTCCTTCTTCTGCAAGAAATCCAGCTTTAGGAGTGATTTTTTTTAACCCTTCAATAATTCTTTCTTCTGAACCAGTATCTACAAAGCTGACTAAACTATTCAAGTCTTTTGTAATGATTTGTTGGTCATTAATTTTCCCTGCGTGACTTTGAATAAAATCAGCAACATTTTCAGCAATTTCAATCACTGATTGGATAAACTCAGGTTGGATCTTCATCTTGTTGGTTTTTTTGAGCGGAGGACTTTCCTTCTAAAATAAATACAAATTCACCTTTCGGTTCAGTCGTTTTAAAATGTTGGTGCAATTCTACCACAGTCCCTCTAATTATAGATTCAAACTTTTTACTAATTTCTCGAGCAGAAACTATTTTTCTCTGACCTGCACCTGCATCTATTAGTTGCTCTAAAAGTTTAACTACTCGATATGGTGATTCGTATACTATCACAGTAGATTCATAATCTAAAATTCTAGATAATTTTTTCTGTCTTCCTTTTTGATGAGGTAAAAATCCTTCAAAAACAAAAGAGTCTGTCGGTAATCCAGATACTACGAGTGCTGGAACAAAAGCCGTAGCTCCTGGCAAACATTCGATGGGCACATCATTTTCTATACAAGCTCTAATTAATAAAAAACCAGGATCTGAAATACCTGGAGTACCTGCATCTGACACTAATGCGATATCTGTTCCACTATTAATTTTTTCAACAATCGATTGTACAACTTTGTGCTCATTATGCATATGATAAGCTTGTAAAGGAGTATTGATATCGAAATACTTTAAAAGATTTCTAGACGTTCGAGTGTCTTCTGCAAGAACCAACTGAACTTCTTTTAGAATTCTGATAGCTCGAAAAGTAATGTCTTCCAAATTCCCGATAGGAGTTGGAACAATATATAATTTACCTGACATGCTCCAAAATTAGCATTTAGATACTTATTGATGCAAGCTTTCATTTAGAATCTAATTAAAACTTCTAGGCAAATGTTAATTTATGTATATTTATTCATACATTTAAATAAACAATTTATACTTATGATGAAATTTTACACATGGGCCACTTTGATATTTTTGAGTAGTATCAGTGTATTGAAGGCACAAGTAGCCGTAACTGCCCCCAACCAAACTTACAATCAAGATTTTAACACTTTAGACACAGCAGGTGCCACCAATGCATTTAATATTGCAGGCTGGGAAATTAGTAGAGATACCTATCGTGCTAGTAATGGTTCTGCAAATAATGGTGACGTTTATTCATTTGGAGAAACGAATAGTACAGATAGAGCATTAGGTGGAATACCTTCTAGTTCTGTAAGTAGAGTATATATTGGAGCTTCTTTTAAAAATACATCCGGTGAGAGCTTAAATGAGCTCAGCATCCAATACAAAGGTGAGCAATGGAGAAGAAGTGATAAAAGAACAAAAGACACTAGCACTCCATTACCTGATACATTAGTATTTGAATATAGTACTAATGCTACTGAGGTGAATGATCAGAATGCAACATGGAAAAAAGTATCTTCTTTAAATTTTATTTCTCCAATTGTTAGTGATACTGTAATCGTATTAGATGGAAATTTAGCTGAAAACAGTAAATCAATTTCTGGGAAATTCAACACTAATTTAACAGAAAACTCTACAGTGTATGTGAGATGGGTTTATATAAGAAACACTTCAAACATTTCAGGTTCTAGAGATGGATTAGCCATTGATGATCTTTCTGTGACTTTTAAATTTGATCCAACTTGGGAAGATAGCACATCTATACCGTGTGAATATAATTTTGAAGAGATTGCTACAATAACTGAATTTGAAAATACAACATCATCTTTTTCTTTAACTTTTGATGAAGTAGAAGGTGCTTCTGGATATATCATCACTTTGGATAAAGTTGAATCTGAAGATCATGAATTCGGATATCCTTTAGATGGAGATACCTATACAGTTGGTGATTATATTGGAGATACAAAAGTTGTTGCTATTACTACTGAAAACATCTTTACTTACGATGATTTAACTGAGTTTACAGGATATTATGTCAATATATTTCCATTCTACAATTGTGAGGAATCTATTTTTTATGGCGAAGAAGAATATTTTGAATTTTATGCAGTTGAAACTTGTGACTATCCTGATTTTTTCACTACGAAAATTTTAAATGTTTCTGCTAACTCTACATCTGCAGAAGTCACTTTAATGAAAGTAAAAGACGCTGTAGGCTATATTATTTTGTTGGATCAACAAGGTGGAGAATATGGTGAGCCAGAAGTTGGAGAATCTTATAATATCGGAGATTTTATCAACGACTCTAAGGTGGTATATGTTGGGAATTCTCTAACAGCTTCAATCGATGGTTTAGAACCTATGAGTGTTTATGAAATTTTTGCTTATCCAATTTTTGATTGTGAAGATGAAATCAATTATGGATTTTATATTGGAACTGAATTTACAACTACAACAGTAACTTCAATAAAAGAAACTATTTCTAATAATTTATTGATCTATCCAAACCCAACAGCAGGAAATGTATTGAATCTAAGATTGAATAATGTCACTCCAAACAAGGCAACAATTCAAATATTTAATATCGTAGGTTCTCAAGTATATAATGAGCAGAGAATAGCTTCTTCTAATATGCAATTAACGCTTCCTAATCAATTAGCTACAGGTAGATATACGATAAGAATCGAACAAGATGGCAATCAAACCATTGGTTCATTCGTAATAGTAAGATAAAAGCTTATTGCTATAAAATTGAAAGGTCGAACATGATGTTCGACCTTTTTTATTGTGTGCAGACTCAATGAAAAGTATTCTATTTTTTTATTTTATCAAATCTAAAATTTGTTGAGTGCTGTCTTTTGTTTTAACTTTTGTAATCACATATGTAATTACACCCTCTTCATTAATTATAAATGTAGTTCTATGAATTCCATCATATTCTTTACCCATAAATTTCTTAGGTCCCCAAACACCAAATGCGTTGGCTAAAGCTTTATCAGTATCTGCAATCAAAGGAAATGGTAATTTATGTTTGTCAATAAATTTCAAGTGCTTTTTTTCATCATCTGGACTTACTCCTAACAAAGCAAAACCATGTTTTTGTAATTCGCTATAATTATCTCTAAAATTACAAGCTTCTGCCGTACATCCTGGAGTATCGTCTTTTGGATAAAAATATACAATCAATTTCTGACCTTGATAATTAGATAAGCTTATATCCTTCCCATCTTGATCTTTAACAGTAATATTTGGCACTTTGGCTCCTACTTCTAGCATAAATTAGTTTTTAAAAGTAACAGTCCTTTCAGCTATATTGTTTTTGTAATCTTTGACTATCAACTTAAATTCATGTTGACCTTTACTCAGCCCCTCTAAATAACCGATCAGTAAATCGTTTTTAGCATCATACTCTAACAAGAACCATTTATCATCTATATATCCATTATAATTTTGTATTCCACTCAATTCGTCTGTAATATTGACTAATATTTTTTGGTTGCTAAAGGTAGAGTTAGTAGAATTATAATTTTTAAAAATAATTTTTGGAGCTATCGTATCGACATCAATATATAATTCTCCAGGTTGAGTAAGCTGAGCGATAATTTCTCCATTTTCAACACTATTAGTGTAAACTTTTTTCTTTCCTTTATGATTCTGACTTACTACAACAATTTTATCTACGAGAGAATTGGGAACACTCCACTCATTAATGGAAATCATCACTCCTTTATGAAATGGAAACAATTCATTTTTAAATAAATTATATTTTCTACTCATCGATACTTGATTGGCAGTAGATACTTTGATTAAATCGGGTAACCGATCGTAAAATGACTCTTTAGTCCATGAGAATTTTGCACCTTCTAATATTTTCGCTCCATCTGATAAACTATTCATCATATAATCTATCGTATCAGTCTTGTGCTCTATCCCCTTAATTTTAAAAGAAGCTTTTGAGATATTTCCATGAAAATCAATTAATCCAATTTCTACATTTTTGACTTCATCTTTAATGATGGACACTCGTCCATTTGTCGGTGACATTCTATAAGGAGACTTTTCTAAATTATTAGGTAATTCTGTAGCTAAATAAAAGTCTACTCCTTTTTGAACTTTGTCACAATAGTCAATCATAGCATGAGTATATTTTGTCAAGCTAAAATCAATTGTATCTAATTTTCTATGAAATACTAATTGACCATCTACCCACATTTTCATTTCTGGAATTCCGTTTTTATGTTCTGGAGTGAGGTCTTGCTGATCAAATGCTTGAATTGAGAAGGCTACATCTCCTTGAGGAACAAGAATCGTTTGTAATGCTTTCCAACTGCTAGAGTTGACTTTACTTAATTGAACAAGAGTTCCCGGAGTTTCGTAAATACTTTTTTGTATGGGATAGAATTTCAAATTTCCCAAAGCTGGAGAATATTTGTCAGAGATTTCGAAGCCAAAGCTCATAGGATTTAATACTTTTTCGCTATAAGTTTCTCTGACCTCAAAATGCAAATGAGGTCCTGCACTACCACCTGTATTTCCAGAAAAAGCAATTTGATCTCCTTTTTTGAAGACAAATCTTTTATCAGACAAAATGGTATCTAATTCAAATGATTCATTTTCATATTGAACAGCTTTAACCCATTGTGATACACTATCTATGAACTTGTCTAAATGCCCATAAACTGTAGTTAAGCCAAACGGATGTGTGACATATAAAGCATTGCCATAGCCAGTAGCACTGACTCTAATTCTAGATATATATCCATCTTCTGCGCTTCTTACCTTCCAGCCAATACTACCTTTAGTTTTAAGATCTAAACCAGCGTGATAATGATTAGGTCGAGGTTCTCCAAAAGTACCACTAACATATAGAGAGCCGTCTAACGGAGATTGGAAATTATAAGATTGAATTAGCAATTCATCTTTAAGCGTCTGAGCAGAAATATAGTTTGAACAGATTCCAAAAACAGATAATAAAACTATGTATCTAGAAATTTGGAGCCATTGTGTGATTCGGTTGATCATAAAATGCATTGATATAATTGACAGCTTCTTCTACATCATCAGTCATTAAAAAAAGATCTAAATCACCATCATTTATATATGCGTGATTCTCCATCATAGTTTCTTTGATCCACTTCATTAATCCACTCCAATAAGTAGCACCGATAAACACTAAAGGAATTCTGTCAATTTTTTTAGTTTGTACTAGAGTCATGACTTCAAATACTTCATCCATGGTACCAAAACCACCTGGAAAAAACACAAATGCTTGAGCATATTTTACAAGAGCTACTTTTCGTACGAAGAAATAATGAAAATTAATAACCTTATCTGGGTCTATAAATTCATTATGTCCTTGTTCGTGTGGCAATTCAATATTCAAACCTACAGATTTTCCACCTGCTTTTCTTGCGCCATGATTTGCAGCCTCCATGATACCAGGTCCACCACCAGTAATTACTCCATAGCCTTCTTCGACTAATCTATGTGAAATATTGACAGCCATTTTGTAGTGCTTTGCAGTTTTTTTAGTTCTAGCAGAACCAAATACAGAAACACACGGACCTATTTTATTCATTTTTTCGTAGGCTTCTACAAATTCAGACATAATTCTAAAAATCGCCCAGCTATTGGAAGCATTGATTTGAGTCCAAGAACGATCTCTGTATGGCTTTTTAATTTTAAATTCCTCACTCATACTCATACTATTTTTTTGATATCAACAAAAGTCCCAGTACAGTAATAATACCTGTAATGAGAATTAATTCATTTCCTATTTTATAATCTAAAGCTAATCCAGTAGTATTTTGAATCCAACTACCTAATTGGTAAATTTTTAAGTCATAAGCTCCAATATCTCCTTTGTCTACTAAAGCTTGCAAAGAGGGTTGATAAAGAACAGATTTTAATGTATGACCTACAAATGGGGCAGACACAGCAACTATTGGCACCCATTTATCTATCAACTTAACTTTTGTAAAAATACCTATAAAAAACAATCCTAATAATGGTCCATAAGTATAGCCTGCTAGTAAAAATACTAAATCAATCACTGCTTGCTGATTGAGTGCTTTGATGACCAATATGACTAATAAAAGCAATAAGGCAAAAACAAAATGGATAATATATCTTTTCTTTTTAAGACTTTCTTCAGTTTCATTTTCATCTTTTTTCATAAAATCAATATAAAAAGATGTGGTTAATGCAGTCAAAACTGAATCTGCACTAGAAAATGTAGCAGCAGATAAACCGATAATAAACATTAGTCCAGCCCAAAAACCGAGATGATTGAATGCAAGTAAGGGATATAGTTCGTCACTTTGAGCAGGCAAATCCATTTGTATAGAATTAGCATAGATGTACAATAATGCACCCAAGCTTAAAAACAATAGATTTACAAAAATTACTACAATACTAAAACTGTTAATATTACGCTGAGCATCTTTTAGATTCGGGCAGCTTAAATTTTTCTGCATCATATTTTGATCTAAACCAGTCATTGCAATAGCGATAAACATTCCACCTAGAAATTGTTTCCAGAAATAACCACCAGATTTGATATCCCAATTAAAGACATTACTATAGTCGCTGTGATATACAGAACTGACCATTTCATTAAAACTAAAATCTAATGCATTTACTATGAAAATAATAGTCATTATAAGACCAAGCAGTAAAAACAAAGATTGTAAAGTATCAGTGTATACCAAGGTTTTGATGCCGCCTTTGTAAGTATAAGCCAATATTAATCCAATAATAATTGTCACGGTTAACCAAAATGGAATTCCTAATTGATTGAATAAAAATGTCTGCATGACTATAGCTGCCAAATACAATCTTGCAGCAGAACCAAATAAACGAGATAATAAAAAGAAGAAAGATCCTGTTTTCTGAGAAGTAGTTCCAAATCTTTCTCGCAGATATACATAAATACTTGTCAATTGCATTTTATAATAAATTGGCAATAAGACATAAGAAATGACCATGTAGCCAAAGAAATATCCAAAGACAAGCTGTAAATAGCTGAAGTGATCTACCCCAACCTTGCCAGGCACAGAAATGTAGGTAACGCCTGAAAGAGAATCAGCAATTAATCCAAAAGCAACCAAATACCAAGGAGATTGACGATTGCCAATAAAGTAGGAATCATTATCAGCATTTTTAGATGTCACTCTAGAAATAATAAATAACAAAGCGAAATAAAATGAAATACAAATCAGTATAAGTAATGGTGACATTCGGGGTATTTAATATTCGATGATAAGTTTTAAAACAACTTACTAATCTATAAAAAAAAATGTTAAATAAATTTCTATTATATCCACAAGTAATAAGAATTCAAAAGATTATAAGGATTTGGATAAAGCTCAAAAAAAAAGTCCTGACATGTAAAATGTCAGGACCTATTATTTAAAGTTTAAACTTAAAAACTATTTGGAATCTTTTTCCATTTTAGCTTTCAATTCAGAAAGAACGTCTAAGTCACCTAAAGTTGATTTCTCTACTTTTGAGTTACTATCTCTAACTGTATCTTTAGTTTTCTTCTCAACTTTCTTTTTGTCTTTAGTAGCTTTTGCTTTTTCTTCTACTTTGTGATCTTCGATTACGCGAGTATGAGAAACGATAATTCTTTTCTCTTCTCTTTCAAATTCAATCACTTTAAATTGAAGAACTTCATCAACTTCAGCTAATTTACCATCTTCTTTTTTGATGTGACGAGTTGGTGCGAAAGCTTCAATACCGTAAGGTAATTGGATAATTGCTCCTTTGTCTTCTCTTTTCACAACAGTAGCTTCATGGATAGAACCTACAGGGAAGATATCTTCAAAAGTATCCCAAGGATCTTCTTCTAATTGCTTGTGTCCTAAAACGATTTTGCGGTTATCGCTATCGATTTCGTTTACAATTACTTCTAAGTTATCACCAACTTTAGTGAATTCTGATGGGTGATTGAAACGCTTAGTCCAAGATAAATCAGAGATATGAACCATACCACCAATTACATCATCCAATTCTACGAATACACCGTAAGGAGTGATATTTTTAACTAAACCTGTGTGACGACTTCCTACTGGATATTTTTCAGAAACTACTTTCCAAGGATCTTCTGTCATTTGTTTTAAGCTCAATGACATTTTACGCTCTTCTCTGTCTACTGTTACAACAATAGCTTCGAAAGATGCTCCTAATTGGAAGAAATCTCTAGAGTTAATAGGTTGGTTGCTCCAGTTTACTTCAGAAACGTGAATTAAACCTTCAACACCTGGAGTAATTTCTAAGAAGGAACCGTAATCTTCGATGTTTACAATTTTACCTTCAACTTTAGCACCTTCTACGATACCTTCTGGTAAAGTATCCCAAGGGTGAGATTGTAATTGTTTAAGACCTAATGAAATTCTTTTCTTGTTATCATCAAATTCTAAAACAACAACGTTGATTTTTTGATTCAATTCCAACACTTCAGAAGGGTGGTTGATTCTACCCCATGAAATATCAGTGATATATAGTAAACCATCAACACCACCTAAGTCGATAAATGCACCGAAGTCAGTGATATTTTTGATTGTACCTTCAAGTACTTGACCTTTCTCTAATTTAGAGATAATTTCTTGACGTTGTGATTCTAAGTCGCTCTCAATTAACGCTTTGTGAGAAACCACAGCGTTTTTGATGACTTCATTTACTTTCACTACTTTGAACTCCATAGTTTTACCTACGAACTGATCGTAATCCAAGATAGGCTTAACATCAATTTGAGATCCTGGTAAGAAAGTTTCCATTCCATAAACATCAACGATAAGACCACCTTTAGTTTTGCTTACAACTTTACCATTAACAATGATATCGTTTTGATGAGCTTCAACAATTTGATCCCACGCTCTAGTTAACTTAGCTTTTCTTCTAGATAAGATAAGTTGACCTTTTTTGTTTTCTTTAGATTCTACATAAACATCAACTTCATCACCAACTTTTAAGTCCATTTCTCTAAACTCAGAGCGAGGAACTAAACCATCAGATTTGAAACCAATATTCAAAACTACATCAGAATCAGTGATTGCAGATACAATACCTACAACGATTTCACCTTCTTCGAAAGTTTTGAAAGTACCATCATAAAGAGTTTCTAATTTGCTTATTTCTTCTGGAGTATAAGCAGTAGCTCCATGTTTGTTAATGTTCCAATCAAACTCTACTGGAGCACTTTTTTCTTGTTGTTCAGACACAACTTAATTTTTAGGGTTAAAAAAATAATTTAATCCATTGCGTAAACAATGGAGCGCAAAGATACAACAAAATAGAATACAATAGAAAAAATAGACTTAGTTTTTGTTGAAAGATAAGTTACAAATAACACTATGTTCAAATCACAATGTTAGAATACCTTTAGAAAAAAATACAATACTTAAAGTAAGAAGAAAAGTAATATTGATTGAATATACCTAGAATGTAAAATTACAGAAGAAACAATTTTACAAAAGATGCAAGATAGATAGGCTCGCACCAACTCCTCCTCTGTTACCGTAAGAGTTCATTCGTGTGGTGTAGTTTAACATACTACAAAGCAGCTATGTTTTTATCAAAGATGTCTTAGGATTATTATTGATCAATTTTATCAATGAATTTGAAGATGATTTACTTATCCTCTTCATCTAACTGTATGATAAGTCTTTCAGAATAATCTAACGAATGGTTGTTTAAGCGCTTCTAGTTAATTCGTGCGTGGTTAGACTATAGGTTAAAAGATCCTTTCAGGATGACGTATCAGAACTTGGATTTAGCTCACGAATTTGTTCGTGGAAAAAAGGTTTCTGAAACGAGTTCAGAATGACGGGTTGGTTCAGAATGACGGTTTCGTTCATAGTGAGTAAATTCTCCTTCTAACAGAATTTCGCCCTAGGTGCAAACCTCATTTATAAAAAGTATATTGAAGAAAAGTAGTGTACCTACGGCACACGATTTTGATCGATTGTCATTAGTTACAAAGCTAATGCACCTACGGCGCATCATTTATTCATGTATAGTATTGTTATATACCATTAGCTTGTATTTGTAAGGCAATGTAGAGCATATGTGGTATGGAGACTCTTCACTTCGACACTGCTCAGTGACAACCATCGTCAAAATGACACTTTCCATTTTATCATGCTAGTGAAAGTGTCTTCGCTTATATCCATCTAACAGAATTGCGACGTAGATGCAAGCCTCATTCATTAAAAGCATATTGAAGAAAAGTAGTGTACCTACGGCACACGATTTTGATAGATAGTCATTAGTTACAAAGCTAATGCACCTACGGCTCATCATTTATTCGTGTATGATATTATTGAATACCACACGAAAGTATCCGTACGACACATCACAGCTGTCATATGGAGGTAGAATCCTTTGTCAGAATGACAATTACCTTTGCTGCTGCGAGCGTCACGCTTGTATCCACTTGATTATAGTTATAGACTTAAGAACTACGCGAGGACTCGCTCTCACCATGGATAGGTATTTAAACAAAAAAGCCCCTTCATCTTGTGTGATGAAGGGGCTTTATGTATGAGTTGGCGGCGACTTACTCTCCCACCCGCATGGGGCAGTACCATCAGCGCGGTAGGGCTTAACTTCTCTGTTCGGAAAGGGAAGAGGTGAACACCCATGCTATAACCGCCATTAAATCTTTTGGCTGTATGAGCCAGTATATTATTGAGATATTGAAGTAAAGATTGTAGTCGCTATGATAATAAAAAGGAATCTCCTAGATATTTAAATAGAGAACTATGGTTTGTATGAAAAAAAAATACCCTTTATCGATTAGATAAAGGGTATAATTAATTTGGTTGGCGGCGACTTACTCTCCCACCCGCATGGGGCAGTACCATCAGCGCAATGGGGCTTAACTTCTCTGTTCGGAAAGGTAAGAGGTGAACACCCATGCTATAACCGCCATTAGATTTTTTGGCTAATGGCCAATATATTGTTGACATACGGAAGTAAATATTTTTCAGGACTTTTCTGTGCTATATCTTATATAAAACCTTCGGGTGATTAGTACTACTCGGCTTTGACATTACTGCCTTTACACCTGTAGCCTATCGACGTGGTAATCTCCCACGACCCTTATAGAGAATTCATCTTGAAGTGGGCTTCGTGCTTAGATGCTTTCAGCGCTTATCCCTTCCCAACGTAGCTACCCTGCGATACAGCTGGCGCCATAACAGGTTCACCAGAGGTTAGTCCATCCCGGTCCTCTCGTACTAAAGACAGATCTCCGCAATTCTCTAACGCCCGCAACAGATAGGGACCGAACTGTCTTGCGACGTTCTGAACCCAGCTCGCGTGCCGCTTTAATGGGCGAACAGCCCAACCCTTGGGACCTTCTCCAGCCCCAGGATGCGACGAGCCGACATCGAGGTGCCAAACCTCCCCGTCGATATGAGCTCTTGGGGGAGATCAGCCTGTTATCCCCGGAGTACCTTTTATCCTATGAGCGATGGCCCTTCCATACAGAACCACCGGATCACTATATCCTACTTTCGTACCTGATCGACCCGTCGGTCTCACAGTCAAGCACCCTTATGCTATTGCACTCTACGCACGATTACCGACCGTGCTGAGGGTACCTTTGAAAGCCTCCGTTACACTTTAGGAGGCGACCACCCCAGTCAAACTACCCGCCATGCAATGTCCCCCATTCAATAGGGTTAGACTCTAAATAAACAAAGGGTGGTATTTCAAGGACGACTCCACAAACACTAGCGTGCCCGCTTCATAGTCTCCCACCTATCCTACACATCGTTTATTCAAAGGCAATGCAAAGCTGTAGTGAAGGTTCACGGGGTCTTTCCGTCCCGTTGCGGGTACCCGGCATCTTCACCGGGACTACAATTTCACCGAGCTCATGGCTGAGACAGTGCTCAGATCGTTACACCATTCGTGCAGGTCGGAACTTACCCGACAAGGAATTTCGCTACCTTAGGACCGTTATAGTTACGGCCGCCGTTTACTGGGGCTTCGGTCACAAGCTTTGCCTTACGACTAACAAGCTTCCTTAACCTTCCAGCACCGGGCAGGTGTCAGACCCTATACTTCATCTCTCGATTTTGCAGAGTCCTGTGTTTTTGTTAAACAGTCGCCTGAGCCTTTTCACTGCGCCCTCATTGCTGAGGGGACCCTTCTCCCGAAGTTACGGGTCTATTTTGCCGAGTTCCTTAGCCATGAATCACTCGAGCGCCTGAGGATACTCTCCTCGTCTACCTGTGTCGGTTTGCGGTACGGGCTCCATATACCTGATGCTTAGAGGGTTTTCTAGGAAGTCCGTTTGGGTTCATTATCCCATTGGCCGAAACCGCTGGGTACTATCAACTTTCAGCTCAAAAGACGGATTTGCCTGTCTCTCTCATAGCCTACGGCCTTTAACGTACTATTCCGTCAGTACGCAGAACTTACACACCTTCGTCACCCCATCGCAGTATATGCAGGTAGCAGAATATTAACTGCTTTGCCATCGGCATCGCCTCTCGACTTATCCTTAGGACCCGACTAACCCTGATCCGATTAACGTTGATCAGGAACCCTTAGACTTACGGCGGACGGGTTTCTCACCCGTCTTATCGTTACTTATGCCTACATTTTCTTTTCCATCTAGTCCAGCAACCTTAACAGATCACCTTCAACCCATATGGAATGCTCCCCTACCCCTTAACACATAATGTTAAAGCTATAGCTTCGGTACTATACTTGATGCCCGATTATTTTCCGCGCTCGGTCACTCGACTAGTGAGCTGTTACGCACTCTTTAAATGAATTGCTGCTTCCAAGCAAACATCCTAGCTGTCATAGCAACCAAACATCGTTTATTCAACTTAGTATAGATTTAGAGACCTTAGCTGATAGTCTGGGTTGTTTCCCTCTCGGCAATGGACCTTAGCACCCACTGCCTCACTCCTGGTTAATTGTATCGGCATTCGGAGTTCGTCAGGGTTTGGTAGGCGGTGAAGCCCCCTAGCCCAATCGGTAGCTCTACCTCCGACACAAATATACACCAAGGCTGCCCCTCAAGGCATTTCGGGGAGTACGAGCTATCTCCCAGTTTGATTGGCCTTTCACCCCTACCCACAAGTCATCCAAACACTTTTCAACGTATACTGGTTCGGTCCTCCACTCTGTTTTACCAGAGCTTCAACCTGCTCATGGGTAGATCACTTAGGTTTCGCGTCTAGCGCCACTGACTAATTCGCCCTATTCAGACTCGCTTTCGCTACGGCTCCCCTCGTACGGTTAACCTTGCCAGAGACGACTAACTCGTAGGCTCATTATGCAAAAGGCACGCCGTCACTAACTCACATTAGCTCCGACCGGTTGTAAGCACACGGTTTCAGGTTCTATTTCACTCCGTTATTCACGGTACTTTTCACCTTTCCCTCACGGTACTGGTTCACTATCGGTCTCTCAGGAGTATTTAGCCTTACCGGATGGTGCCGGCAAATTCACGCAAGGATCCTCCAACCCCGCGCTACTCAGGATACCACTAGCACGTTACAACGATACTTATACGGGACTATCACCCTCTGCGGTCCGGCTTTCCAACCGTATTCTAATTCTGATGCAAAATCCATAGCGTGGTCCTATAACCCTCGCAAGACCGAAATCTTACAAGTTTGGGCTCTTCCGCGTTCGCTCGCCACTACTTACGGAATCATTAATTATTTTCTTCTCCTGTGGGTACTTAGATGTTTCAGTTCCCCACGTTCGCCTACCTTATCGGTATATCTATCTGTGATAGATGGGTTGCCCCATTCGGAAATCCGCGGGTCAAAGGCCGTTTGCACCTCCCCGCAGCTTATCGCAGCTGACCACGTCCTTCATCGCCTCTGAGAGCCAAGGCATCCCCCGTGTGCCCTTACTAGCTTATTATAAGCTATATCTTACTTTGTTGCCAAATTCTGTCCTAATGTCCTTTTGCATGTCTTTCAACTTACATTAGAACTTGGCGTCCTTCTTTTTCTTTACTTCCAATATGTCAATGAACTCTTCTTTGGTAGAGTCAAGATCCAGGAGTCAAGAATCAGGACACGTCGTCCGTTTTCTATCATTCTTTAACTTGATTCTGTTTCGAGTCAAGATTCAGGAGTCAAGAGTCAGGACAATTTAATGTCTTGGTTCTTGGTTCTTTTATCTTGGCTCTTACTTGTGGAGAATATCGGAGTCGAACCGATGACCCCCTGCGTGCAAGGCAGGTGCTCTAGCCAGCTGAGCTAATTCCCCATATACTTAGTGATGAGTTATTAGTGATGAGTTATGAATAATTTAACTCCTAACTCACTCAACTTCTAAAATTATCCTTTGTGGATTCAAGAGTCTAAAATCAAGAGTCAGGACATTTTAATATCATGATTCTTGCTTCGTATTTATTCAATCTCAATCTGCGTTAAGCATCTTGGTTCTTGAATCTTGGCTCTTGTCTCTTCTTGTAAGTAGTCCCAGGCAGATTTGAACTGCCGACCTCTACATTATCAGTGTAGCGCTCTAACCAACTGAGCTATAGGACTCTAATTCCTTTAGCCTTAGCTCGTTAAAACCTATCAGGCCTTTGGCTCTACTTGTATTTAGATTCAAGAGTCAGCAATCAAGAGTCAGGACTTGTTATAGTCTTGCTTCTTGCTTCTTTTTAAATTCAATTCCAATTGGCATGATGCGTCTTGGTTCTTGAATCTAGGCTCTTGTTTCTTTTTTAAGAGTTATATTTTAGAGAAACCTAGTCAAGCTAGTAAGTCATATAAACATATGATATTACTGCTCTTCCAAACATGAATGCGAACATAAAAGCTGTACCGCTCTATAAAGGAGGTATTCCAGCCGCACCTTCCGGTACGGCTACCTTGTTACGACTTAGCCCCAGTCATCGGTTTTACCTTGGACAACTCCTTGCGGTTATCGTCTTAAGGCACACCCAACTCCCATGGCTTGACGGGCGGTGTGTACAAGGTCCGGGAACGTATTCACCGCAGCATGGCTGATCTGCGATTACTAGCGAATCCGACTTCATGGAGTCGAGTTGCAGACTCCAATCCGAACTGAGAACGGCTTTTTGAGATTAGCTTCACATCGCTGTGTCGCAACCCTCTGTACCGCTCATTGTAGCACGTGTGTAGCCCTGGGCATAAAGGCCATGATGACTTGACGTCGTCCCCCCCTTCCTCGCTGCTTACGCAGGCAGTTCCACTAGAGTCCCCGGCTTAACCCGTTGGCAACTAATGATGGGGGTTGCGCTCGTTGCGGGACTTAACCCAACACCTCACGGCACGAGCTGACGACAGCCATGCAGCACCTTGTTTCGTGTCTATTGCTAGAAATTTACCTTTCAGTAAACAGCACTCACATTCTAGCCCAGGTAAGGTTCCTCGCGTATCATCGAATTAAACCACATGCTCCTCCGCTTGTGCGGACCCCCGTCAATTCCTTTGAGTTTCACCCTTGCGGGCGTACTCCCCAGGTGGATTACTTAACGCTTTCGCTAGGACACTGAACGGTATATCGCCAATGTCGAGTAATCATCGTTTAGGGCGTGGACTACCAGGGTATCTAATCCTGTTCGCTACCCACGCTTTCGTGCATCAGCGTCAATATTGACATAGTAAGCTGCCTTCGCAATCGGTGTTCCGAAGCATATCTAAGCATTTCACCGCTACATGCATCATTCCGCCTACCTCTACCAAATTCAAGTCCTACAGTATCAATGGCAGTTAACAGGTTGAGCCCGTTGATTTCACCACTGACTTATAAAACCGCCTACGCACCCTTTAAACCCAGTAAATCCGGATAACGCTTGCACCCTCCGTATTACCGCGGCTGCGGGCACGGAGTTAGCCGGTGCTTATTCTTACAGTACCGTCAGCTCACTCATAAATGAGGAGGTTTCTTCCTGTACAAAAGGAGTTTACAACCCAGAGGGCAGTCATCCTCCACGCGGCATGGCTGGATCAGAGTTGCCTCCATTGTCCAATATTCCCTACTGCTGCCTCCCGTAGGAGTCTGGACCGTGTCTCAGTTCCAGTGTGGCTGGTCGCGCTCTCACGCCAGCTACCCATCGTAGCCTTGGTAGGCAGTTACCCTACCAACTAGCTAATGGGACGCACACCAATCCTATATCGATTGCTCTTTAATTTATCAGGAGATGCCTCCAATAAATACTATGGAATATTACCCCCAGTTTCCCAAGGCTATCCTCCAATATAGGGTATGTTGTGTACGTGTTACTCACCCGTACGCCACTCTAGGGACACCGAAGTGTCCTTGCCGTTCGACTTGCATGTATTAAGCCTGCCGCTAGCGTTCATCCTGAGCCAGGATCAAACTCTCCGTTGTATGAAAATTTGTATTCCTGACTTAGCAGTTATCACTAACTTCTAAATCTCAAATATTTTTGTATTGTTTGGGTACATTTACCCTTCTACGTTTGCTGTTTGTAAAAACTAATCTAACATCTAAATGTCCTATTAGCTCTTCTAAGTTTCTCAATATTTCAATGAACGAAAGTGCTTT
>DATJBS010000052.1:0-12578 GCA_035515235.1 Chitinophagales bacterium
TCCCTTTGATACAGATGATTTGATGACGGTAGAATATGTATATGCAGATGATGTGCTGAAAGAAATCATTGTACAAAGAAGCGGTGAGGTTTATTCTTACCCAAGAGTAGCATCTGAGGAAGATAAGTATGAGTTTGATTTTACAGGAGATCATAAATTTGGCGGTATATTTACATGGAAATTTTCTCTGTTGAATGTATCTGACAATAAGCTAAACAGCAGTCATAAAAAGTATGGATATGGTTTAGGGCTTCCCGGAGACTTATTCAAAGATATTTACTTCTCTTATAAATCAGACGGCTTGCTTAGTTCCATTAAAGGAACAGGAATTTGGAGAGAAGGGGATCCATATTTAAAGGATCTTAAAGGGATTGAATTAAAAACAGAGGGTTATGAAAATGGCTTATTGAAAACATACTCCATAAAAAAATATATAGAAGATTTTTCATCAGACCAAAATGTGGGACAAGATTTTAAACTAAATGCTATATATCAAACATCCAATGATGTACCGGACGGATTGATACGTTTAGTAAATCAAGCCGTGTTAGGGTTGAATTACGTGGGGTTTGAAGATTATATGAACCATTGGCAATATGACTTGCGTAGTGGTTCGGCTTTAGCAGGTACAGGTAGTGAAGCACATGCCACTATGGTAGAAAAATACCGCTACACATTTGCAGACTGGATTATCTCTTTTGGGTTGAATGATGCTTATGCTATTCCCAATCAGGGTAATCAGCTCATTGCCTCTAAGCACATCACCGGAAAGAAAATTGTAGATGGCACTCCTGCTACAGAAGAAACTCCACCGGTGTATGAATATGCTACTGTGGATTCTGTTGCCAATTATCCGTATATCCACAATGGTTCTACTAAAACTTTAGAAATAGCCGGATTGAAAATTTATTATGAATTAGTGGAATAAAAAACTCCACTTTTTCTCAACTTATACGATATCAACTTTTCCAAAGTTTAAAACTTTGGAAAAGTTCGTATTTTAAGATTTTGGAAAAGTTCACAGATAGTATGAAATTTTTAGATATAATTAACTATTTTGTTTCACAATTAAAATCTCATGAAAAAATCTATTCCATTTTTCAAATCCATTCTATTCTCAGTTTTGATTTTATCCTTATTTACGCAGTGTAAAAAAGATTCAGATGATACTAAAGACCCTGAAAATCCGCTCAAAAATGAAATAATAGCTGAGCAAAATAAACGCTTAGAAAAAGTAGTGAAGTCTGCTACAACAACTTTGTTCTTACATGGAAATGTATTAGACGAAAAAGGAAATCCTCTAAGTGGTGTTCAAGTGAAAGTGTCTGACAAAACTCTAACAACTAATAGTGAAGGATATTTTGTTACTGAGGATGCTATTCTTAAAAGTGAATTTGCAGTAGTGAAAGCTGAAAAAGCAGGTTATATGAAAGGTATTCGAACTTTTACACCTACTGCTGGAGCGATGAATAGAATAGAGTTGGTATTGCAAACTAAAGGAACAGCTCAATCTTTAGAGGTTAGCAAAGGTGGAGAATTATCTTTTGACGAAGGGAAAGTGAAATTGAATTTTCCTGCAGGAAGTATAGCTGATGCAGACGGCAAAGCTTATACAGGTTCGGTAAAAGTATCTGCAAGATATATTGATCCTGAACTCAATGATTTTGCATCTACTATGCCTGGAAATTTGGTAGGATTGACAGATGGTAATAATTTAGTAGGAATGATTTCTTACGGAATGGCCAACGTAGATCTGACAGATAATAGTGGAAATCCATTACAAGTCTTAGTAGGAAAATCCGTCAAAGTTACCATGCCTGCTATCAAAAATGCTCCCGCTGACATGCCGGTTTGGCATTTCAATGAGACTTATGGATTGTGGGTAGAATCAGGGAAAGCGATCAAAGAAAGTACAACATACAGCTTTGAAGCGAATCATTTTTCTATTTGGAACTTGGACACGAAAGTCGAAGATGGAGTTGAGAAAGTAACGATCACTATAAAATCATCCACCAATCAATTGATAGCAAATCAAAAAGTAGATATCTATACTAATGATTTTAGTAATTTCTTGAGAACAGTTTATACTGATGATAAAGGACAATTTACTTTGATTCGCACTCCAAAAAATCTTGGTTTGAGAGTGATTACTGAATGTCAAAACATCGACAAAACAGTAAATATCGCTACTGAAAATGTAATAGTTACGCTTCCTAATCTGACAGGAAGTGCTAAAGTATATCAACTTAGTGGAACAGTAAAAGATTGTGATATCAATTATGCAAACTCTTATGTTACTTTACAAGGACTGACTGAAAAGAAAATTTCCTTCTCAGGAAGAACCGATGCTGATGGGAAATTTGAGACTTCTGTAGTTCTTTGTGATGTCAATCCATCTACTAAATATCAAGTGCAAGCAATGGTATTTACAGGAAATGGAACAGTAAAAATAGATACAATAGAAATCACATTTAGCGGTACAACCCTTCAAAAAGACATTAATTTTTGTGATGTAGTGGAAGTACAAAATCCTTACTTGAATCCAGATCTGACTTATGGAAGCGTAACTGATATAGAAGGTAATAAATATGCTACGATTCAGATTGGAACACAAATATGGATGGCTGAAAATTTGAGAACCAACAGATTAAATGACGGTACAGTGATTCCTAATGTAACAGATAATGCTGCATGGGGAATACTTACTACAGGAGCATGGAGCTATTATGAAAACGATACTTCGTATAATACTACCTACGGTAAGCTGTATAATTGGTATGCTGTAAATAGTGCTAAGCTGTGTCCAAAAGGTTGGCATATCCCTACAGATGAAGATTGGTCGTTAATACAGTCATATCTAGGATCTAATTCTGCAGGAAAAATGAAAGCCACCGGAAATCAAGATGAAGGTACAGGTATATGGAGTGCGCCAAATGCTGGAGCTACAAATGTAAGTGGATTTTCTGCGCTTCCTGGTGGTAGTAGATTTACAAATTTTAATCATATCAATATATATGGACTATGGTGGACTTCCTCTGTATATAAAGATGATCAAGCATTGGGTCGAACTATGACATATGGACTTACTGATACAAAAACAGGTAAATATCACATAACAATGGGTATTTCTTGCCGTTGCTTAAAAGATTAGTTTTAAACAAAATACTCAAGATTTTAAATCTACAAACCACTTTTCCTCAACTCATACGATATCCACTTTTCCAAAGTTTTAAACTTTGGAAAAGATCGTATTTTAAGATTTTGGAAAAGTTTAATTATTCCGCCCGGGATAGGGATAGAGGCGGTAGCCCACAGCGAAATGAAATGGAGCGAGGACTATAAGCCGATAGCCCGACCCGCAGGGGATCCCCCAATTTAGTGATGAGTTATGGATGTTGAGTTTTGAGTTTCGGTTTTCAAAGCCTAAAACTAGTAGGCTGAAATTCTCGAAGTCATTAGAAGTGTGAGTTTTATTATTACGATTGAAAAATTCGTGAGTGGTTGTTAAGGATTAAGTTTTTTAAAGAGTTTCTTACACTTATGCTGATCATAATTCGAAGTAGAATGACATTTGGTGTAAAATGGTATGCCGTCGAAAAAGTAGTCCATCGCCTGAGGTCCAATGTCGTTAAGTTAAGCAATGTTGTCATCCTGAAAGTAACGTTAGTGGATTGAAGGATCTCTTAATTACAATGTTCTTAAGAGATTCTTCCTTCGTCAGAATGACATTTTCCACTAACTTAACGACATTGGTCTGAGGTCAGTCGTCTTTTACTAGTTAAACTCTCATCTAAATAACAATTCTTTAAAACATACTTTTCCTTTATATAGTCAGAATTGGGTATTTTTGTTGATTGTCTAAAATCTAATTAAAAAAGATGTCTAAATCTACAGCATTAAAAGGCGGTTCATTTTTGGTGACTCAAGAAGATCCGAAAAACGTATTTATACCGGAGCAATTTTCTGAAGAACAAGTGATGATCGCAGAGATGGTAAAAGATTTCTGTATGCAAAATATTCATAGCCTTGGTTATGAAAAATTATCTGCGCTAAGTGCAGACAAAGACATGGATATTATCAAAGATATTTTTGACAAAGCAGCCGAATTAGGACTTTGTGGAGTATCTATCGATGAGCAATATGGTGGAATGGGCTTAGATTTCAACACAGGATTAGTGTTCAGTGAATTGATTTCTTTAGGATTCTCTTTCGCTACTACTATCGGTGCTCAGACTTCTATCGGTTCATTGCCGATCGTTTATTATGGTACTGAGGAGCAAAAAGCTAAATACCTTCCAGGAATTGCAAGTGGTGAATTAGTTGCTGCGTATGCTTTGACTGAGCCGGGTGCAGGATCTGATGCGAATAGTGGAAAAACGAATGCGGTATTAAACGCTGCAGGTACACACTATGTGATTAATGGTCAAAAAATGTGGATCACTAACGGTGGTTTTGCGGATATATTCATCGTATTTGCTAAAATCGACGACGACAAAAACCTTTCTGCTTTTATCGTAGAGAAAAATTTTGGCGGAATTGAATTAGGTAAAGAAGAGAAAAAACTCGGTATTAAAGCTTCTTCTACTGTTCAGGTATTCTTCAATAACTGTGAAGTTCCAGTAGAAAACTTACTTTCTGAAAGACAATCAGGATTAAAAATCGCTTTAAATATCTTAAACTCTGGCCGTATCAAATTGGCTGCAGGTTCAGTAGGTGGAGCTAAATTCGCTTGTACTAAATCTGTACAATATGCAATCGAAAGACATCAGTTCAATCAACCAATTGCTAATTTCGGAGCAGTTCAACAAAAACTAGGACAAATGGCTACGATATCGTTTGCGATAGAGTCAGCATTATACAGAACAGGTTATAATATCGATCAGAAATATGAAGAATTGAGAGCTGCAGGTCAGTCTTTCAACGACGCTAAAATCAATTCATTGAGAGAATACGCTATCGAGTGTGCTATCTTAAAAGTGACTGGTTCTGAGGCTTTGGCTTATGCTACGGACGAAAGCATCCAAGTATTTGGTGGCATGGGTTACTCAGTGGAGACAGGTATGGAGATGGGTTATAGAGATGGTCGTATCGCTCGTATCTATGAAGGAACGAATGAAATCAACAGAATGCTTTCTGTAGGTGAGTTGATGAAACGTGCATATCAAACTAAAGAAATCGACTTGATGTCAGCTACGAAAGAAGTTCCTTTCCAAATGGCTGCTGCTATCAATCCCTTCAATGCAAAAGGATTTTTAGGTAAAGAAACTGAAATCGTTGAAAACTTAAAAAAACTGTTCTTATTAGTTTCAGCTGCTGCGGGTAGAAAATTGAAATTGAAATTAGTAGATGAGCAAGAAATCGTGATGAACCTTGCAGATATTTTAGGTCAAACATATATCGCAGAATCTGCTTTATTGAGAGTGAAAAAACTAAATTCAGAAGGTGCTGATAAAGAAGAATTGGCAGCTAAGAAAGCAGCGGTTCAATTATATATTTATGAGGCATTAGCGATTTCAAGAAAATCTGCTGAAGATGCGATTGCTTCTTACGCTACAGGTGCTGAGAAATTCTTAACTCAAAAATTAGCTGATACCTTGACATTGACTTATGATGTAAATCCTAAAGATTTGCGTCGTAAAGTAGCTCAAGCGGCTATAGACAAAGGACAGTATCCGTTTTAATTTAAAAAGCAAACAAATATCATACAAGACAGTCATGCAAATGGCTGTCTTTTTTTGTTTTTGGGAGTGCCCCTTCATATCAATGTCATTAAGTAATTGGTACATGTCATTCTGACGAATGAAGAATCTCTCACAAGCATTATAATTTAGAGATCCTTCATTTCGCTATCGCTACTTTCAGGATGACAATTATGCTTAACTTAATGACATTGATTTTCGGGTCGGGCTTTCATTGCGGCTACCCTCCATTTCATTACGGGTGATCCTACATTCTATCCCTCACTCAGATGAGTATTGGGTAGAGAGTATTGAGATGAGACAATGTGAAAATGGGTTAATGTGGCAATGTAATAGAGAATTAATGTCCTTATTAGAAAATTGCATAGTCGTTGAGGTTCTCGAAACGACAATAAATAATAAAATAACAATTAATTAAAAACCACACGAAAGGATTCGTGCGGTAACAATGGAATTATTTTAGCCCATGAATTTATTCATGGGTTTGAACGATTTCAATCGTGGGTATATAATAGATGGATGTCAAAAGGATTCTGAATCAAGTTTAGAATGACATTGTCGAAAGGATTCGTTCGATATCAATCAAGGATGTTTAATTTTAATCAGCGAGAATTATTTATCTTTAAATCAAGATTCATATCAACATTACAACTCAATTATTTTGAAAATCCCTCTTGTTTTATTTAAGTTTTTTTGCATCTTATTAATAAGTTGTTTTTTAGGATCTTGTGGACAGCAAAGAACTCATGATATTGATTTTTATTATTGGAGATCTAATTTTAAAATCACTCCAACAGAGCAAAAAGCTGTAGAAGATTTAAAAGTAAAAAATATTTATATCCGATTGTTTGATGTAGATAAAAAAGGAAATCAAGCATTGCCGGTAGGAACTATACATCATTTTGACGCTACTCAACTCTCTGTAAAATATATTCCAACGGTTTTTATTACCAACAGAACATTTGTGGAGATGAATCGAGAAGAAGTTTTGAAATTGACTCAAAATGTAAATAGTTTAGTCAATAGCATTTCAAAATCGGGACAATTAGATTTCTTTTCCGAAATTCAAATTGATTGCGATTGGACTCAAAGTACTCGCCAAAATTATTTCCTCTTTTTAGAAGAACTTAAAAAGATTTCTGGTAAAAATATATCGGCTACTTTGCGTTTGCATCAAGTGAAATTTAGACAAAAAGAAGGAATTCCACCTTTGGACAAAATGGTGTTGATGTGTTATGCAACAGAAAATCCACACGATGTCAAAGAAAAAAACTCCATCCTTGATTTGGAATTAGCAAAAGATTATTTACAAGATCTCGATCAATATCCAATACAACTAGATGTGGCATTGCCGATTTATTCATGGGCGATTATTACCAATCATTTAGGAAAAATTAAACTAGTGAATTCATTCACCATAGAAGATTTAGAAGGTCAACCGGTAAAAGAAGTAGGTAAAGGATTGTATGAAGTAGAAGAAGATTTTTTTATTCAGAACATTTATTTGAGTAAAGGCTTCAAAATTAAAGTGGAAAATATATCTTCAGAATTATTGAAACAAACGATTTCTTTTTTAGATCAAAAAATAAAAAAAGATTATAGTATCGTATATTATCATTTGGACGAAAAATTGCTTAAAAATTATCACTTAAACATCTTGCAATGAAAAATACTCTTTTAGGATTTACTTTTACATTAATAGCTATTGTAAAAACCTTTGCTTGTGCAGATGGAGGTGGTGAAGATGCTTATTATTATAATCTATTCAGTCAAGAAATAACGAATGCTCCTGAATACAGTCCGTTTCTGATGACAATGGATTATAGATTGTACGAATCTACCAATACAAATGTCAAAAATGAAAACATAGAAGATTGGGCAAAATATCTAAATATCTCTTATGAAGATGCCCTTTATTTAGTGTTTAAATCTTCGAAACAATCAGTAGATCAGTTGACCAAAACAGGGAAAACCTCTGACCAAAAATTAGCTTTTGCAGACGCTACTTTTATCACAAAAAACAGACAAGCATTATTGTACTTGTCTTACGCTAAGTATCTAGAGCCGTACATGTCTTATAACAGAATTGAGACTGAAGATGATTGGTATTATGGTGAAAAGTCAGAGAAAAACGCTTCTCAATTGGATTATGCAAAAGTGAAAAATGTATTGGTAAAAAGCTGGAATATAGAACAGGATACAGAATTGAAAATGCGTTATGGGTATCAATTGGTTCGTTTGGCACATTATACCAATCAGTTTAAAGAGGCAGTCAGTTTATTTAAGCAGTATGTAGAATCTTTGAATACAAAATCAGTGATGTACTATTATGCATTGGATCAAAAAGCAGGTGCTGAAAGAGCTTTAGGAAATCTTATTCAAGCAAATTATGATTTCTTTGAAGTTTTCTCTCATTCTAAAAACAAAAAAGAAAGTGCATTTATCTCAATGAATTTTACCGAAGATTTAGACTACAATAAATTGTTGGAAAATGCGAAAACAAATCAAGAGAAAATGGATTTATATCTTTTGATTGGTTTTAAAGAATTCAGTAATCCTTTAGCTGCCATGCGTCAGATTGTAAAAATCAATCCAAATGCTGATCAAGCTAAAATTTTATTTGCAAGAGCAATCAATTTGTTAGAGCGTGCTTATCTTTTAGAAGATTTTAATAATATTGAAGGAACTGGTAAAATTCCATTTTTCACTAGTGGAGGATATATGACGCCAGAATTGTCTGAGTCATTTATGAGTGATGTCATTCAACTCGGAAAGGAACAAGCAGCTGTTTCTAAAGATGCAGATTATTGGAATCTATCTTTAGCGTATTTGACCACTATCACTAGGAATTTTATTGAATCTGAAAATTATCTTGCTAAAGTCAATTCTAAATCTACTGCTTATCAAGCTCATAAAAATATTATAACAGCTCTTTTGGAATTGAATAAAATAGACAAAATCACTCCTGAAATCGAGCAAAACTTATTGAGGAAATATGCTGATATTTTAAATTTTGAATTGGTTTATCCAGAAGGAGAAAATTATTATGATCATACTTTTACACAGGAGGAATTGACAAAAAGTAGAATGAAAGATTTGGTAAAAGATATTCTAGCGAATAGATATTTTATGCAAGGAGATAAAGCCAAAGCTTTCTTATTACACAATAGCATAGAAGATTTTTCTAATAATGTCAATTGGGAATTACTCCATGACTTTGAGAAGCTAGCTACTAAAACGAATAAAAATGATTTTGAAAAGTATCTGACTGAAAACATTTATTACTTAGAATATAATCCTGATACCTATCGATATATCCAAAAGAAATCAAAATTCACACTACAAGATTTCTTATCGAATTACAAAGGGACTTTATACTTGAAAGAGCAGAAATTTGATTTAGCCAAAATAGAGTTCAGCAAAATGGCTCAGAAATTCTATCCTGAGGGTACAAATTATTATTCTGATCAAAACATAAATTCCTACGATGGGTTCTCTGGGATTTCTAATGGAGTTTTTGGCTATAATATTAAAGAGTGTTTTGAGTGTCTAGAAAAAGAGATGATGATCAATTCGTACCTCAAAGATTTTAATTTTATCAAGAAGGAAATGAATAAGTTAGAATTGACAGAAGCTTTAACTCAATTATCTCATATTGCACAACAAACTGATGAAAGAGGAGCAAAGGCAAATTTATTACTCTCTAATTTTTATTTCAATACTACAGGTGCAGGATATTTTAGAGAGCTGTTGTCTTTTGATTTGAGCAATGGAAATGGACCTAAATTTCATTCTTTATTAAGTCCTGAAGATGAAGTGACTGAAACCAATAAGACCTTTAAAAATTATTACAAATATTATAGTTGGTATGCACAATTCTCAAGTGATTTTGACATCAGTTTGAAATATGCAGAAACTGCTTTAAAAAATGCAAAGGATCCAGAATTGAAAGCGCAGATTTTATTTGCTGCAGCGAAAGCAGAGCAAGGCAAGTTTTATTTATATGCAGAGAAGAATTTAAAAGAAACTGATTATTACTATTTGGATTATACTGATGTTTCAGTGATGAAGTATAAAGTGAAGAATTTTAGAAATTACTTCAAAGAATTAAAATCTATGACAAATACCACAACTTATAAAACTGTAAGAAGTAATTGTGCTTATTTCGATGCCTATGTAAATATGTAATCTTGATTTTAAAAGAGATGTTTTTGCTTACTATTTTAATCGTGGGTATGAAAGAGGACAAATCATGAAATTTTATAGCCCATGATTTTATTAATGGGTATAAAAAAGAAGTATTTTAATTAAACCACACCAAAGAATTCGCGCGCTAGTGAGGAGAGCTATACGAACTATTTTTAAGTAGTCACTGAAGATTCATTCTATGTTGTCATTGCGGGCTTGTTCCGCAATCTATTAAGTATTCCTTATAGATTCTGAATCAAGTTCAGAATGACAGAATTGGTCAACCTCTTTTAGGGATATACATTCAAATGTGGTCTATCGTCCGGCGTCTGTGGTCAAAAAAAATCTTTGGCAAATACTTTGTTATATTAAAAGAACAAAAACAACATCAATGATCAAATTTTCAAAAATAAGCTTTGTACTCCTTTGTATGATAATGCCAATTGTAGTACAAGCATTAGAAGTATCGTCCAAAGTTACAGAAGTAACACTATATCCAAACAAAGCGAGAGAGACTCGAACAGGTAAAATCTCTATCACTCAAACCGGCGAGCAAGAAATTATTTTTAGAGATATCTCAAGATTTATCGACCCACATTCCATTCAAGTATCTATTTCAGGATTAAATATTTTATCGGTTTCTACTCGAGTAAATTACCTAGGAAAGAAAACAGATCAAGTTCAAATGAAAGTTTGGAAGGATTCTTTAGAAAATATTCAAGAAACGAGAGCTTGGCTCCAAGAAAAAATCGCTGTTGCTCAAGGAGAATTGAAGCTATATGATCAGAACTTAACGATAGGAGGTGAACAAACTTCCTTATATCCCAAAGCAGTAGAAGATCTAGCTACATTATATAAGAACAAAACAATCAAAATCAGAGAGCAAATCTTTCAACTCAAAAAAGAAGATAAATCTTTAGGCGAAACTATTCAGAAATTACAAGCACAAATCAATACAGCTGGTCCTAATAATCAGCCTGTGCAAGAGATTGTTGTAAAAACTGTTGCTAGTAAAACAGGACAATCTGACTATCAAATCAATTATATGGTGTCACAAGCAGGATGGACTCCTATGTACGATATTTTTTCTAAGAATTTAACTCAGCCATTGCAGCTCAAAATGAAAGCACAAATCGTTCAACAAACAGGTTACGATTGGGACAATGTAAAATTAACACTTTCTACAGCACAGCCACAACAAAATCAAAAGATGCCTGAGTGGTCTACTGAATACGTAGATTTTAAACAAGAATACCAGTATCTCAGAAAAGAATCTGCAGGTATAAAAGCGCCAAGTTTAAGTATGAAATCTTCAGCAGCTTATGATCAAGTGGAAGAAGAAGTAATTCAAATAGTAGAAACTTCCACTGCTCAGTTATATCAGATCCCTAGAAGTCAAAATATAGCATCTACTAATAACGCTAAATTGGTAGATATCTCAGAAATAGAAATGCCCTCTATATATAAGTACGAATCAGTACCAAAAAGGGATTTGTTTATCTATTTAGTGGCTAAAGTTCCTCAGTGGGAATCCTACAATTTATTAAATGGTAAAGCGAATATCTTTTTCGAAGATACTTATGTAGGACAGATATACTTAGATGCTAAATCTGTTGTTGATACCTTAAACATTTCATTAGGAAAAGATGAGTTGGTTTTCATAGATCGCAAGTCCATTAATGATTACACTTCTAAGAAATTGATTGGCTCTAATAAGAGAGAAGATAAGACGATAGAAATTACCCTTAAAAACAACAAAAAAGCTTCTGTTGATATAGTTATCAATGATCAGATTCCAGTCAGTAGACAAAAAGATATAGAAGTTATATTAAATGACTCTGATAAAGCGGTCTATAATTCTGAAAACGGTAAGCTAGAATGGAATCTTAATTTGAAACCAGGAGAATCAAAAAAAATCAGATTCAATTATACTATCAAATACCCTTCAGATAAGAAGATAAGTCTTCAATAATTCTTAAAGGCTGTTCATTGCGAACAGCCTTTATTTTTAAAAAGCTTGAATTCAAATTTATTTTTTGATGGATGCAGTTGTCGATATGTTATTTCGTTTCTTCAAAACAACAAAGCTTGAATGTAAATCTTGATTTCAAATCATTACAGATGTATTCAAAAGAATAAGTACAATTCACGTTTTCAGAAACTCCGCTGAGATTAAAAGTCTCAAATCGTATCTTTTCGGTTAACTAGAGGTTAATATAACCGTATAGGAATAGTACTGCTAATATCTAAACACTTCATAATCATGCAAAATGATTTTTAATCGATTTTTTTATAAAAAACTTGCAATATCGGTTTGGTTTTTAGGATAAAAACCACCTATCTTTGCACTCGCTTCTGCAAGGGGGTTACAGTTCATTGAAGGTTATTGGTTTTGAATAGATTTTAAGGAATCGAAAAAAACTTTTAAAATAACCTGTTAAAGATTTGTTTTTGGGAAAAAAGATTTATATCTTTGCGCTCCCGAATTGCACTGAAAACTTGTTTATATAAGTTGATGTGCCAAACTTGGAAAATAAGTACAAGTGTTTTAAAGCACTTTCGTTCATTGAAATATTGAGAAACTTAGAAGAGCTAATAGGACATTTAGATGTTAGATTAGTTTTTACAAACAGCAAACGTAGAAGGGTAAATGTACCCAAACAATACAAAAATATTTGAGATTTAGAAGTT